>CAZFZX010000118.1:0-14856 GCA_964523765.1 uncultured Enterobacteriaceae bacterium
ACCCAACATGATGGCCAAATTGTTGGGTTACGCCCTGCGGGCTAACCCAACCTACAATGCTCACGCATTATGAAAGTATCAATGTAAGAACACGGAGAAAGAAACTGTTCAAATGATGATGGAATTGTATTGTTCGTGTGCTCCGTGTCCTCCGTGGTTGGATACAGACCTTTTCGCGCCGCCTTTCGGCGCGAGTAGCGACGTTCCATTAACCGGTTAGGGATGCGGTCGTGAAAATCAACGCGGCACTCATCGGTTCGGGCAATATCGGTACCGATCTCATGGTCAAGGCCCTGCGCAGTGAACGAATCGATCCGCTGTGGATGGTCGGGATCGATCGGGACTCCGACGGCATCAAGAAAGCGCGAGAAGCGGGGCTCAAGACGACGCATGAGGGCGTCGACGGCTTGCTGGACGCAGTCGAGGCAGACGACATCAAGATTGCCTTCGACGCTACCTCGGCATACGTGCATGCCGAGAACGCCGCCAAGCTCGCGGCCAAGGGGGTGCTCATGATCGATCTGACCCCGGCTGCGATCGGACCGTACTGCGTGCCGCCGGTGAACCTTGCCGAGCACGTGGGCAAGCAGGAAATGAACGTCAATATGGTGACCTGCGGCGGACAGGCGACGATCCCCATGGTCGCCGCGGTATCGCGTATTCAGCCTGTCGCCTATGGCGAAATCGTCGCGACGGTCGCGAGCAAGTCGGCGGGTCCCGGTACGCGCAAGAACATCGACGAATTCACCCGTACCACAGCCGGCGCGGTTGAGGTGGTCGGTGGCGCGGCGCGCGGTAAGGCCATTATCATTCTCAATCCGGCGGAGCCGCCGCTGATCATGCGCGACACCGTGCATTGCCTCACCGAGGACACGCCTGAGGAGGCCGCGATCACGCAATCGATCCGCGCCATGATCGCCGACGTGCAGCAGTACGTCCCGGGTTACCGCTTGAAGAACGGACCGGTGTTCGACGGCAAGCGGGTGTCGACCTACCTGGAGGTCGAAGGACTCGGCGATTACCTACCGAAATATGCGGGCAATCTCGACATCATGACCGCCGCTGCATTGCGTACGGCCGAGATGTTCGCCGAGGAAATCCTCGACGGTAGCTTGGTTTTGGCTGCCGCCAGATAGTTGATCCGAAATGCGGCTCACGTTGTTCGTAGGTACGACTGCCGTCACCCCGGACTTGATCCGGGGTCCAGTCAAACAATGTCCGCCTGTGGCGGGCTTTTTCTACCGGATAGCGGAGGCCGCGGTTGCTCCTGCATTCTTGTCGCATTCCCTATGTCCGTGGAAGTCACCAGGGCCGCTCCTGCGGCCCCGGAACACTCGTGCCGTCCTCGCGGTCGCAGGTCCGGCATGACGAAAATGATCGACATTTCGGAACGTTTTTGTGGCGCATAAGGTGGAGCCAATGGATCTCACGGGAAAGACCGTCACCCTGCACGACATGTGTCTGCGCGACGGGATGCACGCCAAGGCGCATCAGATCACGCCCGAGCAAATGGTGACGGTGGCGTGTGCGCTCGACACTGCCGGCGTACCGTTGATCGAAGTGACCCACGGTGACGGTTTGGGCGGAGCTTCGGTGAACTACGGTTTTCCGGCCGCCAGCGACGAAGTGTACCTCCGCGCCGTGATCCCGGAGATGAAACAGGCCAAAATCTCGGCGCTGCTGCTGCCCGGGATCGGCACAGTCGACCACTTGCACATGGTCAAGGACTGCGGTGTACATACGGTGCGCGTGGCAACGCATTGCACCGAGGCGGACGTTTCCGAGCAGCATATCGGGACGGCGCGAAAGCTCGGATTCGATACGGTCGGGTTTCTGATGATGGCGCACATGGTGGGGCCCGAAGAATTACTGGTTCAGGCCCGGCTCATGGAAAGCTATGGCGCGAACTGCATCTACTGCACGGATTCTGCCGGTTACATGTTGCCCGACGACGTTACTGCGCGGTTATCGCTGCTGCGCGAGGCGCTGGAGCCCGAAACCGAATTGGGATTTCATGGCCACCACAACATGGCCATGGGCGTCGCGAATTCGCTCGCGGCGGTCGAAGCCGGCGCCAACCGTATCGACGGATCCGCGGCCGGACTCGGCGCGGGCGCGGGCAACACCCCGCTGGAGGCTTTCAATGCCGTGCTCGACCGCATGGGGGCGCATACCGGTATCGACGTATTCCAGTTAATGAACGTCGCCGAAGACATCGTCGTGCCGTTGATGGACCAACTCGTCCGCGTCGATCGCGACTCGCTCATCATGGGTTACGCTGGCGTTTACTCTTCCTTTCTGCTCCACGCTAAGCGCGCGGGCGAGAAGTATGGCGTAGCGTCGGGCGAGATCCTGGTCGAACTCGGACGGCGCAAGACGATTGGTGGTCAGGAAGACATGATCGAGGACGTAGCGCTCAACCTCGCGCGCAACCGCGACGACCGAGAGGAGCGACGGCAATGACCTTGGATCAGAAAACCGTAGGCGCACTGGCCGAGCGGCTCGAAAATGCCGAACGCGACCGTGCCCCGATCACCAAGATCACTGATGAGTTTCCGGCACTGGATTGGGAAGACGCCTACGCGATCCAGGAGGAGATCCGGCGCCGCAAGGTAGCGCGGGGCGTAAGGATAGCCGGCCTGAAAGCCGGGTTGACATCCCAGGCGAAAATGCGGCAGATGAACGTCACCGAGCCCGTGTTCGGGTTCCTGTGCGACTACGGCGTGTGCCCCGACCGTGGCGAGATCGAGTTCGATCGCTTCATCGCACCCCGCGTAGAGGCCGAGATCGCTTTGGTTACCAAGGCGGAGATACGGGGGCCCTGTCATGTCGGCAGCGTGCTGCAGGCAACCGATTTCGTGCTCCCGGCCGTCGAGATCCTCGATTCACGCTACGAGAACTTCCAATTCGACTTGCGCAGCGTCGTCGCCGATAACACTTCGGCCGCGGCCTTCGTCAGCGGCGGCAACGCGCGGCGCATCGGCGACGTCGACCTCAGAACGACGGGCATTGTGCTCGAAAAGAACGGCGAGATCGTGGACTTGGCGGCGGGCGCGGCGGTGCTCGGACATCCGGCCGAATCGGTTGTGATGCTCGCAAACCTGCTCGCGCGCAAAGGCGAAGCGATCCCGGCCGGCACCTTCATCATGACCGGGGGCGTCACCGCGGCGGTGAGTATCGAGCGCGGGGATCACATTGCCGCGCGTTACCAGCATTTGGGCGCGGTGTCGATGCGGTTCATCTGATGGAGGTATGATGCGCCGGGGCGGTTGACCTCTGTCATTCGTTTCCCGCGCGAGACTATGCGTGTAGCTTGATGTTCGGTGGTCGTGTGGTTACGGTGTCGCGTTGGTTGCGAGACGGGTGTCGTTCAGCGCTGTTTGCGACGCGGCCCGAAAATGAATCGTTGGGGGGTAGGACTTGAGCAAATTGTTGGCAGTGTGCCGCCGGGTTGCCGCGTTCGGAGCAATAATTCTCGGTGTGTCGGGGATCGCCGGGTGCGAGGCGCCACTGACCATGGAAGGCGTGGAAAAGGCACAGCAGCAACCCATTCACCGGACCGATCGCTATCAGGCGGCGGCGCGCCATGGCGCCAATGTGGTCGTGGTGGGCAATCAGGGCCTGATCGTCCATTCCTCGGATAGCGGAGCCTCGTGGAGTCGGTTCGAGTTGCCCGATTGGCCGGCCCTCATCGACGTCGCGGCGTGCCCCAACGGTAATTTCGTCGTCCTGGCGTTCGCGCCGATCGTGTTCGTCTCGGCCGACGGTGGTGAGACCTGGGACGCCCGGCCCACCCCTACAGAGGAAAGCCCGCAGGCGCTGACCTGCGCACCCGACAACAAGATCTGGGTGGTCGGTGCGTACACGAACCGCTGGTCCAGCGCCGATGGCGGCGGATCCTGGGTCGAGTCGACGACTGACGAGGACGTCATACTGACCACGGTCCAGTTTTTCGACGCGGCCACCGCCGTGATCACCGGTGAATTCGGTACCGTGATGACGACCATCGATGGGGGTGAAACCTGGGAGACGCTCCCCCCGCTGGTAGACGAGTTTTATCCCCAGGCAACTTACTTCCGGGATCCGCAGACGGGATGGATCGCGGGCCTCGGCGGGGTGGTGCTGCACACCAGCGACGGCGGGCAGTCCTGGACCGAACAGGAGACCGAGACCGTAGTGCCGCTCTACGGCATCGAAGCCGTCGGCGAAAGCCTGTTCGCCGTTGGCGGGGAAGGTACGGTCTTGCGCTACGACGGTGCTGTTTGGCGCCGCTTCGACCACGGTAAACCGGTCAGGTTGTATCTCCGCCTGGCCCGGGCGTTGGACGGTAATCGCTTACTCATCGGCGGCGTAGGCGGTGCGCTCCATATCGTCGAAATCGGCGGAGCTTGAAGGCGGCGCGCATGGATACCAGTCAACTCTTTCCCAAATTCGGCAACCTGTTGTTCAACAGCCGCAAGATGGTTTTGGCCATTATTCTGCTCATTACGGTATTTTTTGCGTTCCAGATCCCGGCCGTACGGATGCTCTCGGACTTCGCCGATCTGCTGCCCCAAGAACATCCCTACATCAAACTGCACAACAGCATTCGCGATACCTTCGGCGGCGCCAACATCATCGTCCTTGCGCTCGAGGTGCAGGAGGGGACGATTTTCACCAACGAGACCCTGGATCGGATCCACCGCTTGACGCAGAAGCTCGACGAAGTCAGCAACATCAATCACCACCTCGTTACCAGCCTGACGCATCGCAATACCCGCAAGATCTGGTTGACCCCGGAAGGGACGATTAAATCGACGCCGTACTACAACCCGGTCCATGACCCATACACCGAGGAGCAACTGGAGAAGATAAAGCGCGATGTGGTGTCGAGTACCCGGGTGTTCGGGTTGCTGGTGTCGCCGGATCTGAAGTCGGCGTTGATCAAGGGAACGTTGAACGAAGGGCAGCTCGACTACGGTAAGGTATTCGAAGAACTGCAGGTGCTGCGCGATGCGGAATCGGTACCCGGCGTCAGAATTTACGCGACCGGGCATCCGGTGCTCGCCGGCTGGGTCGACTCCTACTCGCCGCAGATCCTGCAGATCTTTCTCTACACGATTTTCATCGTACTCGCGATCCTGGTCGTTTACTCGCGTCGCTTTTACGGCGTGCTGCTGCCGTTGATCGGGATGATCCTGACGAGCATTTGGGGCGTCGGCTTCATGGGTTTGTTCGGCTACAACCTCGATCCGCTGATGCTGGTAGTGCCGTTTTTGATCTCCGCGCGATCGATGTCGCACGGCATCCAGAAGGTCGAACGCTACTTTCTCGAACTCTCGCGCACGGGCGACAAGGAGGAAGCGGCGCGCAATACTTTTAACTCGCTGTTCCGTCCCGGCGCGCTCGCGATCGTGGCGGACGCCTGTGCCCTCGCCCTGATCGGCCTCGGCTCGGTCCCGATCAACGACAAGATGGCGGTCTACGCTTCGTTCTGGGCGCTGTGCATGGTCGTCACGGTACTTGTCAGCGTGCCGATGCTGCTGTCGTTGTTACCGCAGCCGAAGAACGTCGCACTGAAGCACACGATCATCCGTAGGATCTTTCCCAAGCTGGCGCTGGTAACCGCGACGCCGGCCCGTGCCAAGGGGGTACTGTGGACGAGCCTCGTCATTGCGATCATCGCATCGTATTTTAGTTCCTGGGTGCAGATTGGAGAGCCGGAGCCTGGTTCTCCGTTACTTTTTCATGATCACGATTTCAACATTTCATCGAAGGCCATTAACCAGCGATTTCCCGGATCCGAGGAATTGTTCATCATTGCGCATACCAGCGAGAAAGCCGGCCTGAAGCGCCCCGAGGTGCTCCGCGCGCTCAACGATTTCCAAAATTACATGATGTACGACGAAACCCTCGGTGGGACCAAGGGCGTACCGGATCTCATCACGACCGTGAACCGGATGACGCGAAACGATGATCCCCGGTGGGCGGTGATCCCGCAATTCAATAACGAGATCGGCGGGTTGATGTTCGCCTATATGATGTCCGCGCCGATCCCGGGCGCCCTGATCGAGTACCAGGATACCGACGACCGGGTCGCGAACATGGTGTTCTATTACAAGGACCACACCGGTAAAACGATCCGCCGCGCCATGCACATGGTGAAGGAATGGCGCGATCGCGTCGCCAGCCAGATCGACGGCTTCGATATCGAACTCGCCGGCGGCCCCGTCGGCGTAACCGCGGCGATCGACGAAGAAGCCTATGAAACCAACGTGATCGTGGTGCCCGCGGTGATGATACTGATCCTGTTGTTCACGCTGTGGTTCTACACATCGCTGCACGCCGGGATCTTGATCCTCGGGGCGATGGCATTCGCTACCACGCTGTCCTATGCGTGCATGGGCATCATGGGTCTCGGCCTGAACGTCAATACCGTGCCGATGATCGCGGTCGGGATCGGTCTCGGCGTCGATTACGCCATCTACATGATGGACCGCATCAAAGAAGAGTTGCACGTTGCCGACAGTCTGCAGCATGCGATCACTACCGCGGTCAGCACCACCGGGGTCGCCATCGCGATCACCGCCACGACGCTGATCGGCGGCATTATCTTGTGGGTGTTCGTCTCGGAATTGCGCTTCCAGGCCGACGCCGCCCAATTGTTGTTCATTATGCTGGTCCTGAATGCGGGAGCCGCGATGTTCCTGGTGCCGGCCTGGGTCGACGTGTTCAAGCCGAAGTTCATCATGCAGGCGGCGACGGAACGCTGGGCGTTGGGCGAGGGTTCGACCATCGATGAAATTGTTGGTTAGACGCAACAGATGGACATGCTCGAACAATTTGATTCAATTATTTGATTGAAATAAGCAAACAAATTATTTGAATCCTGTGCAAATGTGGTTATAGTAACCGCATCTGTCGCTAAGCTGCGACGGTTTGTGTTGTGAAATTGTTGACGGACAAAGTGTTTTGTTTGCAATACGACGAACCGGCTGGCTGATTTTCGGTTTGCCGCGTATCGGACTACACGTTGGGGAGTAAGAAGGGGGAAAGTATGGCTGGACTACGCATTCGTCGTGGAATGGTTCAATGCGGGGCGACCTTTACCGCCGCTGTTATCCTGGGTCTCGTCGGGATATCGAACGCCACGGCCTGGAACTCTAAAGACGGCACGGTCGTTGCCCATGGTTTCCTCGACTATACGCAGCATAATCGCGAAGGCTACGGCTCGGTCAAGAATCGCATCCGCGGCCAGCTCGAGGCGACCAAGGATTTCGGCTCCGTCGGCATGTTCCGCGGCGTGTCGCTCAACGGCATCATCCGTATGACCCACGACGGTGTCTACGAATGGAACAACGACGAGTTCGGTGAGGAATCGGGCGGTATGGTCTACGGCAGCAGTTCGGGAATTCCGGTCGGGACGGAACTCGGTCTGCAGACCGAATGGGGCGCGTCACCGGTCAACTCGGCTGCCGGACTCCCGCTGCCGGGAGGCGGCAACTTCACTATCGACCTCGGCGTCAACCCGAACTCGGGCATGAAGAAGGTCAGTAGCGAACTCGGCAACGCCAACAACAACGGTGAGTTCGGCGGCGGCCTGGATCTGTTCACGCCGGTGCGGCCCTGTAATATTGATCCGCGCGGTTGCATCAAGGATTACATGGACGCCGAAGAGAGCGACCTGAGCCATCCCGAATTCACCGACAAGCACCGCTGGCTGCGGGAGTTGTATCTCGACGCGACCCTGCCGCTAGCCAACGGCGACGAAATCAACTTTCGCATCGGCCGCCAACAGGTCGTGTGGGGCCGGACCGATTTGTTCCGGGTTCTCGACCAGGTCAACCCGATCGATTTTTCGATTCAGAACATCTACGAGGAATTCGAGGATAGCCGGATCCCGCTCGGGATCTTCAACGTCGAATGGCGTCTCGGCGGGACCCAGATTTTCGACGACCTGAACTTCCAGTTCCTGTGGAATTTCGAGGAGTTTCAACCCCACGTGCTCGGACAGGGCGGCCAGCCGTATAACATCTTGTTGGCGGGCGACCTGTTCCGCTCGCTCAAGAACTGCTGGGATAGTGGCTGTACCGTGTCGAATTTCGCCACCGGCTTGTCGCCGGTCGGCAATCTCGCTACCGATTTTCCGGCGCACGTCATCGGCATCCGCAACATTCACTTGCCGGACGGACACGACCAGTTCGGCGTGCGTATGGAAGGGGTGTTCAAGAGCGTCGGCTTCTCGTTCAACGCGGCCTATTATCATTCCCAGTTGCCGTCCTTGCGCGGCGGCATTCCCTCGCAGAATCCGTTCGTCGGCCCCGGTGCTGCGAACCCTTTCGATCCGACCGACACCTTCGGGGCCGAGCGCGTGCGTCCCGGTGCTCCGGCGTTCGACATCCATTTTCCGCGCGTGCTGCTGGTGGGCACCTCGGCCGACTTCTACATCGATTACATCAAGTCGGCGTTCCGGGTGGAATTTGCCTGGACCGAAGGCGAGGAGTTTGCCGACACGTCGCAGTCTCGGCTCTTCTCCGAGTCGGACGTGCTGCGCTGGGTCGTCGGTTGGGATCGACCGACCTATATTCGCTTCCTGAACCCAAACCGGACCTTCCTGCTGTCGGCGCAGATTTTCGGCCAGCATCTGCTGGATCACGAGCGTTTCATGAATCCCGCGAACGCCTCGCGCATTGCCGCGGGTGTGGCGCAAATCCAGACGGCGCCGGCGGCCAGCGTGGTTAATCCGACCGGCGGCATGATCGGCTTCCAGGACTGGGACCACAATTTCATCGGCACCTTTCTGATCCAGGGTTTCTATGCCAACGACCGGATCCAGCCGCGCTTGATCACCGCCTATGACGTTCGTGCGAAGGCCGGGGTTGTCGGCCCGGCAGTCGATTGGTTGATCAACGACAACTGGCGTCTGACTTTCGGCGCCAACATCAAGTTCGGTCGCTCGCGCCACAACGCCGACGACAACCGTACGAGTAACGGTCTGCCCCCGTTCACCGCTAGCAACGCCTGCACGGTTCCGCCCGTCGGCCCCCCCGAAGCCGAGTGCTTCCCCGGTGGGGGTGAATTCGCCAGTCTGGGCAATCGCCTGGGCTTCGAACCGCTGGGGCGTTTCCGCTCCGGCCCGATCGGCATGGCGTCGCACGAAGACGAATTGCAGCTGCTGATCCGGTTTCGCTTCTAAACCGGGAGTGACGCCCAGAACGACGACAGGATCAAACCGCGGGACCGCTGGACGAGGACGAAATGAAAACAACGACCGTCTCGGTAGCTGAACCGCGACACTCGTGAATCGAGAGAGGAAATGTATATGATGTACCCAAATGTCTTGCGCCTCGCCGCCGTCGCCGTCGCGGTGACGCTCTCCGGAGGTGCGGTAGCGTTTACCGACGCCGACGTGGACAATTCGTTCTATCCTTACAAGTCTTGGACGCCGGAATTTCCGGGCTACGAACCAGGGATGGTGATCAACCAGGGCAACGCGGATCAGTTCAAGGATATCCTCGATCCGGGTATGTACGACCATCTGAAGAACGACCGCTTCGAGATGCAGACCGCGCCGACCGGTTCGCTCGAACTCCACCCGAACTACATCCAGGCAACCCGCGACGCCGTCGCCAACCCATCGGTGTTGAATGCGCAGGGTATTGTCGAGAACTTCGTCGCCGGCCGGGCGTTCCCTGAAGAGCCGGACCCTAACGACCCGAATGCCGGGGTCAAACTCGCCTGGAATTATCAGTATGGCTATAACTGGGGGGACAACGCCGACATCTGTCCGTTCTTCTGGAAGTACAAGAGCCTGAGGACAGGGAAGCTTGAGCGCACCATCAGGTGGTGTTTCCACTTCCTCAACTGGAAGCACCGTGTCAACACGGCGCCGGTACCGGAGCTTCCGGATAACACGGCCCAACTCTTTCGCTCGATCTATCTGAAGGTTTACGAACCTTTTGACCTCAAGGACACGCAAGTATTGATCCACCGCTACAAGGTTGACACCAGGCGTGATGACGCGTGGTTGTACCTCGGGTTCCAGCGGCGCGTACGCCGCCTGGCAACGGGCCAGACGACCGATTCTTTCCTCGGTACGGACATCATGATCGAGGACTTCGAGGGCTATAACAACCGCGTATCGGACTACGATTGGAAGTACATCGACACCACGAACGTCCTGCTGCCGTTCCATCGTCACAATTCTTTGCGGTTAACCGAGGACCATAAGGAAGCCGATGGTTATCAGTACGTCGAATACGGGGGGCAGGGCGATTGTTTCGCCGATACGACGTGGGAGTTGCGCAAGGTCTATCGCGTCGAGGCGAGCCCAAAAGACAAGAACCACCCATTGTCCA
Source organism: uncultured Enterobacteriaceae bacterium (assembly GCA_964523765.1). Lineage (GTDB taxonomy): Bacteria > Pseudomonadota > Gammaproteobacteria > UBA11873. The sequence goes on from CAZFZX010000118.1 coordinate 10,338, forward strand.
AGCGCATTATGAACATGGACGCGCAGACCTTCACCTTGCCGCAGAGCGCGCTCTACGATCGCAAAGGCGATTTCTGGAAGACGTTCACGATCTGTCAGGCCTATCCGGACGAACATCATCCGCTGAATAAGGGCTCCGGTGTTGCTATCGACGACTGTTTCATGGTCATCGATGTGCAGGCGCAGCACTGCACGACCGGTCAGTTCAAGGGTCTGTTGATCAAGGACGAAAACGCGCAGGGCCGTTTTACCGTGCAATATCTGCGGAAGGCCGGCAAGTAAAGCGGGCACTACTGCGGTTGAAAAAGGGCGCCTCCGGCGCCCTTTTTTTGTCAGGGACAGGCGCCGCCGTTAAGATGGTAGCGTGCTACCTGTTCCCGTTGTTTCTGAAGCAATTCACCGAAGAAAAAGGCACCGGCAATGAAAGCTACGATCTTGCGCACCATTTTGTTCGCACTGGCGCCGATCATCAACAGGGCTGGCCGGAAGAGCGCTTCGTTTCGCCGGGAGGCGAGCAAGCACGATTGTGTGTTACAGATTAGAACTAAGGACAACAAGATTGGACGCCACTTCACTTTTTCTGCGGGCAAGGTTCAATCTGCATCGGGCATCCACCCCAGTCCGGACGTTGCGATCATTTTCAAGAATCTGGATACGGCCCTGAATGTCTTACGGCCGGATGCGGATATGGCATTCAAGGTTCATGCCGCGAAAAACTTCCTGATGACGCTGGATGGTCCGGACCGGCTGTCGAATTGGGCATTACAGCTCATCCAGAGGGCGACGGTGGAGGGCTTTTCCTATGGTGAAGAAATGGGCGACGGCAGCACGCGCTATACCACGATCACCAATGGCGGCCCGCTGCACGTCTATGTCCGCGACGGCAGAATATTACGTCTGACGCCGATCGATTTTACCGATGCGGATGCGTCCAGTTGGAAAGTCGATGCCAGGGGAGGCTCCTTTACGCCGCGCAGGCAAGCCACGGTCGCTCCCCACGCCCTGTCGACGAAAGGCCTGGTGTATTCGGAAAACCGTGCGCTGTATCCGATGAAACGTGTCGATTTCGATCCGGACGGAGAGCGCAATCCGCAGAACCGGGGCGTTTCCGGTTATGAGCGCATCAGCTGGGAAGAGGCCTTGGATATTGTCGCCAAGGAAATCAAACGGCAGAAGAAAGAACATGGCCCTGGTTCCATCTTCATCTCCGCCTCCTCGCACCACCAGTGGGGCAACATCGGTTATTACTTAAGCTCTCTGCTGCGCTTCGGCAACCAGATCGGCTTTACCCGAATGGTGATGAATCCCGACAGCTGGGAGGGGTGGTTTTGGGGGGCGCAGCATCACGTCGGTCACGCTTTACGGGCCGGCGCCGTACCCGGCTACGGAACCACCGAGGACTGCTTGAAAGAAGCCGAGCAGATTATTTTTTGGTCGGCGGATCCGGAGACGACCAACTCGATTTATGGCGGTTATGAAGGTACGCAAAAACGGTTGTGGGCGAAGGAACGGGGGATCGAATTCGTACACATCGACCCGCACTATAATCCGACGGCGCAACTTCTCGGCGGCAAATGGATTCCGATCAAGCCGACCACCGACCCGGCGCTGGCCATCGCGATCATGTATGTCTGGGTGACCGAATCGCTGTATGACGAGGAGTATGTGGCTGCCCGCACCACCGGGTTCGAGGAGTGGCGCGCCTACTTGTTGGGTCTCGAAGACGGCACCCCCAAGTCGCCCGAATGGCAGGAGCCGGAAACCGGTGTTCGCGCCCGCGACGTCCGCGCCTTGGCTCGTTCCTGGGCGGCCAGGAAAACGTACCTGGGATGCGGGACGACCGGAACCGGGTTTGGCGGAGCTTGCCGCGGTGCGACGGGCGGCCAGTGGGCCCGGTGCATGGTCATGATGATGGCGATGCAGGGCTGGGGTAAACCGGGCGTTAACATGGGGCACCTGTCGACCGGCTCCCCGGTGGACCTTGAATTCTATTTCCCCGGATATGCCGAAGGCGGCATTTCCGGCGACATGAACAATAACGCCAATCCCATCAACAACTACCTGCGGATGCCTCATGTGATCAGCATGAACCCGGTGAAGCAGTTGATCCCCAGGCAAAAGATCCCCGAGGCGATCATCGAGGGCAAAACCCGAGGCTATCTGTGGGATTGCACTTCGCAGGAAGCGCAGTTTGCGCCGTTCGATTATCCGATGCCCGGTTTTTCCCCGGTACGCATGATCTATCGTTACGGTGGTTCTTCCTTCGGTGTTACCACCCAATCGGGCCGTTTGGCCGAGGCTTATCGTCACGAGAGCATCGAGTGTCTGGTCAATCAGTCGATCTTCATGGAGGGAGAAGCCCTGTTTGCCGACATCATTCTGCCAGCGTGTACGAATTTGGAACGTTGGGATATCGGTGAATCCTGCAACGCCGGCGGGTATGGCCACCACACCTTTGACCTGCTCAACCACCGGGTGATCGCGATACAGCACAAATGCATCGAACCGCTGGGCGAATCAAAATCCGACTATCGGATCTTTCAGGAAATTCTGGAACGTTTGGGGTTGGCGACCGTCTTCACCGAGGGCTGTAGCGAACTCGATTGGTGTAAGCGAGTTTTCGACTCCTCCGATCTGCCGCAACATATCTCGTGGAAGCAATTTCTTAAGAAGGGCTATTTTGTCGTGCCGGCCGAAGAAGAGGCGTTGCGTGCCCCCGTGAGTATGAGATGGTTCGCCGAAGGCCGTAAGAAGGATGTGCCGGAGCCTCATCCTCTGCCCTCGCAGTTTGCCGACGAATTCGGTTACGGCGTGCAAACGCCGAGCGGCAAGATTGAATTCGTACCCACGATTCTAAAACGTAATGAAGCCGAAAACCCGGATCGCCCGGCCGTGAACCGCTATATTCCGGCCTGGGAAGGGCCGCGGACGGTGGAGTTGGTCGACAAGTACCCGTTGCAGATGATCGCCACCCATAGCCGTTACAGCTTTCATACGTATGCGGACAACAAAGGTTTTACCGATCAGATCAAAGATCACCGCTTTCTGCTGGACGGGCACCGCTACTGGATCCTGCGTATCAGCCCGCAGGACGCGAAAATGCGTGGTATCGGCCAGGACGATCTGGTGAAGATCTACAACGATCGAGGCGCGGTGATCTGTGTGGCGGACGTCTCACCCCTGCTGGTTCCCGGGGTGGTGAAAAGTTATGAAGCCAGCGCCACCTACCAACCGCTGATGGTAAACGACGAGCAACTCGAGATCGGAGGCTGCCTGAATATATTGACTCCATCGCGATCCCAGACCGAGGGCACCCATTCCATGAGCCCGAATTCCACCCTGGTACAAATCGAAAAGTTCGAAGACAGGGATGCCTTGAATCGCGCGCGGGTTGCATAAGCGAAGAGATAAAGGATCAGCTCATGGATAAGTGGAATCTAATCATCAACGTCGAACGTTGCGAGAATTGCAATAACTGCGTGCTGGCGGCCAAAGACGAGCACGTAGGGAATGACTTTCCCGGTTACAGCGCGGCCGCACCGCAAGAAGGTGCCGAGTTGATCGCCATTTCGCGCAAGGTGCGCGGCGAGGCTCCGGTCGTGGATACCGCCTATCTGGTTACGATGTGCAACCATTGTGACAACGCCCCCTGTATGAAAGCGGTCGGCGACGCCATCCGCAAGCGAGACGATGGCATTGTGATTATCGACCCGGAGAAGGCGAAAGGGCGCAAGGACATTGTGCAAGCTTGTCCCTACGATGCGATTATCTGGAACGAAGAGAGCGAGTTACCGCAAACCTGGTATTTTGATGCTCATCTCCTCGATCAGGGGTGGAAGCAACCGCGCTGTGCGCAGTCCTGCCCGACCGATGTGTTCGAGGTCGTCAGGGTGCCTGATGCCGAAATGGAAAGACGCGCCCAGGCCGAGGGTCTGGATGTGTTGCAGCCGGAACTCAATGCCAAGCCGCGGATCTACTATCGCAATCTCTACCGCTACGACAAGTGTTTTGTTGGCGGTAGCGTCGTGGCCGCAGTCGACGGCGTTGAAGAATGCATGCAAGGAGCGGACGTGACCCTGTTCCAGGGAGAAAAGCTGCTGCAATCAACGAAATCGGACGTGTTTGGGGAGTTCAAAGTTGACGAGCTCGCGCCAGACAGCGGCGTTTACCGCATCGATGTAAGCCATCCAAAATATGGTCAGGCAACGCTCGAAGCGACGTTGGGGGATAGTATTTACCTGGGAGAGATAAGGCTGACGGGCGGTTCGGCGGAATAGTTGATACCCCGCTGGCGGGTTCAGGCCGAGATCGGTAAGCTTGGTCGTTGAGAAATGCGCGCTCGATCTTCGGAGAATTAGATATTAACGAAATACGCGTTCCAAAACATCGATCAGTTTCCGGTTAAAGGCCGATTGCTGTATATCACCGCCGTCATACCGGCCCCGGATCAAGTCCGGGGTGACGGACCCGGTATCCAGTAGGAAAAGCCCGCCGGAGGCGGGACATTGTTTGACTGGACC
>CAZFZX010000119.1:0-14766 GCA_964523765.1 uncultured Enterobacteriaceae bacterium
TGGATACCGGGTCCGTCACCCCGGACTCGATCCGGGGCCGGTATGACGGTGATGAACTGCAGCAATTAGCCTTTAGCCCGAAACTGATCGATATTTCGGATCAGTTATCAACCCGGATCTCAAAAACCGAACCCCATCAAACAGGACTGCGCTTGACCAACTGCTTCGCAATCAAAACCCGTTGAATTTCATTCGTCCCCTCGCCAATGCACATGAGCGGGGCATCCCGGTAATAGCGCTCGACGTCGAATTCCTCCGAGTACCCGTAGCCGCCATGCACCCGCATGGCTTCCGTCGCGTTGGCCAGGGCGGTTTCCGAAGCGAATAATTTCGCCATCCCCGCTTCCATGTCGCAGCGCTCACCGCGGTCGAATTTGGCCGCCGCCTGTTCGACCAGCAGCCGTGATGCCTCGACGCGTGTCGCCATGTCGGCGAGCTTGATCTGGATCGACTGATGCTCGCAGATCGGCTTGCCGAAGGTTTGGCGCTCCTGGGCGTAGCGGACCGCATCGTTCATCGCTGCGCGCGCGAGACCGACGCCGCGCGCGGCCACGTTGATGCGCCCGAGTTCCAGCCCACCGACCGCGTGGTGGAAGCCATGGCCCTCCTCACCGCCGAGCAGCCGATCGGCGTCGATGCGAAAGTCGTCAAAACTGAGCGCGACGCTTTCGAGGGCGCGATAACCAAGCTTCTTCAACTTGCCGTCGATATTGAACCCGGGCCCGCGCTCGGCGAGAAACATGCTCATCCCTTTGTGGGCGGGTTTTGCCCGCGGATCCGTCTTCGTCAGGATCGCATAGAGGCTGCCGTGCATGCCGTTGGTGATCCACATCTTCGAACCGTTCAACGCATACTGCTCCCCGTCTTTCTTGGCAGTGGTCTTGATCCCCTGCAGATCGGTTCCCGCGTCCGGCTCGGTTAGACACAAGACCCCGTGGAGTTCGGCAGCCGCGAGCTTCGGCAGAAAGCGCCGTTTCTGATCCTCTGTACCGAACCGTCCGATCAGATGTCCGAGCATCATGTGCGTATTGATGACGCCCGCAAGACTCATCCAAGTTTCACAGATCCGCGAGATCACCTTGGCGTAGGCACTGGCGTGCATACCAAGTCCGCCGTCTTCCGGCGCGTACATCAGACCGAACAAGCCCATTTCTTTCATTTGCCCGACGATTTCGTGCGGATACTCATCTTCGTGGTCGAAGTGCTTGACCACCGGCCGCACCTCGTTTTCCAACCATACGCCGAGGGCGTCGAGAACTTGATTTTCATCTTCTTGCGAGAATGTTTCCGCCGGCGTTTCCATCGTCTTGTCGACCCTTCAGAATGGTTCGTCGATAGATTAGCATGTTGCCGTCACTGCGGCTTGGGGCACAATAACGGACGGAAGAAATGTCGACACTAAACATCGCCCGCCGACGATTACCGAGAACTACGCGTAAATAGAGTTATGGATACGGTCCCCTACCTGGCTTACGGATCGAACCTCCACCCGGCGCGTATCGGCGCGCGCCTCGACTCGATTACGACGCTCGGCACCGTCGAACTCCCTGGCTGGGCGGTGCACTATCATAAATCGAGTGCGGATGGATCCGGCAAGTGCAATCTTACCCCGGCGGCTTCCGGTACCGCTTATGCTGCCGTATATGAAATCTCGCTCGCGGATAAGGCGCGTCTCGACCACATCGAAGGCGTCGGCAACGGCTACCGCAGCACGTGCATCGACGTCGAGATCTTCGGCACCGTTTGGGTCTACCTCGCCGAAGAATCGTATATCGACGACCGCCTAGTCCCCTACGATTGGTACCGGGCGTTCGTGGTCGAAGGGGCCAGACATCACCGATTCCCGGCACCCTACGTCGATAAGCTGGGCGCAATCGGCGCCGCATGTGACCCCGACGACGCACGACGATCCGCTAATTGGGCGCTCCTCGGTTCGGTAGCGGACCCGTGATTGCGCGGCGTGGTTGCCCACGTTATCGTAGCCGCCCCCTGAACTTACTAAGGATCCGATCATGGAAATCATGCTTCACGTCAAACTCGTCAAGCCCGAAGGTGCATCCAATAAGGAATTCTTCGAAGTCTGGCGACAGGAGTCCGTCGCGGCGCTGGAAGCGGTGGAAGCCGGCGCGATCAAGCACATCTGGAAAGTCGCCGGGAAGTACGAGGTGATGGCCGTGCTCGACGTCGATAACGCTGACCAGATGGACGAGGCCATTCACAACCTCCCGATCTGGAAACTCGGTTATGCCCACATTGCCCCGGAAATCAACTGGATACCGCTGCGCACCTATGCCAACTGGGCGGAGCACCTGAAAAGCTTGTCGAAGGGCGAATGGTAGACCGCCCGGCCTCCAGATAGGAACCCAAAAGGGCGGCGTAGCCGCCCTTTTAGCGATTGCTCAGGCAAAGTGGGGCATGATTTCCTGCGCGACCTGCTGTACGACGGCGCGGGTTTCCAGGATCGGCTGAATAGCGACCTGGTGGACGCCGGCATCGCGCATTTCCTCGATCATCCCGATGACTTCGCGCTTCGTTCCCGTGAGCGTCGTTGCCTGAATGATTCTCTTGGTCATCAGCGCTTCATGTTCGTCCTTAAGGTGCTGCAGGTAACCGCTGTACAGCTTCAAATGACGTGTCTCGACTGGCGCGTCCGGTTCACGGTACACGCCCACGAAATTCATCAACTCGTCGCGTAAATCCTCGGGCAGGACCGACGGGTCCTTATGGCACGACAGCGCAAAAATGTTGCTGCTGGACGCCACCATCGGCCCTACCGCTTCCCGCACCGCCCGCGTCTCTATCTGCTCGTCACTTTCGGTCAAATAGAAAGCGGTCATCGACAGCACGTAGATGTCGTCCGGGTCGCGGCCTGCATCTTCGGCGCCTTTGCGAACATGCCCGACCATCCATTTCACGATTGACGGACTCACCGCGCCAAAAAGGATCACGCCGTCGGCAATGCGTCCGGCCAGTTGTGCGACCCGCGGACCGCTGGCCGAGATATAGATCGGGATCGGATCGGCAATATTGACGAAACCCAGATCCGGGTTCAAGAATTTTATTTTGCGATGGCGATCACCCTCACTGTAGTCGGTGATCCCGCCGTCGAAAAGATCGCGACAAACCCTGACGTGGTCCTCGAGCTCAGCCACCCGAGCCGCCGGCATCCCCATGGTGCGGCGCGTGGTATTGCCGGTCCCGATACCCATGATCGTTCGTCCGGGAGCCAGGGAATTGAGCGTCGCCATACCGCAGGCGGTCAGCGGCGCGATCCGCGAAGCGGGATTCGTTACGCCCGGACCAAGCTTAATCGTGGAGGTGCGATCCGCGCACAGCGCGAGGGCGGCGTAGACCTCGCTGCCAAGCATTTGCGTGTCGTAAAGCCAGGCGTGAGAAAAGCCATGGTCCTCGGCGTACTTCACGTCCGGATGAATATGGCAGTCCCCCATGAATACGAATCCAAACTCCATCGACCGTCCTCCACCCCGTACACTGGGGGTTCTCGTTATCTCGTTCCAGACTGCCCCTGGCAGTCCGCGGCTCCTATCCAAATAGGCGTTCGGAAAGATGCTTCACTTTTCTCGTTACCCCAACTACCGTCACCCCGGACTCGATCCGGGGCCGGTATGACGGCGGTGATATACGGCCATCGGCCTTTAATCTGAAACTGATCGATATTTTGGAACGTGTATTTAGCAATCAGAAGCAGCCTCAGGCGACGGACGCCGCAGTCGACGCCTCCAGGATCCCGTGCCCGCGGCAAAAATCCGCTGCAAGATCGGCGGTAAGCTGCGGCGCTTCGAACATCGGATAATGCCCGATTTTTGGAAGATGCACCGCCTCGCCCCTCGGCAACGCCGCCGCAGATTCGTCGATCAGTTCCTTGGGAACCCAGAAGTCGTCTTCGCCGCGGATCACCAACATTGGGCACTCAACTTCGCCGAGCCGTTCCAGAACATCGTGCTGCGACCATCCTTCGAGGTCACCGACCGCGCTGACTTGCGCGTTACGATGCTGCCAGCGCAACTCTTCAATCATCTCGGGCGAGCAGCCCCGATTGAGTGATTCGATGGCCGCCCGCTCCATCTGATCCTGCCAGCCGGGGCCCCATGATGGGTGCATGAGGTGACTCGGTAACGGAAATGTCGGCGACCGCCCGAGCCCTTCCATCGGAATTCCGGCCGCCATTTCGCGCCAATGGTGGACCGCGTAATCGAAGGTGATGTCGCCGCCGATCGAACACCCGGTAACGACCGGGCGTTCGAGCGCCAAGGTTTCGATAAAAGCGTGCACGAATTCGGCGTGCGCGTGGATCGTACGATGGGGTGCCCAACCCACCGGATAAGAGCGGGAATGTCCGGGCAAATCAAGCGCGTAGGCATGAAACCCGTGCTCCGCGTAGAGCGGCAATGCGTACTGGTATTCGAGAGAGCACGCACCGGCTGTATGAATGCAGACCAGCGGAGTACCATCGCCGATTTCGTCATAGAACGTCCGCGTACCATCCACCTTGACGTAATGTCCTCGGATATCTTCGGGAGTCGCCATTTTGCTCTGCCTCCTTCAAGACTGCGCTACGTCACGCAGTGTGTATGCCAACAGAAAGGTCGCTTCGGTGAGGCGCGCCGCCTCGAGCAAATTACCTTCGGTAGCAATATCGACATGATCCGCGCCGACCGTTTTGAGTTCCGGGTCGTCATCGAAATAGCGTTTGCCGGGAAATGTGAGATCCGCCCAGCGACGTTTCCCCTCGATTAGCAGCATCCATGCGGACTCAGCCCCCGAGAGTTTGAAGGTGTAACCGAAAGCCGACGCCGCGGGCTCGTGATCGATCACCCGGCCCTTATAGATCTTGAGCCACAACTGATCCGAATCGACCTGCAAAAGAATCGAACCGTCGAAGGCCCGCGCTTGGGTGCTAAATTCATCGTTCGCGTTGAGTGCGTCGACGAAACGCTGCTGCAGTGCAATATCCGCAATGAATGACATCGTACTTCCCGTCTTCAAAAAGTGTTGTTCAACGCACCGAAGCATTCTTACCGCGCCATTGCCGAATAGCAAGACACCATGGCGGCCACCCGGCCGGCGTCGATCCGTCAATTCGTGGACACCGGTCTTGCCAGTTTCCGGGGCCGGCGCGGGTGTGTATTGACACGCCTTGCGTACTCATGCTTTCATCGACGACCCCGCGCACGACGGTTACGAATCCAAAAAGGGGAGGTTCCGAACATGTTTGACGCGTCTTGGATGAAACGATGGCAGGAAGCCGTGAACAGCAATGGCCCCATGAGCTGGATCGGAAAGCATTTCACGGCCGACCTGCTGCTCGGCTTCGGCGAGAAGCACTTCGTCGTTTCCTTCGTGAAGGGACAGATCGCCGAATTTACCGACGAAATCGGGCCGGAGACCTGCTACCAACTGGCAGTGAAAGGACCCGCGGCCAGCTGGGAGAAATTTTGCCAACCAGTGCCGCCGCCCATGTACAACGATATCTGGGCCATGGGGCATCCATTACACGGCCGGGTAACGCTCGAGGGCGACCAAATGGTGATGTGGCAGAACATGCGGGCATTCACCTGGGCTCTCGATCGGATGCGCGAAATATAAGGGTGATAAGACCAATTGGAGAACGCTAGTGGCCAAAATTGAACCGATCACCGGGCGCTATATATGGGTCCCCTACGAGGGCGAGGAATACCGCATCTATTACGAAGAAGCCGGCGAAGGCATTCCCATGGTGTGCTTACATACGGCCGGCACCGATGGGCGCGAGTGGCGACACCAACTATGCGACTCGAATATCAGCCGGAATTTCCGGGTCATCGCGCTGGACCTACCGCGCCACGGCAAATCGATCCCGCCGTACAACTGGTACAAAGAGGACGACGAATACAAGCTGACGGCGAAGTTCTATGCCGGACTCCTGATGTCGTTCTGTCGCGAACTGGACCTGGATAAGCCCGTCATCATGGGCAGTTCCATGGGCGGCAACATCTGCCTGCATTTAGCCGAGCAATACGAAAACGAAATCCGCGCCTTGATCGCAATCGAAGCGTGCGAGTACTCACCGGGCTGGCATCTGGACTGGTTACGCCATTCCCATATCCATGGCGGCGAGACCTGCGCCACTTCCGTTTTCGGTTTGATGGCGCCGCAAAGCCCCGACAAGTTTCGTTGGGAAACGTGGTGGTATTATTCGCAGGGTGGACCGGGCGTGTTCAAGGGCGACCTGTATTTCTACAGCGTCGACCATGATTTCCGCGGTAAGACCGAGAAACTGTCGGGCAAAATCCCTATTTACTACATGACGGGCGTTTACGATTTCGCCTGTACGCCCGAGATGACGGAAGACACGGCTAAGAAGACGAAAAATTCCGAGTGCATCATCATGGAAGAGATCGGGCACTTTCCGATGAGCGAGAACCCGGACGTCTTCAACAAGTACCTGCTGCCGGTATTGGACAAGATACTGGCCTCCTGACAGCAACGATAAGGCACACCACGATAATAATGAAGAATGCGATTGGGCGCCCGCCGACGAGCGGGCGCTTTTTTTTGGGATATGGTGATGACGACTGACAACAGTGAATTGATTTCTCAACTCCGAGACACCGTCAAACGTGTGTGTGCGGATTTTCCGGGTGAATATTGGAGGAAAAAAGACCGCGAGCGCCAATATCCAAAAGAGTTCGTCGATGCCCTGACCGAACTCGGCTTGCTGGCATCCCTGATCCCCGAAGAATACGGCGGCAGCGGCTTGCCGATCTCCGTCGGTACAGAGATCCTGATGGCGATCCACGAATTCGGCGGCAACGCCGGCGCCTGTCACGCGCAGATGTATACGATGGGGACGGTCTTGCGCCATGGCAGCGATGAACAAAAGGCCCGTTACCTACCGGGCATCGCCGACGGCGCACTGAGACTCCAGGCGTTCGGAGTCACCGAACCGACCGCCGGCACCGATACCACGAGCATATCGACGGTAGCGGTACGCAGTGGCGACGGTTATATCGTCAACGGTCAAAAGGTGTGGACGTCGCGGGCGGAACACTCCGATTTGATGATCCTGCTGGCGCGCACGACACCGAAAGATCAGGTCGAGAAACGTTCGGACGGCCTTTCGGTTTTCCTCGTCGATATGCGCGAGGCAAAACAGAACGGCATGACGATCAAGCCGATCCGCACCATGATCAACCACTCGACAACCGAGATATTTTTCGACGACATGCCGATCCCGGGAGACAGCTTGATCGGCGAAGAAGGCAAGGGATTCAAATACATCCTCTCCGGTATGAACGCCGAACGGATCCTGATCTCCGGCGAGTGCATCGGCGACGCGCGATGGTTCATCAAAAAGGCGAGCGATTACGCCCGCGAGCGGCACGTATTCGGACGCCCGATCGGACAGAACCAAGGTATTCAATTCCCGATTGCGCGCGCCTACGCGCAGACCGAGGCCGCGGAACTCATGCTGCGTAAAGCAGCTGCCCTCTACGATCGCCAGGAGCCTTGTGGTAGTGAAGCGAACATGGCGAAAATGCTCGCTTCGGAAGCTTCGTGGGCGGCGGCGGATATCTGCATCCAGACTTTCGGCGGGTTTGGCGTCGCCGAAGAATACGATGTCGAGCGGAAATTTCGGGAAGCACGTCTCTATCAGATCGCACCGATATCCACCAATCTCATCCTTTCCTACATCGCCGAACGCGAACTCAACCTCCCGCGTTCCTATTGAGTCCCTGCAGCGGAGTACCGACTAATGCCCGACCTACCCCGATTTGACGCATACATCAATGGCGAGAGCGTGGCGCCCCATTCGAACGAATATTTCGAGACCGTCAATCCCTACACCTCCAAAGCGTGGGCCGAGGTAGCCCGTTGCAACGCCGACGACGCCGCGGTCGCCGTCGAGGCAGCAAGCGCCGCGTTTACTTCAGGGGAATGGCCCAGCCTGAGCGCGACCCAGCGTGGCGCGTTGTTGCGACGCCTGGGCGATCTGATAGCGGAGAATGCCGAAGAACTGGCTGCTTTCGAGGTCCGCGACAACGGCAAATTAATTACCGAAATGGCGGGCCAGTGTGCCTATATGCCGCAATGGTATTACTACTTTGGCGGTCTCGCCGACAAAATCGAGGGTGCGGTGATCCCAAGCGACAAACCGGACATTTTCAACTACACGCGACCGGAACCGCTCGGCGTCGTGGTCGCGATCACACCGTGGAATTCGCCGCTGTTGTTACTGTCATTCAAGCTCGCGCCGGCGCTCGCCGCCGGCAACACGATCGTGATAAAGCCGTCCGAATTCACCTCGACATCGACATTACGCTTCGTCGAACTCGTTGCCGAGGCAGGTTTCCCAGCCGGCGTCGTTAACGTCGTGACCGGTTTCGGGCCGGAGGTCGGAGCAGCCCTGGTCGAACACCCGAAAACCGCCAAGATCGCCTTCACCGGAGGCTCGCAAAGCGGTAGCCGCGTCTACCAGTCGGCGGCGGCCGGACTCAAGAAGTGCACACTCGAACTCGGCGGCAAATCGCCCAACATCATTTTCGACGACGCAGATCTGGACGATGCGGTAAAAGGAACGATTTCCGGGATTTTTGCCGCGACCGGTCAAACCTGCATCGCCGGATCACGCTTGCTGGTACAAAACGGTATCTACGATGAATTCGTCGCTAAGCTGGTCAATTTCGCCGCCACCGCAAAAATGGGCGATCCCATGCTACCCGACACCCAGGTCGGGCCCGTTACGACACCGCCGCAATACAAAAAGATTCTCGAATACATCCAAGTCGCCAAAGACGAAGGCGCCGAAGTCCTACTTGGCGGCGGGCCGGCGGACGAACGCCCTGAATGCGGCGACAGCGAGTATTTCATCGAGCCGACGATATTCGGCGGCGTTACCAACGACATGCGCATCGCCCAGGAAGAAGTCTTCGGACCGGTGCTTTCGATCATCCGCTTCGACGAAGACGAGGAAGCCGTCACGATCGCGAACGATATCGCTTTCGGGCTCGCCGCCGGCGTCTGGACCCAATCGATCAACCGGGCGATCAAGACCTCCAACGCGATCCGGGCCGGCACGATCTGGGTCAACACGTACCGTGCCGTAAGTTTCATGTCGCCGTTCGGGGGCTATAAGAAAAGCGGGCTCGGACGTGAAAACGGTATTGAGGCGATCCGCGAGTACCTGCAAACGAAGAGCGTCTGGATATCGACCGCCGCCGACGTCCCCAACCCGTTTACGATGCGTTAGCGGCTACCGTGGGCGCATTGACCGACACCCTCGTGGTGAGCCTGGAACAAGCCGTTGCCGCACCATACTGCACGCGCCTGCTGGCGGAGGCCGGCGCCCGCGTACTCAAGGTCGAGCGTCCCGGCGGTGATTTCGCGCGGCATTACGACACCATAGTGAACGGAGAGAGCGCGTATTTCGTTTGGCTCAACTCAGGCAAAGAATCGCTGCTGCTCGACGTCAAGGACGAAGAGGACAAACGGTTGCTGTCGGCGCTGCTGGCGGAGGCCGATGTCTTTATCCAAAATCTGAGGCCGGGCGCGGTAGAAAAGCTGGGGCTCGGTTTTGACACGCTTTGCGAAAGAAATCCCAGCCTCGTCATGTGCAGCATTTCCGGATATGGCAACGCCGGTGAATACGCCGAGAAAAAAGCTTACGATTTCCTCGTGCAGGGCGAAACCGGACTGTGCTCCGTCACCGGGCCGCCGGGAGAGCCGTCGCGGGTGGGGATATCGGTATGCGATATCTCAACCGGCCTGACGGCGTACGGTGAGATTCTGCGAGCATTGATGGAGCGCGAAAAGACCGGCCGGGGCTCCCATCTCGATATTTCCTTGTTCGGCGTCATAACAGAATGGATGAGTGTCCCGCTGGTGTACTACAAATACGGCGACCGCTTGCTGTCGGGTACAGGCCTAGACCATACCCAAATCGCACCCTACGGTGTGCATCAAGCGGCCGACGGACCGTTCATCATCGCCGTTCAACACGAGGGTGAGTGGCGCGACTTGTGTGTGAAGGTCCTCGGGCGAGATGATTTGGCGGACGATCCCCGTTTTGTGACCAACATGCTGCGGGTCGAAAACCGGGCGGCGCTGACGGCCGAAATCGAAAAATTCACCCGCCGGTTTCCACGGGCTGACGTCGCGGCAAAAATGGAAGCCGGCGGCATCGCCTATGGAGATATGAACAACTGTCGAGACGTATGGGACCACCCGGCGTTGAAGACGAAGCAGGTAGATTCCGGTGGAGATGCTGCAGAGTTCGTGCGCCGGGTATGCGACGCCCGGACCGAGCCCCGGGTGGTACCAATGCTCGGCGAGCATACCGACAAAGTCCGGAAAGAGTTTCTAGGAAAAAAATAGCAAAATAGATCGGAGTCCATTAAGAACAAAAAGAGGTCGCAATGATTCCTCCCGTTTTTATTGATTGGAGAAACTAACATGACGTTTAGAAGCCTCGGTTTTTGCATTCTGGTGAGCTGCGCATTCAGCGCCACCGCCGGTGATAAGTGGTGGCCCTCGAAATGGGGTGCCGACGATGAGTTGGGTCAGTTTAATCAGTTGGGACCGGAACTGACCTTGAAAGCGGCGAAATTAATCAAGACCGGCAAGACCTACCGCCTCGGTATCGAAACGAACAGCCGCACCCCGGCTTTCCCGCCGCGCACTTTTAACTTGACCATACTCATGCCCAACCAAGCGCCCGGCCAATCGTATGGAGACAACAAATTCAATTACGCGGACGATATCATCAGCGGATGGATGGGCGTCGGTTCTCAAATCGACGGGCTTGGTCATGCGGCGAGCGACCACCTCTATTACAACGGCGCGCACTCCTCGGACTTTATCAAGCCCGATGGCATAAGCAAGTTCGGTGTTGAAAACTACCCACCGATCGTCGCCCGCGGCGTGCTGTTGAATATGGCCGAGTGCATGGGCAAGGACCTGCTGCCCGAGGGCACGGCGTTTACAAAAGCGTCCATCACGGCCTGTGAAAAGAAGCAAGGAGTGACCATTGAGTCCGGCGACGTCGTCCTGTTTCATTCAGGGTGGATGACGCTACTCGACAGTGATCCGAAGCGCTTCGGAGCGGCCGAGCCTGGCGTCGGTGTCAGCGGCGCCGAATACCTGGCATCTAAAGACGTCATGGCGGTCGGCGCGGATACCTGGGGCGTGGAAGCCATACCTTTCGAGAAGGAAAATATCAAATACCGGGTGCATCAGATCCTGCTCACCGAAAACGGCATCTATATCCTGGAGAATATGGACACGCGCGAACTCGCCAGAGACAAGGCCAAAGAGTTCATGTTCGTCCTCGGCCCGGCGCGCATGACCGGCGCGGTACAGATGATCATCAACCCGATCGCGATCCGTTGAGAAGACGGGGCTGAACGTAAGGGGACAGCCTCAAATCTGTCCCCTTACGTCGTTTTCTACCGCAATGACAAAAATCCTAATCGACGGGCCTTATTTCGAAGATTTCACGGTCGGACAAACTTTCTCCGCTCCGTCGATCACCCTGACCACCGGCCACGCCGCGATGTACCAGGCAATCACCGGCGATCGCATGCGCCTGCCGCTCGACCATCAGTTGTCGCGGCGGGTAACGGGGAACGACGCTCCATTTGCCCACCCGCATCTCGTCGTCAACGTAGTCAATGGTCAAACGACCTACCCTTCGCAGCACGTGAAAGGCAATCTCTTCTACCGCGGGTTGATCCTCAGAAGACCGGTCTTTATTGGCGACACACTGACAACCTCGACCAAGTCGATAGGCTTGAAACAGAATCGACCGAAACCCGGGCGCCCGGCGACGGGCATGGTCGCCCTAGAGATGGAAACCAGCAACCAGCACGGCGAAATCGTCATGCAGTACTGGCGCTGTCCGATGATCCCTTGCCGCGACCCGCAAGCCGAGACCGGACACGACGCCGATTTCTCCGTGATCGAAGAGAAAATAGCGCCGGCGGACCTCGCCGCCGCGATCCCCGCCGACTGGGAACTGGCACCGTTGGTATCCACCGTCACGGGACTCAAACCACCGCGTCTGGAAACCGGGGACGATGTTTCGATCGTAGCGCGAGATACTATTACCTGTGCGCCGGAACTCGTACGACTCACTTTGAATATCGCCTACGCGCATACTGACGCGACGAAGAGCTACCTGGGTAAGCGCCTCGTTTACGGGGGGCACACCATCTCGTTGGCGCTCGCACAGATCACCCGTGCACTGCCGGCGATCATCACCGTGGTAGCGTGGTCGGGTTGTGACCACACCGGACCCGTCGTCGAGGAGGATTTGATCCGTTCCCAATTCAAGGTGCTCGGCGTAACGCCTGCGCAACCCGGCGGATCGCTCGTGAACCTACATGTCGAGTCGTTCGCGGCGCGGTCGCACCGCGACAGCGGCGAACTCGAGGAGCACAAAGTACTCGATTGGCGCCTGACGGTGTGGACGTTGTAATCCAACGTCGGGTTACGGCGCTCATCAAGCCTGACCCGCCCTAAGGGCGGCCGACACGTTTACGCTTCGTAACGCGTAGGTCGGGTTAGCGTAAGCGTAACCCGACAGTTCCGTGTTTCGCCGGGTTACGGCGCTTTCGCGCCTGACCCGACCTACCTACAACGCCGCAGAAAACCCTCCGTCGATCGCGATCACCGCCGCATTCGTGTAGCGCGACGCATCGGAGGCCAGGTAGATCAGCACGCCATCGAGATCGGTGGGCACACCAAAACGCTTGGCCGGTACCTTGTTGCGCAGCCGCTCGCCGCCTTCGGTTTTCAGCCAGTCCTTATTCATCTCTGTTTCGATATACCCTGGCGCGATAGCGTTTATTCGGATCCCGCGACTCGCAAGATCGGTCGATAAGTCACGTCCGACGTTGATCAAGGCGGCTTTCGCCGCTGCATAGGGTGCCACGTGGCCGATGCCGCGCAGGCCGAGCACCGACGCGATGTTGATGATGCTGCATTCACGCCCATCGGCCAGACGTCGCTTGATGATCTCCTGCGCCAGCGCCCACGCACCGCGCAGGTTCGTCTCGTAGACAGCATCCCAATCGTCGTCCGTCAGGTTTTCGGGTGCTTTGACGATGGCAATACCGGCGTTATTGACGAGAACATCCAGAGGTGCCGATTCTTCCAACTGCGCGACGCAGCCGCGAATAGCGTCTCGCGAGCGAACATCCAAAGCTATCACTTCGCATTTTCCTTGCGCCGCTTCGATGTCACGAGCGATATCCTGCATCTTGTCCACGCTGCGTGACGCAAGAATCACGTGCGCGCCCGCCCGCGCGAGGGTCGGCGCAAAGTGGCGGCCGAGACCGCTCGACGCGCCCGTCAACAAGATCCTTTTGCCCTCCAGGCTGAACAAGTCGCTGATATACGAATTGGATTCACTCATTGTTTATCGATCCCAGTTACCGCCTGCCGCGGTCACGGCCGGCGCAGTCCCCAAACTGCGACGGCCCGCATCCGCGGGCCGCCATTAACGCGTCGAACCGGCGGCTACGCCAAGCCAAGCTTCGGACGCACCCAAGCAGCCATCTGCTGGATCGCGTCGTCCGCTTCGGGCGCGGTACCCGCCATGAATTGAAACACATGCTGCATTTCCGGAAAAACATCGAGTTTGATCTCGACGCCAGCTTCTTTTGCTTTCGCCTCAAACCGCAGCGAATCGTCCAGCAAAGTCTCGTCCGCGCCGACCTGTATGTACAGCGGCGGCAGTCCCGCGAGGTCCGCATACAGTGGGTTCGCCAGCGGATCCTGCGGCGACGCCCCGCCCAGGAAAGTGTCGGCCATCGCCTGTGCGATTTCCCGGCTGACCAGGCAATCCGCCTCCGCGTTCGTGGTCATCGACTCACCCTTGAATTCCATATCGTAGTACGGCGACATCGGCATACCCGCCGCTGGTACCGGCAACCCCTGATCGCGTATCGCGAGCAGCATCGAGGTACACAACGCACCGCCGGCCGAATCACCCGTCGTCGCGATATGTTCCGGCTTGATGCCCTTCTCCAGCAACCACCCGTAGACCTTGACGGCGTCCTCGACCTGCGCCGGATGTGTATCCTCCGGGGCGCGGCGATAGTGCAAAATCAAGGCGCGGCACCCGGTCGCTTTCGCCAGATGGCCGAAGACCTTGCGGTGTGTATACATCGAACCGACGACATAGCCGCCGCCGTGGGTGCAGACCAATACCCGATCGCTTTTCGCACCCTTCGGCGCGGCCCACAGGCAAGGCACGCCGTCGCAGTCCTCCTCGATATAGTCGACCCCGCCCGGTTCGCCCGTGATATTGCCCCACTGTTCGAACAGCGCCCGCATTTCCTCGAGCGGCATGTCCGGGTTGGCGGCCATCGCCGCTAACCAACTACCGTAGAGGTCCTTAATTGCTTTCGCTTGTGTACTTGCCATATTCCCGATGCCTCGTGGTGATATTGAGGACAACCTTCATTCGCGGGCTACCACATCCTGTACATTCGCATCCGTTATGAACCGCGCGGCTATATCCTACTGGATTCCTGCTTACTCCGGAACGACGAACGAAACGGAGCACATTTCCGTTAAATACGCGTTCCAAAACATCGAACAGTTTCGGCTTAAAGGCCGATTGCTGGATATCATTACCGTCATACCGGCCCCGGATCGAGTCCGGGGTGACGGACCCGGTATCCAGTAGGAGAAGCCCGCCGAAGGCGGGACATTGTTTGACTGGACCCCGGAGCGAGGATTGCTCCTGCAATCCTTTCGCAT
>CAZFZX010000120.1:0-14711 GCA_964523765.1 uncultured Enterobacteriaceae bacterium
GTAGTGCCTTTTTCACCGACACGCTGCGGATCGCGGCGACCGGATCGGTGCGCGGCCGCCACGGATCATCGCGAAATGTCCGGTGATCTGTCGGCCGTTCCGGCGACGCCGATCCGGGTATAATCGCAAACACTACAGCGTAGTAGAAAACACGAAAGAACAGTCCATTCCGTCGGCCAAGAGAAACCAAGGTGCTTCTATGAACGATAGCAAGAATCGGCAGGTTCTATTGTCTTCTTTACCGAACGGGGTCTTGACGGCATCCGACTTCACAGTTCGGCACGCCGACATCCCCTCTATCGGTGACGGCGAGATCCTGACCAGAACGATCCTGATCTCGCTCGACGCGGCCAATCGAGCCTGGATGCAAGGACCGACCTATCGACAGGCGGTCAAGGCCGGTGATGTCATGCACGCTTATGTGATGGGCGAGGTCGTTGACGCCAAAACCGATGCGTTCAGCGTCGGCGAGATTGTTCTGGGTGAAGGAGGTTGGGCCGAATATGTCGTGATGGATGGTCGCGCGGTCACCAAAGCGTCGAAGCATCGCCCCCTTAGCAATCAACTGTCGGTGGCCGGGATCGCCGGCAAGACCGCTTATCACGGACTGCTCAAAATTGGAGAGCCGAAAGAAGGCGAAACACTGGTGGTCTCCGCCGCCGCTGGTTCGGTCGGAACATTTGCCGGCCAGATCGGAAAAATTCGAGGTGCTAACGTGGTTGGTATCGCGGGGGGTGCCGATAAATGCGCGTGGTTGGTCGACGAACTCGGGTTCGATGGGGCCGTCGACTACAAAGCGGGTGGGCTGTTCCGGGATTTGAAGGCGGCGTGCCCGAACGGCATCGACATCTACTTCGACAATGTCGGCGGCGCGATCACCGAAGCGGCGCTGTTTCAGATGAATCTATTTGGCCGCGTCGTTTGTTGCGGCGCCGTCAGCCAATATGACACGGCCGATCAGGCAAGCCCGCGCGGCATTCCGGGCCTGGTGGTCGTCAAGCGACTCAAGATGCAGGGGTTCGTCGTGTTGGACCACGCCGATGAGGACCAACAAGCCGAGGATGACTTGCTGCGATGGGCCAGCGAAGGCAGGATAAAAGTCGTTGAAGACGTCGTCGAGGGATTGGAAAACGCGCCGGGCGCTTTGATCGGCTTGCTGGCCGGCGAGAACCGCGGCAAACGGATGGTTCGGGTGGCCCCCGATCCGTGAGGCGAACGCCTCGCTGAGCAGGGCACTGGTGAAATTGGAGTCGGGCCGGGCCGACTGATTAGGAAGGCGGTTACGAAGCCTCGATATTTGCCGCGAAAAACCCGCTGCCTGTCGGGAAAGTCGGCTTCACCCGAGGCGAAGCACGCACGGGTGCTTTTCGGTGAATTACATTGGGAACCTCTGATCAATTCATGGAACGTCGCCTTGGGCCCAAAATCGTCCCGGTCTGCGTTGCGGCGCTTGCTAATAGTCCCTGCTATTACCTTCGCGCCGCGCCTTGACCTGAACAATTTTGGGCGGCAACTCGACTGTCCCAGAATGAATCAGAGGTTCCTTAGGTGTTGACTCGCATCAATAGTCGAGCGATGAATTGGCGGTAACATATCGGCGGTAATCGTGTCGAAGAGGGGTCGCGTATGTTTTCCGTTGTCGAAGTGATGAGTACCGAGCTTTGTACGCTCGGGCCCGACGGTAGTTTGGAGGACGCGCGGAAGATGATGGCTAAACGTCATATCCGCCATATTCCCGTCGTGGAAGAGGGCGATCGTCTGGTCGGTCTTGTTTCTCAGCGAGATATTCTGGCTGCGGCAAACTCCACACTGTTGGTGGATCCGAATGGCAGGGATTCCGACGAGGCCGATGTCTCCATCTCTTCGGTCATGGTGACCAAGGTGTCTACAGTGGATGAGTCGGCGAGTTTGCGTGGCGCCGCGATGCGGATGGAGCAACACAAAATTGGCTGTCTACCCGTCGTCCGCGGCGAGTGTTTGGTGGGCATTATCACGGACTCAGATTTTGTCGGGATCGCGATTAATCTGATGGAGCAGATGGAGGATGTCGAGCCCGAGGACCAGGAGCTTTTGTGATTAGCCCTTCGTCGGATAGGAGTTCTGGTGCAGCCTCATAAATCGGCGGCGCAGCATAATCCGTGGGTGATACTGCGATGAGCCTGTACCTCGGGCATTCACTCGAAATCGACTGATACCCACCCGTTCTACCGCCGCCAGCGCAAAGTGCGCTGAATCGTCCTTCTCGATCCAATCTCGGAGTTCAGGCAGCAAATACGCTCGCGATTGATCGGCTTCTACGAATCTGCTCTTAGCCGTATTCTACTCACCTTCAACGCCTAACTCCGACAGACCGCTGGCACCGCTTCTGGCCCTCGATCGCTGAATCAGTGAGTCTCTTGGGCGAATGTCTCCATGAGTTCGAGGTAGGTATCGAAGTCGTCTACACCGGGTGAGAATTGCACGTCGAAAAATACTTCGTCGGCCCCAACCTCTCCGGCACGCCTCGCGTCTGCGACGATCTGTGGGACACTCCCGTGGAACGGCGGCCGGTCGGGCTCCGGCAGTTCTCCGACGATAGCACAGTTGGCCCGTACGACCAGTGCGATCTCATCGGGATCACGGCCGTTTTGCTCGGCCATCGCGCGAATGCCTTGGTACATCTCTCCCATGGCCGGGATCGGAACGCCCGCCGGCGTCCAGCCGTCGGCCCTGGCAGCGATGCGGGCCATGCCGGCCGGCGTGTAGGCGGCGAGGTACACCGGTGGTCGTGGTCGTTGCACGGGCGTAGCTTCGAAGATGGATTCCGCCAATGTGATGAACTCGCTATCGTGGGCGAGGTTACCGCCGGCCCAGATCTTTTTAATAAGTTCGAGCGCGTCCTCAAACCGTCTGGCCCGATCCTGCCATAGCGTGTTGGTCGCTTCGTACTCATCGGGTGACCAGCCGAGGCCGAACCCGGCGCGAAGTCTGCCGCCGGACAGAATGTCAATCGTGGTCAAGCGCCGCGCGAGCAGCACAGCGTCGTATAACGGGAGGATGAGAACGGCAGTCCCCAAGGCCACCTTCTTCGTGTGTGCCGCAGCGTAGGTCAGCGTGTCGAGGGCATCGAGGTTGGTTTTCCACAGCGGCGACAGCGACCCGTCGGCGTTCCCTGGGAAAGGGGCGCGTGGCGCGGTTGGCCACAGTACTCGGTCGTTTACCCAGAGGCTGTCGTACCCGAGTTCTTCCGCTCGTTGCGCGGCCGTGGTGATTTGATCGGGTCCCGCGAAGGGGCCGACTTGGGGCAAGGCGTAACCGAGGCGCATGATCTGTATGGGTTCCCGTGGTTATCGATAGTGCCCGTTTTCGGGGCTGGTGTTTGCTTTTGTGTCTTCTCTGTTGAAAGCATAGCGGAATATTGACGACCTCGCTCTTCTCGAAACGGCTATCGGGTAAAAACGATTCGGCGATATCCGGCCGTTTCCGCATCCCTCGCCGACCTTAGCAGCGCCGCATCGGGCCGTCTGCCCGGCGCCACGAAACGGATGGAAGACTTCGCGGTCGCCATGTCGCTCCGAGGCCGTGAACAGACTTGCAGCATGGGCAGACGTCACCATTCGAAGGTTCGTTTGCCGCGCGACTACCTCCCGTGTACATGATTCACCCGCGGCAATATGTTTGCAGCCGAATCCTCGGTACGGCGGCCGATGAGAAGCGTGTCGGTCGGCGACGCCTTCGGTACCGGCGAAGCCGCGGGTTACATTCGTTCGAAGGTTCGAGTCCCGGAGGAGGGCTGGTACTGTTTGCGGGGCCGCGCTATATTCACACCCGTTCGAGCCTCGCTAAACGGGTAGGCGAGACCTGCGCCGAAAGCGCCGATACGCCCTCACGGATAGATGTTTCTTCTGCACTTGACCCTGGAGTCCACCATGTCCACTCGTCTCGACATTGCCACCCTCGACCTGATGAACGCCCTCGATCTCGCGGTTCTCATCGAAGGGGAGGCCCACGAGCGCTATCGGACGTTCGCGGCCCAACTCGGCCGCCGCTTCCCGGGGGATGCGGCAAGCGTGTTCACCTCGATGGCTGAGCACGAGGCCGCCCACGGCAAGGAACTCGCGGAGCGACGCAAGGCCCTGGTTGGCGACCTCCCGACACGGGTCTCGCTTGATGACCTGTCCGACGTGGAGGCACCGGACCAGGGTGCGCCTCGCCACAATATGTCTCCCCTCCAGGCGTTCGAGGTGGCGCTGTCTTCGGAGCAGAAGGCATTAGACTTCTACAACCGGGCATTAGCGGCCGTGACTGATCCCGAGATCCAGGTCCTGTTCAAGGAGTTACGGGACGAAGAGAGGGAGCACGTGCGGTTGGTGCGCGAAGCCATCGCGGCCCTGCCCCCGGGCGCGGATACCGAGCAGGAGG
This sequence comes from uncultured Enterobacteriaceae bacterium, assembly GCA_964523765.1. Lineage (GTDB taxonomy): Bacteria > Pseudomonadota > Gammaproteobacteria > UBA11873. Next base: position 4,402 of record CAZFZX010000120.1, read on the forward strand.
AAGACGAGGACGAGCACCCGGCGATGTAGTCCAATTGCACCCAGCCAGGATAAAACGCTTTACGGGTGAAGCGGATATTCGTCTTGTCTGCAGCATCTCTCACGATTAACCGTCGGCCGTAACACCAGCGACGATTCGGCGCACAACGGTGGGTTCCCGCCCGCGCAAACCTTACTTCGAACCCTGGGCCACTTCGTTATAAGGGATCCCTTTGTCTACCCGCACGTCCTGCGGCAGGCCCAGCACCCGTTCGGCGATGATGTTGCGCAGGATTTCATCGGTACCGCCGGCAACTCGGTAACCGGGTCCGAGCATGAACGAGGCCTGGAACAAGCGGCTGCCCAAACCGTTGCTGTCTTTCCGATCGACCACGACGCCTCCCATGTCCATAAGGTCTATGCCGAAGGCGCCGATGTCCTGCATTTTGGACGCACTGACTACCTTGGTGATGGAGTTTTCCGGTCCCGGTGTCTGGCCGCGAGACAAGGCGCTCATTACCCGGTACTTGGTATTTCGCAGGCCGCTCATCTGGCAGTACCAGTTAGCTATCTTGTGACGCACGGCGTGATTCTCGATCGCCGGTTTGCCGTCGATCTCGATCTTGGAGACGAGGTCCATCAGTTCGGGAACGTCGGTGCCGCCGGCGTCGCCAACCGCCAACCGTTCGTTCATCAGTGTCGTAAGCGATACGCGCCAGCCGTCGCCGACTGCACCCAGGCGTTGGTCGTCCGGGATCCGCACATCGGCGAAATACACTTCGTTAAAGTTGGCGTCCCCGGAGATCTGTTTGATCGGCCGTATTTCGATGCCCGGTGATTTCATGTCAACGAAAAAGAAAGTTAATCCCTTGTGCTTGGGGACGGTAGGGTCGCTGCGCGTTACCAATATTCCCCAGTCGGAATAGTGAGCGCCGGAAGTCCAGATCTTTTGGCCGTTGATGATCCAGTCATTGCCGTCGCGCTCACTTCTCGTGCGCAAATTGGCGAGGTCGGAACCGGCCGCAGGTTCGCTGAACAGCTGACACCAGATATCGACCCCCGAAGACATGCGCGGCAGTCGTTCCGCTTTATGTTCGTCGCTGGCGTAAGCGATCATGGTTGGGCCGCACATGCCGAGGCCAATGGCGTAGGGACCGACGGGTACGTCGTAACGGGATTCTTCCTGGCCCCAGATGATCAGTTCCATGGGGCTGGCGCCGCGGCCACCGAATTCTTCGGGCCATTGCAAACAAGCCCAGCCATTGTCGGACTTCAATTTTTGCCAGGCCCTGGCTCGTTCGACCAGTTCCGGCTCGCGCTCCTTCCTGGGTTCGGATTCCGATTTGAGGGTGGCGTTGGCGGCCAGGAAAGCGCTAGCCTCCGCCCGAAAGGCGGCTTCTTGCGGTGTGTCGTCAAAATTCATATCGCTACGCCTCCGGCGCGTTGCAGTGCTGTGATCAGACGGTCTTCCCAGCGGGCCTGGCTACCCAGATTTACCGCCAGTGCTTTGGCTCGCCGGTAGTACAGATGACAATTAAACTCCCAGGTAAATCCCATCCCGCCGTGGGTTTGGATGTTCTCGGCGGAGCATTCCGCAAACGCTTGGGTGGCACTGACTCGGGCTGTTGCCGCCGCCGCCGGCAGTTCGTCCGCATCCGTGGAGAGAGCCCACGCGCCGTAGTAACAATTCGAACGCGCCAGGGTGGCGCTAATGTACATGTTCGCGAGTTTATGTTTGATGGCCTGGTAGGATGCAATTGGCCGGCCGAAGGCATAGCGCTCGATAGCGTAGTCTCTTGCCATATCGAGTACCGCCTGCGTACCGCCGCTTTGCTCGAAGGCGAACAACACTGCGGCGCGGTCAAAGAGTTTCTGGGTATTGTCCCAACCGCGGCCCGTTTCGCCGAGCAGATCGGCGCATCCGTTATCGAACCGAAGGCTTGCCTGCGAGCGGGTGGGATCGATGGTTTCCAATACGGTACGCTCGACGTCATCGGTAGCGAAATCGACGAGGTACAGTGAGGGATCCGCACCGTCCCTCGCTACGACGATAGCAAAATCCGCAATGTCGCCGTCGGGTACGGGCAGTTTCTCCCCGCGGATTTTGTCGTCCTTTACCGCCGTCGTGAGCTTGTCCGGGTTGGGTGGGCCGGGACCCTCGGCCAGGGCGAACGTACCTACAATTTCCCCTGTCGCCAACCGGGGCAGGTAATGCTCTTTCTGCCGTTCGCTCCCGAACAAGAGTATCGCTTCGGTGGCAAGGTAAACGGAAGAGGCGTAGGGAGTCGGCGCCAGGCTGCGACCCAGTTCTTCCGCCAGCACGCACAGCTCCAGGTAACCCAATCCGACTCCGCCATATTGCTCCGGAATACTCACGCCGGTCCAGCCGAGTTCGACGATGCCGTTCCACAATTCCTCGTCGTAGGACTTCTCCCGATCATCGAGTATGGCCCGTACTGCTTCCATCGGGCATTGGTCCCGAAGAAAGCGCCGCGCCTGTTCTCGCAACAGGTTTTGTTCCTCGGAGAATTCGAAATTCATATTTCTTGCAAACCTCGGTAGAAGCGTTTCTCGAACCTGTCACTGTAGGTCATCGGTCCGCTAGCCACCATAGGTTGCGGCTGGGGAAGCCGCGAATAGGCGCGCATAGCTCAAAGAAGTCAACGCATGTTTCAAGGGACGGTTAGCAGTTCAGCAACGTTTCTTTCGCCTGGTTGATCTTCGCGGCAAGAAACGTAGAGCCGCCGCGGTCGGGGTGCATTTTCTGCATTAGTCTGCGATGAGCCGCGATGATGTCCTCTCGGGTAGCGTTCGTTTCGACCTCCAGGATCCGGCGTGCCTCCTTGAGGCTCATCTCCGGAGGACCGCCGTCGCTGGTAGCTTGTTGGCGGTCGCCGGGCTCGGCGTCGCGCCAGGCATCGCCGTGGATGCGGTCGAGATATGTTTCGAGCACCGCCGCGGATTTCGGATCCTCACTGCGGCAGGTCGCGAGCAGCGCGAGCAGATCTTCGAGTTTCAGTTCATTCAGTCGCCGGCCCTGGAAAGGCCCCTTGAGTACGACTCCGTCCAACTCACCGCTGTCATGGTCGAGCGACATCCGCAGAAACTGGGTCTCGACGTCCGAGGTTTGGCCCGGCGCTGGTTCCGGCGAACCGGTTGCTCGCTTGCGGAAAGATTTGAAGGCGTTGGCGGCTTGGGCCAGGGTCAATAGGCGCTGTACAACCGGGACCAGCGCGGCCAGGGCCGCGACCAGCGGATGCAGCTTACCGGTGACCAGCAACAACACCAAAAGACCGATGCCGCCGTAGAGCAGCAAGCGGTTGCGCGCCTGCGTCCGCTGCGGCTCCGGTAAGTTACGTTGCCAGACGACGGCGGCGGTCACCGCGCCCAGCAGTAGCAGGAGGATGTACGGGTGCAAGCCGCTAAGTCTTCGTCATCTGGTCGGTCAGCTGCCGCACGAGGCCGCCTTTGCGCTGGCCGAAGTGCGCGAGTGCTTTGCGGCCGCCGGCGGCGTAAATCGCTACCGCCCGGAGCAGGTCGCGCAACTGACTCGCACTGCTTCCGTCGAAGGGACAATACGCACCTTTGGTCAAACGAGCGAGTTCGCTAAACGTGCGCTTCGCGACCGGATCGATGCCTTCATGAAACAGAAAGGCGGGAACCCCGAGAATCCCGAGCTGCCCGCCGAGCGCGCAGACTTCGTCCACGTCCTCCTCCATGCAGTCGCCGACGAAGACGAGCGCATTGATCCGGTTCCGACGCGATTCCGCGAGTGCGTGTTTCAGCACCCGCCCTATCTGGGTCATGCCCCCCGCACAGCGAACGCTCCGCATTTGCGCGAGCAGCCGGGCCGGGCTGCCGATCCAGCCGCTCGCGAAAAACTCCTCGTGACCGCGGTAATAGCACAGCTGTACGTCGAGACCGCCGAGCGCAGCGGTCTCCTTGAACATCTCGGCCTGAATGTTGCAGGCGACATCCCAGCTTGGTTCGCGACTCGCCGTCGCATCCATCGCAAACAACAGTCGTCCCCGGCGGCCTGCAGCCTTGACGGTGGGCATACCGGCGACTTTGGCGAGGAACGCGTCTACCTCCGTAGAGGTCGATTTGATCGGCAGCTTGTCGCGTTTGTCCACCACGGTTCGTTACCCAGATAGTGATCGGTCCGTAACATCCAATTCTACTACGACCGTTGCCGAACGCAGCCTATTCGAAGCTCGGATAGGAAATCTTGACAATCGATCAACGTATCGAAACAGTCGCGGTCGTTTGGTCCGACGGCGGCTTCCGATCCGCTGCTAGCGGACATCGATGCGCTTAACGTCGTGGTTGCGACAGGAACTCCGCGAGTTCTCTGCCACTTCGCGCAGGCGCGGCAACCAACCCGTCAATTGGGTACGAACGTATAGCTCGGATACTTTTCTACGGCTTCGCGATCGATGACTTCCTGGTAGGTCTTCCCGCCCCCCAGATACACCATGAAGACTCGTGGCTTACCCGGAATATTGTCTCCCATGTACCAAGAACTCGCCTGCGGGAACAAGCTCGCATCGGCGAGCTCGACGATGTGCGCCAACCACTGTTCTTCGGCGGCCTGTTCGACGTCGATCGTTGCCAAGCCGTTGTCGTTCATGTAACGGATGCAATCGGCGATCCAATCACAATGGTTCTCGATTCCAAGCGGGAAGTTATAGAAAGCGGACGGGCTTTGCGGCCCCGTTATGTTGAACAGATTGGGAAACCCAGTCATAGAAAGCCCCAGGTAAGTACGGGGGCCATCGGTCCAATGTTCTTTCAACGTCAGGCCGTCGCGGCCCTTGATGTTCATTTTGAATAATGACCCGGTAAACGCATCGAACCCGGTCGCATAAATAAGGTAGTCGAGTTCATAGCTTTCATCGGTAGTGCGCAGGCATTCCGGAGTTATCTCCTCGATCGGCGACCGATGGATATCGACCAGCGTGACGTTATCCCGGTTAAAAGCTTCAAAATATTCCGTCTCACAAGGCTGCCGTTTCGTGCCGTAGGAGACCCCCTCGCGCGGACAAAGCATCTCGGCAATTTTCGGATCCGTTACGCGCGCGCGGATTTTCCCCCGTATGAACTCGGCAGCCGTCTCGTTGGACTCCGCGTTAAATAGCAGATCCTCATAACTGCCGAGCCAAACGTTGAATCCGCCTTCCTGGTAACAGTGCTCGTAGTGCGCCTTGCGTTCTTCGGGCGTGTCGGCCATTGCCGAGGGCCTCGGCACGCAAATGTTAACGCCGGCAAAGGAATTTCGAGCATTCCTGCGGAATTCATCGTAAGACGATTTTACCCGTCTATCTTCCGCCTCCGTCATCGGCTCGTTCTGCAACGGAACAGCAAAGTATGGCGTACGTTGAAACACGGTAAGATGCGCCGCCTCCTCGGCGATGACCGGGATCGCCTGCACGGCGGTCGCTCCCGTACCGATAATTCCCACCCGCTTGCCCGAAAAGTCGACAGCTTCCTTGGGCCAGCGGCCACTGAACCAGCTTCCTCCTTTGAAACTTTCTTGGCCCTTAATCTCAGGGAAATTGGCGTCGGACAGAACACCGGTCGCAGGAATGAAGAATTTGGCCCGGTATTGCTCACCATTTTCAGTCGTAATGTGCCAATGCCCGTCGCGCTCATCAAAAACTGCAAACTCAACTCGCGTATTGAACTGAATATCACGCTTCAAATCGAAACGATCGGCAACGTGCTCCAGATATTTCAGGATGTCGGGCTGCGCAGGATATTTTTCCGGCCAATCCCATTCCTGCTGGAGTTCTTTGGAGAATGAATAGGAATAGTCGTGACTGGAGATGTCACATCGTGCGCCCGGGTAGCGGTTCCAGTACCATACGCCACCGACACCGTCGGCCGCTTCAATGGCGGCTACTTTGAGCCCGAGTTTGTCCCGTAACAGATGTAGCATGTAGAGACCGGCGAATCCGGCTCCCACAACAACCGCATCTACTGTATTTGGGGTGGACGCGTTCGCTGGTGGTGTTGGCGTACTGGACATGGTTTCGCCCTCCGTTTTTGCTTTTGGGTTCTGAGTCGCCTCGTCTCGCCTCACTACGACCGCCAGGGCCGCTCTCTGGCATCCTGCCATCGCGGCATTTGTGCATCCCTGCACATCAGATGGCGGGAGTGCCGGTTATGCAGGAGCAATTTCCGGCCGACCGCCAGGGACGGCTTATGCAGGAGCAATTTCCGGCCGAACCCCTAAGTCCGACGGGCTCCCAGTACCAATACTCCGGCACACCCGATCGTCGAGCCTCACCCGTCACCCCGATAATTGCCCAATGTCGCGTTCATCGCACAACTAAGCAAGCACCCAAATGATGATTCGGATCAAGAAATCGCCAAATGTTCCCAGTTCGCGGAAAAGATCGCAGCGCCCCCGGTCGGTGCCCACCAAAAAGCCGAGTTTCCGTGCGGCGCGCCGGGGAGATCCGCCGCGTCCAGGACTGACCGCAACGGTACGCGGGACGAACCACCCGCAAGTCCCGGGTTCCGGCCTCGTCCGGATAACGATTTCTTAAGGAGATGGACTCCGCGGTTCATTTGTGATTATATCTAACTAAGTAGTTGGTTAGTGACGTGCGACGGTGGGAATGATGGATCGACTCCACTTCCCGACCGGATGTACTGACAAAGTGGAGGAGAACAGGCGTGGAGTACGTGGATATCAATAGAGCCATCGAGGCCGACGGCCTGCGCCTCGTGCTAGTGCAGGGGTTTCCGAGCGCATGGGGTCAGGCCGCCAAGGCGATGATGGAATACAAAGGTCTCGAGTACACCGCCGGGCCCCACCAAGCCATGGGAGCAAACCCCGAACTCGTTGCCTGGTCTGGCGTGAACAGCGGCCCGGTCGTTGCCTGGAACGACGAGAAACCGATCAACCGTTGGGATGGCATACTGCTGCTGCTCGAGCGTTTGGCACCGCAGAAACCGTTAGTACCGGCCGATCCCACACAGCGCGTGCAAGTCTTCGGCTTGGGCCATGAGATCTGCGGCGAACTCGGCTTCGGCTGGAACCGTCGCCTCGACATGGTCCATCCGGCAATGGCGTCCGGCGATCCGCCGGAAGGCGCTGCCACCCTGGCACGGAAGTATGGTTACAACGAGACCGACGCCGGGCTCGCCAACAAACGCACGGTCGCTCTAATGCAACTGCTGGCATCGATACTCGAGGCGCAAAAAGCCAACGGCAGCGGCTATTTTGTCGGCGATCAGGTGAGTGCGGTCGATTTCTACTGGGCCGCGTTCAGCAACTTCGTGGTCATCCAGCCGCCCGAAGAATGTCCGCTGGACCCGAGTATCCGGCCGATGTTCGAGAACACGCCGCCCGAAGTTGCCGCCGCCGTTGACCCCGCTCTCATGGAGCATCGTGATCGGATCATGCGCGCGCATTTCAAGATCCCGATGGAGCTTTAACGTCGGCAGCGCCGACCGAGGAAACAGCGGATGGAAAATCTAGGAATTATCGGACTCGTCATCGTCGTCGCGACCATGGTGCGCTGGTTCTGGCGCGCATGGCAGGTGAACGTACCGAAGACGCCGTACGGATTTCAGGCCATGGTCGGTGTTGGTTTCGTGCTGGGGCTGCTGGCGCTCAATCAGGGAAGCGGCGACGCGTTTGCACCGTGGGCGGTCGGCGTGGCCCTCGCTTTCCTGTATCTCACCGCGACCGGCGCGCAGAAGGTCGGTGATTCGATGGTCAATGTCGGTGATGCGATGCCCGCGTTCACGGCGCCAGACGACAACGGCGAGGAGTTCGACAGCGCGAGTCTTGCCGGATCGAGGGTGCTGCTCAAGTTCTTTCGCGGACACTGGTGACCTTACTGTGTCGCCGAGTTACGGCGATGGGAAGAACTGCGGCCGACGCTCGAGGCGGCGGGCGTAAGGATCGTGACGGTTTCTACCGATACTTCGAGTCAAATCCGCATGGGCCGTGGTATGCACGGGCTCAAAGCGACGATGCTGGCCGATCCGAAACTCAAGCTTATCGAACAGTTCGGCTACCGCAACAAGAATATCAACAACTTCAAGACGCTTGGACGCCCCGGCTTACCCGTCCCGACTAGTTTGTTGATCGATGCCGAAGGCAAGGTAGTATGGAAGGACCAAACGGATAACTATACGCGGCGGTCCGTCCCCGATATCGTCGATGCGGCGCTAAGCGAACACTTTGCCTGAGGCCGGTAATTCGATGACACCGTTCGGCCAGGCAAAAAGTAGGGGGCGCTTATGAGCGGGACAATGCGGCAATTGGTATCGACGCTGATCAGCGACGGTACGCTCGAACTGTCGATCGCGACCGTGGACAAGCCCGAACCCGCAGACGACGAAGTACTCATTCGAGTGGAGGCAGCGCCCATCAATCCATCGGACTTGGGTGCAATTTTCGGGCCGGCCGACATGTCGACAGCGGAGGCGGCGGGTACGCCGGATGATCCTAAGGTCGTCGCACAGGTGCCGCCGGACCTGATGCCGGCGAGCGCCCCCGGAGTCAACAGCCCCCGTCCGCTAGGCATCGAGGGCGCCGGCATCGTGGAACAGGTGGGCACGTCGGCGGCGGCAAAGACTTTGTTCGGTAAGACGGTCGCCCTCATGGGTGGCGCCATGTATGCCGAGTACCGGATGGCGAAAGCAGACCAATGCCTGGTGATGCCGGACGGCACTGCGCCGGCCGAGGCTGCTTCCAGTTTCGTTAATCCCCTGACCGCGCTCGGCATGGTCGAAACCATGCGCAGGGAAGGCCATACGGCACTAGTGCACACGGCCGCCGCGTCCAATTTGGGACAGATGCTCAACAAGCTTTGCAGCAATGAAGGCGTCGATGTAGTCAATATTGTAAGACGCCGAGAACACGTCGACTTGCTGAGTTCTATCGGCGCCCGGTACGTGTGTGCTTCGAGCCGGGATGCCTTCGCCGAAGAACTAGTCGAGGCACTCCGGGCGACGAACGCAACCCTCGCGTTTGATGCGACCGGCGGTGGCAATCTCGCCGGTCAGATTCTCGCGGCGATGGAGACCGCGCAGATTCAATCCGGTCGCGACGTGGGGCCGTACGGGACGACGACTCACAAGCAGGTTTACATCTACGGCGGCCTGGATCGGTCACCGACGCGGCTCGAGCGGAACTACGGCATGGCTTGGGGAGTCGGCGGATGGTTGATGCCGTGGTTCCTAGTGAAGATCGGTCCTGAGGCAGCGCAGAAACTTCGCGAGAAAGTTGCGGCCGAAATCAAGACGACATTTGCCAGCGCCTACTCGAAAGAGATTTCTCTCGGCGATGTGTTGGATCCGGATTCCATCGCGGCGTTCGGCAAAAAAGCGACTGGAGAAAAGTACCTGATCCGCCCGCAGAAATAACGATCGACATCGGTACCGTAGACTCAAGCTCGGCCCCGATATCTCTTTTGTATTTTTGAATACCGCGTCGCTGGGAGTTCTACCGGTCGAGGAAAAATGAATTTGCTATTGGATCCTTTTTCCGGCCGCGATTACTTTCTTAGCCAGAGCTTTACCCCCGCCTCTAACGCACACCACAAAGATCGAGACGCCCAGATCGAGCGACTCCGCAACCTTCATTTGCAGTCGTTCCGGATCGAAGACAAGACCTTTCGGGGCGAACGCGACGATATAGACGGGGCTCTCGGGAGCATACTTGACGACCTTCCGAGCCAACCATACTTTGCCCACATGCTTGTGGTTCTTAAGTTGCACGAGCAATTCGTCTACCAACTCCGTACCGATTTCAGCGACGGCCAGTTGGTCGTTGCTATCGACGCTGTCGCGTTCTTCTTGGGCAGCAATATGATCCTCGTTTTGCTTTAGCGGTTCTTCCCACCAGGCTTGTGCCTCTTCCTCCTTGCCTTGTTGTTTGAGGTAGTCGTAACCGAGGTGGGCGGACTGCTCGATGAGGTTGGGGTTGGTCCCGGCCAGACGGAGGCTTTCCAGGCCGGCATCGTCGCCCTGGCTGATCAGTTGAACGCCGATGAAATAGGCAGGATCCGGGTCCTGCGGATGACGTTCTTGATACCGGCGGAAAAGGGGTAGGGCGTCCTCGCCGGAACGGAACTCGTTTGTCCAATAGGCATAATCCCACAGCTCTTTGTCACTGAGTTCGGTGGCTTCAAGCCGCGAGCATTTCTCCAGATGGTTTTCTGCATTGCGCACGTAGTCATATCGCTGCCCCCAGGCTTCGCCATTCTCGTTCAGCCAATCCCGGTCAAAGTTAGCCATGATCTCTTGGCTTTGTGCGCCTAGCCTGAATATTGCACGAATAAGAAAGGCAAAGCCCCTTTAATCCGGTAA
>CAZFZX010000121.1:0-14460 GCA_964523765.1 uncultured Enterobacteriaceae bacterium
CATACCGGCCCCGGATCGAGTCCGGGGTGACGGACCCGGTATCCAGTAGATAAAGCCCGCCGCAGGCGGACATTGTTTAACTGGACCCCGGGTCAAGCTCGGGGTGACGGGGGCGGGTATAAGCACGAAAGTGAAGCATCTTTTGGAACGCATATTTAAATGAACACCCCGCCGATTGCCGCTCCGTATGAAGATACGCTAGTAGTAAAACCGGAATGGCTCGATGCCAACGGTCACATGAACGTCGCGTTTTACGTGCGTGCTTTCGACGACGGCGGCGAATTGTTCTTTCGTGCATGCGGGATCGGCTGGGACTATACGCGCCTCGGCGAGTATTCTATCTTCATGATCAATTGCGACCTCGACTTTCGCCGCGAACTGTTCGAAAACGATCCTCTCAGAATCACTACGCAGTTGATCGATTGGAGCCCGAAACTCCTGCACACCTACCAGGCGCTGTATCACCGCGACGACGAATACCTGGCGGCGACTGCCGAGATGCTTTTCCTGCACGTCGCTTTCTCCGATCGCAGGGGTATCGAGATGTCTGACGAGACGCAGGCGACGCTCGCGGCGGTCGCGGCGGCGCACCAGGATTTACCGCGCCCCGATAATCTCGGTAGAAAGATCGAAATTAGGCGCTGAGTTCCAACATCGACCATGGCATTCATGATGAGCAGTCCAAGTTTTGGCCGCCACGGTATGGTGGCGACGAGTCAGACGCAGGCGACGCAAGTGGGCGTCGATATCTTGCGAAAAGGAGGCAGTGCCGTCGATAGCGCGATTGCCGCGAATGCGATGTTGAGCCTGAGCGAACCCCACATGTGCGGCCCCGGCGGCGATCTGTTCGCCATGGTTTGGGATCCGCGGGCGGGAGAACTCGCGGGCTTGAACGCGAGCGGGCGCAGTCCACGTTCGTTGTCGTGCGATGCATTGCGCAAAAAGGTCGGCGGCACGGGACTCATTCCGGGGCGCGGACCGCTTGCCTTGTCGGTACCGGGAGCCGTCGATGGCTGGTGCGTGCTGCACGAACGCTACGGCCGACTCCCGTTCGCGGACGTCTTCGCGCCGGCGGTACGCCATGCCCGCGCCGGAACGCCCATCGGAGCGCGTACTGCTGAAATGTGGAGACACGCCGCGCGAAACGTCCTCGACGACCCGGTGCTGGAAGGAATGGTGGCACCCTTCAGCGAAACGTATCTCATCGACGGGGAGGCGCCGCGCCCCGGCCAGACCTTCCGCAACCCGGCGCTTGCCGACACCTTCGAAGCGATCGGCCGTGACGGGCGCACGGCCTTTTATGAAGGCGCCGGTGGTGAGCGCATCGTTAGCTATCAGCAATCGCTTGGCGGATTTCTCAGCGCCGACGACTTCGCGGCGTCGCATTCGGAATGGGTTACGCCGGTGACGACGAATTACCGCGGTTACGACGTCTACCAGATGCCACCTAATGGACAGGGGATGTGCGTCCTCCAAATGTTGAACGTCTTGGAAGGCTATCCGCTCGGCGAATTCGGACTCGACAGCGCCGAATACTGGCACGCATTCATAGAAACGAAAAAACTGAGTTTCGCAGATCGCGCCCGCTATTACGCCGATCCGGCATTCGCAGAGGTGCCGGTTTCGGCCCTCATCGACAAGTCCTACGCCGAAGTGCGGCGGTCCCTGATCGAACCGCAAACAGCGGGCACGGATTATCCACATGGCGAGGTTGCAATCCCCGGCGGAGACACGACCTATCTGACTGTCGCCGACCGCGACGGCATGATGGTGTCGTTGATTCAAAGCATTTTTTCGCCGTTCGGCGCCGGCCTGGTACCGCCCGGAACGGGGTTTGGTCTGCAGTGTCGCGGGGCCGGGTTTACGCTCGAACCCGGGCACCCGAACGTTTATGAACCGGGCAAGCGTCCGTTTCATACGATTATTCCGGCGTTTGTCTTGAAGCGAGGAAAACCGTGGTTGAGCTTCGGCGTTATGGGCGCCGACATGCAGCCCCAGGGGCAGGTGCAGGTGTTGGTGAATATGATCGATTTCGGTCTCGATCCGCAGGCGGCGGGCGATGCGCCCCGCATGCGTCATTTCGGCGGCAGCCAGCCGAACGGACAGCGCTTCGACGGCCTCGGCGAGGTCCAGTATGAAGCTGGGATCGATGCGGCGGTCATCGAGAACCTGCGGCGGCGCGGCCATCGCATGGTACCGATCGAGGATTGGATCACCGGATTCGTCGGTGGCTACCAGGCGATTCGCTACGACGCGCGCGACGGTGTTTATGTAGGCGCCAGCGAGACCCGTTTCGACGGCTGTGCATCCGGCTGTTGACCTTTGCACCGGTGGCTCGACATCGTGGGGAAAGACTGGGTGCGCCCGTGCCCAAGGTAGGCTTCGTCAGTCTGGGGTGTCCCAAGGCGCTCGTCGATTCCGAACGCATAATGACCCAGCTTCGGATCGACGGCTACGCGCTCGTGGCGAGCTACGAGGAAGCCGACCTGGTCGTCGTCAACACCTGCGGATTCATCGACAGCGCCAAGGCCGAGTCGTTGGAAACGATCGGCGAAGCGCTCGACGAAAACGGCAAGGTGATTGTCACCGGCTGTATGGGCGTTCTGGAAAGCGAGATCCGAGCGCTGCATCCGAGTGTTCTTAACGTGACCGGACCGGATCAGTACGAGGCCGTTGTTAGCGCCGTACGTTCGTACTTACCGGCGACCGGCGAGCACGACCCCCATGTCGATCTGGTTCCACCCCAGGGTATCAAGCTGACGCCTCGGCACTACGCCTATCTGAAAATCTCGGAGGGCTGCAATCACAAATGCAGTTTCTGCATTATCCCGTCGTTGCGCGGCCGCCTCGTCAGCCGCCCGATCGGCGAAGTCATGGAGGAGGCCGAGCGCTTGGTCGCCAGTGGAGTACGCGAGTTGCTCGTGATCGCGCAAGATACCAGCGCTTACGGTAGTGACATCAAATATCGTACTGGTTTCTGGGCTGGACGGCCGCTAAAGGCAGACCTCGTCGGCTTATGTGAGGCACTCGGCGGGCTGGCGAGGTGGGTGCGGCTTCATTATGTCTATCCTTATCCGCACGTCGATCGGCTGCTGCCCTTGATGGCGGACGGACTGGTTTTACCGTACTTGGACATCCCGCTGCAACACGCCGACCCGCGGATCCTGAAATTAATGCGGCGCCCGGTGCATGCCGAAAACGCACTCGAACGCATCGCCAGATGGCGTCTAAGCTGCCCGGAGATCGCATTGCGCAGTACTTTCGTCGTCGGCTTCCCCGGCGAAACCGACGACGATTTCGAGTCGCTGCTGGATTTCATCGACGCCGCCGAACTCGATCGGGTCGGCTGTTTTCAGTACTCGCCGGTAGCCGGCGCGGCGGCGAATGAGCTGCCGGATGCCGTGCCTGAGACGGCAAAACAGGCGCGATGGGACGAATTCATGTCCCGCCAGCAGGCCGTCAGCCGGGCGCGTCTCGCCTCGAAGGTAGGGGACCGCCTGGAGGTTCTGGTCGACGAAGTCGACGCCGAAGGTGCGATTGGGCGCAGCCATGCCGATGCCCCCGAAATCGACGGTCTCGTTCATATTTCGGGCGATGCCGCGGGTACGTTATCGGTCGGCGATCTTTGCCGTGTTCGGGTCGAAGGGGCGGACGACTACGATTTGTTCGCGGTTCTCGAAGGTCCACCGTAAGGGCTTCACATTGCCGTCGTTTGGCGGCGGCATAGATCCTCCAGTCCTTTAGGTATTGCCCTCGATCGATCGAGGGCCCCGGCACGCACTCGATGACGGGGCAGCGTCTATCCGGGTGTTTCGGGCCGTCGAATACGGTCGTGTCGATTTTGCGCTAACGCTTCGCTCGCATATTCCCCAACCACGGCAAATCGCCGGCCGTGAGTGTTTCTTTCTGCAATAGCAGCGCGGCTCCTTGGTCGAGTTCGTCGCGCCGCTCGACCAGGATCCCCTTGGCGCGTTCGAAGGCCCCGTCGACCATCGTTTTGACAGCGTCGTCGATCGCATTAGCGGTCGCTTCACTGTATTTGCGCGCGCCCATTTCCGGGAGGGGGCCTTCGCCGAGGAAAGTCGTTTTCGCCTGGTCGTAGACGACCTGGCCAATGTCATCGTCCATGCCGAAACGCATCACCATGTGCCGCGCGATCTCCGTGATCTTGTCGAGGTCGTCGGCCGCTCCGGTCGATATCTCGTCGAACACGATGGATTCGGCGGCTCGTCCACCCATGAGCACCGACATCTTGTCGTGCAGCATTTGCCGCGACATCAAGAAGCGATCTTCGGTAGGGCGTTGAATCGTATAGCCGAGCACACCGATCCCGCGCGGAATGATCGAAATCTTCTGCACCGGGTCCATTTCCGGCAACGACGCGGCGACCAGCGCATGCCCCATCTCGTGATAAGCGACGGTTTGCCGTTCGCTTTGGCTCATGACGCGCGACCGCTTTTCGATCCCCGCGACGATGCGTTCGATAGCGTCATTGAAATCGCTCATCTGGACGTCGTCACCCCGCCGCCGCGTTGCCAATAGGGCTGCTTCATTCACGAGGTTAGCGAGGTCCGCACCGGTAAAGCCGGTGGTCATGGCGGCAACGTGTTCGAGATCGACGTCGGCGGCGCGTTTGACCTTGGAGATATGGACTTTGAGGATCTGGATCCGTCCCAGTTTGTCCGGCCGGTCGACCAGGATCTGGCGATCGAACCGACCCGCTCTGAGCAGCGCCGGGTCGAGGATCTCGGGCCGATTCGTGGCCGCCAAGAGGACGACGCCGGTGCGCGGATCGAACCCGTCGAGTTCAGCCAGGAGTTGGTTGAGCGTTTGTTCCTTCTCGTCGTGACCGCCGGTGATGTTGCCGAGCCCGCGCGCCCGTCCCAGCGCGTCGAGTTCATCGATGAAAACGATAGCGGGCGCCGCGCCGTGCGCCTGTTCGAACAGATCACGGACTCTCGCCGCCCCAACGCCAACGAACATCTCCACGAATTCGGACCCGGAAATGGAAAAAAACGGTACCCCCGCTTGTCCCGCGACCGCGCGAGCCAATAACGTTTTGCCGGTCCCGGGCGGTCCGACCAGAAGAACGCCATTGGGTATGCGGGCGCCCAGTCGCCCGTATTCCTGGGGCGCCTTCAAGAAATCCACGACTTCCTTTAGCTCGGCTTTCGCTTCGTCGACACCCGCAACGTCGGCAAAGGTTACCCCGGTGGAGGTTTCGACATAGACTTTCGCGTGCGATTTCCCGACCGACATCAACCCACCGAATCCCTGCTTTTCCGCCATGCGTCGGATGACGAACATCCAGATCGCGAAGAAAAAGAAGATGGGCAAGATCCACGATAGGAGATCGCGCAGTACGGTAGATTCGACAACGCCGGTAAAATTGATATCGTATTGTGCGAGGTGCTCAGCGAAGACCGGATCGACTCGTGTCGTGATGATGTAACGGCGTCCATCCGGTTGTGCGGATTTGAGTTTGCCCTCGATGAATCGATCCCGGATCTGGATTTGCTCGAGTTCACCGCGCTTCAGCATTTTTTCGAACTGACTGTAAGGGACCGTTTCCACCTGGCGTTTCGCTGCCCACCAAGATTGGAATGCGAGCACCATGAGAACGGCCAGCATCGCGTAGGTCAGATTGATCTGGTGTTTCTTCTCGTGCATCGCGGTCAGTGGTTTTCCTTGCAGATTGCCTTATGAACCGAGACTACCGGCGCTCATCAACCGTCCTCGGCCAGTTGCGCAAGATGCAACTCGAGCGTTCTTACGCGTGCGCGCACTGCGTCGAGGTCGTCGATTAGATCCAGCGCCAACGCAATGCCGGCGAGATTCACGTCTAGATCACGCTGCAGGCGTTGGGCTTTCCGTAGCCGGACGGCGGCTTGTACGGTGAACCGCCAGCGCGATGGGACCGCTCCGGCTGGCTTCAGGATCCCGGCGTCGACCATCTCGGTGACGAACTCGGCGCGTACCGCGCAGAGGTCACACAGATCACGCAGTCTGTAGGGTGCCGAATCATCGAGTAGTTCCGTTACCGCGGTGGCGTCTGTCATTTTCCGGCCTCCAATTCGGCGCGCGGATCGAACGCCATCTGCTCTTCCATTTGTCGTATCAGCTCTCGGTCTTTCTCAGACTTCGCCTCGGGTACGACGATTTTCAGCACGACATATTGGTCACCCGGCGGTCGACCCGGGAGGCCTTGTCCTTTCAGGCGCAGCTTTTGGCCGCCCGCGGCGTTTGCCGGAATAGTGAGTTTCACTCGGCCGCCAAGGGTCGGTACGTCTACGGTTGCACCAAGGATCGCTTCCCACGGAGCGATCGGCAACACGAAGGTGAGGTCGTGTCCGTCGACGGCGAAGAGGCGGTCGGGTTCGAGTTCTATTTCGAGGTACAGGTCCCCTTGTTTCCCACCTCCGATCCCCGGCTGGCCCTGTCCCTTGAGCCGGATCTTCTGGCCGCTGACTACGCCGGCAGGCACCGTCGCCTTGAGGGTCTTGGTTTCGGGAACCGACATTCCGCGAGCGTCGACGCCGCGGATCTGCAGCGAGAAGGTTCGGGTTGTCCCCGAATACGCCTCGGCCAGGGTGATGGGAACGCGTGCGTGCACGTCTTCGCCACGGACGGCGAATTCGGATCCCGCACCCGCTGAACGACCGTGGAAGCCACCGGTACGCCCGTAAATAGCCTCGAATATTTCGCTGAAATGTGCCGGGTCCACCTCCGTATAGCCGCCGCCGGTAAAGCCGGCGCTCGATCGCCAATCGGGAGGCGGCGTGAACCGGTCGCCGTCAAAAGCCCCATATTTCTTGAGTTGGTCGTATTCCTGGCGC
Source organism: uncultured Enterobacteriaceae bacterium (assembly GCA_964523765.1). Classification (GTDB taxonomy): domain Bacteria; phylum Pseudomonadota; class Gammaproteobacteria; genus UBA11873. The sequence continues at coordinate 6,837 of CAZFZX010000121.1, forward strand.
TTTTCCGGGTCTTTGAGGACTTCGTAGGCTTCTCCCACCGCCTTGAAATTTTGTTCCGCATCGGGCGCGGAACTGACATCGGGGTGATACTTGCGCGCAAGCCGCCGATACGCCTTTTTGATATCGTCCCCCGAGGCGTCTTCCGCGACGCCCATCACCTCGTAATAATCAACGAACTCCATATGGGGATCCTATACGGCGCGCGATCGGCGCCTTTTGTCGCGGATCAAAAATATCGCAAATCACCTTTGGGCGTCCTCCCGGCGCCGATCAAAACCCGCAATTGGCTTCCGACCGACGCTTATTTGCCCGTTGGATCGTAGAAAGGCCTTCTTCCCCCGGCAAGACCGGTCTCCATCCCCTCACCGAGAAAATCGTCCGGGGTCCTAACGATCTGGTGGACCTTTGCGGAGGGTACCGGGGAACCCGGGCGAAGTCGTGCTCGCCAAGCTTCGCCCGCGTCGCGTTTGACCTGCGTCAGTTCGCACCGAAAGCTTCGTTTGTATTCTTTTCTACGTACAGGCAATACCGTTTTAAACCGTTTACTATCGACGAGCGAGTCGGTGAGCCCTTGAGCGATCGTTCCTCGCCAAAGCAAATACGGGAGCAATGTGATGTCGCGAAGTAATTTCAAAAACAACCGCAGTCGGTGGAACCTCGTGTTGGCGACCGTGCTGACTCTACTTGTTGCTCCGGTTCTGGCAGAGGAACTGGTCGTTTCCGAGCACGCGATTGTGAATACCGGGCACCATATCTATATGCGGTCGTGTTCCGTATGTCATGGCCGCGACGCGCGAGGCGCCGGGCCTTACGCACCCATGCTCGTTGTAGCACCGTCGGATTTGACTACGCTGTCGAAGGCCAACGAAGGTCGGTTTCCATTCGAGCAGGTGCTGGAAATCATCAGCGGTAACGAACTCATGCCCGCCCACGGCGCCCGCGATATGCCGATCTGGGGTCAGGAATTCGAGCATGAAGCCGAGACGCTCGGCGTCGACGCCCGCTCGTTGGTGCGCGGTAGAATGTTGGAACTGGTTTCCTATTTGCAGTATATACAGCAAGACTAGGGAATTTCTGATCGATTTTGGGCGCAAGGCGACGTTCCATGAATTGATCAGAGGTTCCCTAGGATCTGGCAGGGTGGGCGAAGCCGCTAAGAGCACTTTCCGGGTACGCGAGGCGGTGTATCGGAGGCGCCCGGCCTGTCCGCGCCACCCGCTTACCGTGCCGATAATGGATGAGTTTTCGAACCAACGATGAGTGCCCCCCGTTTCTCCATTCCGCTTGCCCGATTCGAGGCGGCGCAGGAGATGATCTATCGAACCATCGATCCGACGCCGCAGATTGTCTGGCCGTTGATTGCCGAGCGTTGCGGTACCGAAGTCTGGGTCAAACACGAAAATCATTTGCCTACCGGCGCCTTCAAGGTTCGAGGCGGGTTGGTTTACGCGCAACACCTCAAACGCAATCTGGCCGATAGCGACGGCGTGATTGCTGCCACGCGCGGCAATCACGGGCAGAGCGTGGCGTTCGCGGCCCGTCAGCACGGCCTGAGTGCGCTGATCGTAGTCCCGGAAGGAAACAGTCGGGACAAGAACCGGGCGATGCAGGCTTACGGCGCCGAGTTGCACGAGTATGGGCGCGATTTCGACGAGGCGCTGGCGCACGCTAAGAGGCTGAGTGAGGATCGCGGGCTCGTTCTGTTCCCTTCGTTCGATCCGTTGCTCATAGAGGGGGTTGGAACCTATGGCATCGAATTTTTCCGTGCGGTTCCGGATCTCGACACGGTGTATGTACCGATTGGTTTGGGCTCCGGGATCTGCGGGCTCATCGCAGCGCGCGACGCGCTCGGCCTTACGACGCACATTGTCGGCGTGGTTGCCAAGGAGGCAGACGCCTATGCGCGTTCTTTCGCCGAGCGACGGGTTCGCACCACCGCTTCAGCCGAAACGATGGCGGACGGACTCGCGGTAAGGGTTCCCAACGCGACGGCGCTCGAGATCATTCTGGCCGGGGCCGATCGCATCGTTACCGTCTCGGAAGAGGAGATCATGGGGGCGATCGCTGCCTATTTTTCCGATACGCATAATGTCGCCGAAGGGGCCGGCGCGGCAGCGCTCGCGGCGCTGCTCAAGGAGTCTCACCGTTTCGGCGGTGAACGGGTCGGCGTCGTGCTCAGCGGCGGCAATATCGACGGCGAGCGATTCGCGCGTATACTGACCGCGCAGGGGTAAAATCGAGCGCGAACCGTCGCTATGACGGAAGCTCGGGCGATCATGGGCAGCTCGAACGGCGTTTGCGTGCAAGAGCGATGCCGCGGAACCGCTATGGCGATGCGACGCTTGCGGCCGTAGACCTCGCGGTCGCAGGCAAGCGAGGATCCGGACGATGAAACTAATGTTCGACGAGTTGGATTCGGAAGTTGGCAGGATCGTCTTCATTACCGACGAAACACAATTGCTGGCGCTCGACTTCGAAGGCCTTCAGGCCCGGATGAACGGATATCTCAGGAGTCGTTTCGGGGAATTTACGTTGGCAGCCGCCGTCGATCCTCTCGACGTTACTTCGCGCTTAAGGGCCTACTTCGACGGTGAATACGGCGCCCTCGATCGGATCGCCGTGGACCCCGGGGGTACGGAGTTCCAGCAGAAAGTATGGGCGGCATTGCGCACGATCCCCGTCGGCGAAACTTTGTCTTACCAACAGCTAGCTACGCGGATCGGCAAACCGTCGGCTTGCCGTGCGGTGGGTTCTGCGAATTCGAGGAACCCGATCGGCATCGTCATTCCTTGTCACCGTGTCATCGGCGCCGACGGTACGCTGACCGGTTACGCCGGAGGACTGGAACGAAAGCGTTGGTTGCTGCGTCACGAGCAGGTCAGCGGGCAGCTGAATCTCCTCGACGGTCGGTAAGGGGGTCGATTTCGGTTCGCGCGCCGGTTCCGCCCGGCAGTGCTGTTACGATCGGTCGCGGTACGTTCGGCCGGCAAAATTTGTCGGGGAAGTCCGAGGCGAGGGCACCGGCGGTGAGCAGTCCCGCAGGTTGTATGGATCAGTTAGGCAGGCAACGGGGATCGGTATTCCATGAAACTCTATTGCGTCGAGGTCGCACCAAACCCGACTAAGGTCCGGCTCTATATCGCCGAAAAGCGGGCCGGCGGTGCACCGATTGAAGTCACCGAGGTTACGGTTAAATTGATGAAAGGCGAGCACCGGCAACCGGAACACCGGCAACGGACAGCTTTCGGCTCTTTACCGGTCCTCGAGATCGGGCCGGGCGATTACATCATCGAGTCGCTCACCATCATCGACTATCTTGAGGAACTCTATCCCGAGCCGAATATGAGCGGTGATTCGCCCCGCGAACGGGCCCGTATTCGGGAACTCGAACGCATCGCCGATGTACGGGTGCTGACGCCTATCGGGCAGTGCGTTCATGCGACAAATTCACCGATTGGTTTACCGCCGAGCGAGGATGTCGCGGCGCAAGCGCGCGACAGATTTACGATCGGTCTCGACTTTATCAACGATTTTTTGAGCGACGGCCGCCGGTTCGTCGCCGGGGACGCGGTGACGATAGCGGATTGTACGCTCGCGGCCGCGCTACAGTTCGCGCGATTCGCCAAACTCGATATCACTACCGAGTTCGGCGCGCTCCATCGGTGGGACGCCGAGTACCGTCGTCGCGATCCGGCCGCCGCGATCTTATCTTTATAGGCGACATTCCTTGCCGTTGCGGTTGGGTCCGCCGACGAAGGAGCCCGGGGACACTGCTCAGTTAACCACTTAACGGCAAGGAACGACAGGCCGTTTGGTGCCGACTTTCTTGATTGGCTCCGACCTTATGTGTTTTCCCCAGGGGCGCGGTGTCTGCACACGACACGATTCAGTCGCGGCCGGCCGCCACCAACTTTTGCGCCAGCAGATTCGGATCCGTTACCAGGGCTTCGTGGTCACCCGGCATCTGCACCAACCGATATAGCCCGAGGCGATTCGACATGCGCGGATGCCAGCCGTATTTCGGCCCCGGCGGTAATGCGACATCCTCAGTGCAATTGAGATAACTGCGCGGGAGCGTCAGCTCGTAGAAGCGCTTGAGATCCAGCTTATCCTGGAACGGCCGTAACGGTTGCGGCGAAAAATGGGTCTCCCACAAGGCCCGTGCCGTCGCCAAATCCACCGAGTTGAAGAATGCGTCACGGCAGATCTCGAAGGGCAGCGAGAACGAATTATCGATGCTTTCGGCTGCCAGAGCCTGGGCGAGTTCGCGATAATGCGGCGGGTTCTCGTCGAGCAGGCATTGCCCGTCTTCGAGTACGAACGCATTGTAGAAGACCAGCCGTCTGATCCGATGTGCAATCTGCTCGGCGGCCTTTTGGATGATCGAGCCACCATAACTATGCCCGACCAAGATCGCGTCGGTAATACCCTCCTGCTCGAACAAATCGACAACGCTCGCGGTCGAATCCGCGTGGGTAATGTCGCGCTTCGCGACGCCGTGTCCGTGGCCGGCTAAAGTCGGCGCTGTTGCATCGTGACCGGCCGAGCGTAAGGCGCCAATAACGGCGTCCCATCCCGCGCCCGTATGCCATCCACCGTGGACCAAAACGAAAAACATCGGCGGTTCCTCATGTGAGATCAAAGAAGTTGACGGCGTTTTGGGATAACAAACGTGTCCGCGTTGCTGCCGCCAGCCCGGCATGTTCCGTAATCAGTCGCCCTGGGTGTTTTTCTCCTAACGGAAACGGAAAATCCGTGCCAAAGAGTACGCGCTCCTCCCCCATAGTATTGACGAGCAGCGTTAATGCCTCTTCGCTGAACACGGCCGAATCGGTCGCAAACCGATCGCAATAGCTTGACGGCGGTCGCGGACAATCGCGGTGGACGATATCGCGCTCGCGCCACGCATTGTCAACGCGTCCCAATAAATAGGCGAAACTACCGCCGCCATGCGCGAAACAAAGCTTGAGCGTGCGCGGCAGCCGCTCGAATGCGCCCGACAAGATCAGGTACAGGATCGAAAGCTGCGTTTCCGCCGGCATCGCGACAAGCCACTGCAGCATGTAGCGATTCATTCGGTCACGCCCGAACATGTCCCACGGATGCACGAGCACGGGAGCATCGACCAGTGCGCAGTGCTGGAGAAATTCGATCAATTGGCCGTCGTCTAGGTCACGCTCGCCGACGTGGTTACCGATCTGGACGCCGACGTGCCCCGCCCGCATAGAACGCTCGAGTTCGTCGCAGGCCAAGCGCAGATCCTGTAACGGTACCTGACACAGGCTATGCAACCGCGACCGGTCTGCGGCGCAGTGGTCCAAGGCCATATCGTTCACCGCCACCGCGACGGCGTGCGCTTGTTCACTATCTACCAGGTACCCGAACAGGATCGGGGTCGCGCAGATGATCTGCCTGTCGATAGCGAAACCGTCGAGCGCCGCAAGCCGGGCGTGCCCGTCCCACAGGGTTTGATCCACCGGCCGGTATCCATCGTCGCCGCACATGATGGTTCCGCTACCGCCGCCATCGTTCCTCAGCCACGGCCAGGACTCGCCGAAACCTTCGGCCGTGGCGCGCGACATGGGCGGAAAAAAGTGACTGTGGATATCGATCATCGCAAGGGGGGCTAGAATGTCACCCATCCGTCCGGCACGTCTTTACCCGGGTGGATCTCGCCGCAGGCGCCGCATCGGCGCGCATCAACGTCGGCGAAAAACCGATCATAGAGCGGCGGTAGATCCTTGACGATATCCCTGACCACGACTTCGACGCGATGTACTAACGTCCCGCAGTTAAAGCAATACCATTCGAACCCGTCGGTGACGTCCACCCCGCGATTACCCTCGAGCACGAGACCTACGGATCCTGCTTGCGGTCGCTGCGGCGAATGACGTACGTGGGGCGGTAGGTAAAACACCTCGCCCGCACGGATCGGTATGTCTTGAAACTCTCCGTCCTCGACGACTTTGAGCAGCATGTCGCCATGGATTTGATAAAAAAACTCGCCCACCGGATCGTCGTGATAGTCCGTCCGCTGATTCGGCCCGCCGATGACCATCACCACCATGTCCGTGTTCTTATCGAAAAGATGCCGGTTACCGACCGGCGGCTGCAGGTATTGACGGTTGTCTTCAATCCACCGCTCAAAATTGAATGGGTGCAGCATGGCAAATCTCCTATCTGAAAAGCGCGCCGCCGAATTCGCCGGACGGCTGCCCGGCGTTCGCGACCAAATACGAGCGTACCCCGGCCACTTATTTACTAAAAGTGAACATTAATACAAAATGCATTCCATTATGGAATTAATAGCAAGATACCAGTGGACTCACTGACACGGGCCCGAGGGATCCGCATTCAACAGCTGCTGCTGGTCAGCGAAGTGGCGCGGCAGGGCAACCTGGCGCGAGCGGCGGATGCTCTGCATCTCACTCAGTCGGCCGCTACCAAGAACATCCAAGTCTTGGAGCGTATCCTCGGCGCGACACTGTTCGACCGCCGTCCGCCGGGCTTGACCCCAACCCGATACGGCCAGCGTTTTCTCACTCACACGGAAAAGATCCTTGCCACACTCGAACGTTCCCTAGACGAGTTGTCGACGATGGCCGACGGGAATGCTGGTCATGTCCGGGTCGGAACCTTGATCGCGGCAAGCCCGGTGCTCTTACCGCGCACCTTGAAGAGCTGTGCGGCGCTCTATCCCGAGATATCGGTCGAAATCGTCGAAGGGATGAACGATACTTTGCTGCCAAAACTCGACACCGGGTACCTGGATCTCGTCGTCGGCCGAACCGGATCCGTCGAAGACGACGGGCGCTTCAGCGAACGGCTACTGTATACCGATCCCATTGTCGTCGTAACGCGCCGAGCTCACCCGCTGGCGAAAAGGGATTCTGTGACGATGCGCGAATTGAGCGCGCAGCGCTGGATCCTGCCGCCGCGGGAAACCTCGCTACGCCAGGAGCTCATCAACGCGTTTAAGGACGCCGGGGTCGCGGCGCCGTTCGGTGCGGTAGAATCCGTGGCGTTGTCGACCAACCTCAGCCTGTTAGCGCAATCCGACTATGTCGGTGCGCTGCCACGCCAGGTGCTGCTCGCGCACGCGGACACCTTCAAACTCACCAGCCTGCCGACCGTTCTCGAATCGGTCAAGACGCGGATTGGCTTTATTACGAACGCAGATAACGATATCGCCCCGGCTGCGGCCGCATTTGTCAGCGTCCTGATCCGAGAAGCGTCAGCACTGTCTTCTCATCAGCCTCACGACACCCGCCGAGGAAAAAGGAAAAAGGGGTCGGGATCAGTATTGGGACGGGTTTAGATGGCAGCCGTGCTACAGTTCGCGCGATTTGCCAAACTCGACATCGCAACCGAGTTCGGCGCGCTCCATCGGTGGGACGCCGAGTGCCGCAGTTGCGAGCCGGCCGCGGCGATCTTGTCGTTATAGGCGACATTCCTTGCCATTGTGGTTGGGTCCGCCGATGAGGGAACCCGGGGACACTGCTCAGTTAACCACTTAACGGCGAGGAACGACGGGCCGTTTTGGGGTTTACTTCTTTATTGACTCCGACCCTGACAGCTCCCCACAAAAAAGCGATCAATAACAAATAGTTAATGATCGGGAACA
>CAZFZX010000122.1:0-14272 GCA_964523765.1 uncultured Enterobacteriaceae bacterium
AATCAAACCCATATGCAGCTGCATCACCGACACTCATGCAATATGCGGGCTAGTCACGCCGTATCGTCCCTCCGTTCGGCTTGGGCGTTTTCCCAGCGAGCGCCAGCACCGAGAACCCTCAGCCTACTTCAAAGTCTTCCGCGGCCGAACCCAGCCCTTGATCGCCCTCTGTTTAACCCTGCTAATCACCAGGTCGCCCGCGGCAACATCGCCCGTAACAGTCGTTCCGGCACCGACGGTGGCCCCGCGGCCCACGGTAACGGGTGCGACGAGTTGAGTATCAGAACCGATGAAAACATCGTCTTCAATTACCGTTTTATGCTTGAAGCCGCCGTCGTAATTACAGGTAATCGTACCCGCCCCTACGTTTACGTTGCGTCCAATATCGCTGTCGCCGACATAACTCAGGTGGGGGACTTTGCTGCCATCGCTGATCTTAGACTTCTTGATTTCGACGAAGTTGCCGAGACGCACGCCCTTGCCTAGTACAGTCTCGGGGCGGACTCGCGCGAATGGCCCTATCCGCGCTTCGTCTCCAATTTGTGCCGACTCGATCACGCTGTTGGGGAAGATCTCGACGTCGTCTCCGACGACCGTATCCTCGATGACGCAATTCGGTCCGACCGACACACGATCCCCGAGGATGACCTTCCCGAGGAAGACCGCGTTGACATCGATCTCGACGTCACGCCCACAGGTTAATTCACCACGCACGTCGATCCTCTTCGGGTCGCGTAACATCACGCCTTGCTCCATCAGCTGTTGTGCGATTTCGCTCTGATATTGGCGTTCGAGTTTCGCTAGCTGGATACGATTGTTGACCCCAGTGACCTCTGCGTCGGTCGCGGCCTGGACGCCGGCGACTTCGATTCCCTCAGAAACCGCGGCGGCCACACAATCCGTTAGATAGTACTCCCCCTGGGCGTTTTCGTTTTGAAGTTTCGGGATCCACCGATGCAGGAAGTCATTGCGGACCGCCATAATGCCGGTATTGATTTCCGCGATCCCGAGTTCGACCGGTGAGGCGTCTTTATCCTCGACGATGCGGGCGATCGCCCCGTCCGGATCGCGAACGATTCGGCCATAGCCCGAGGGATCATCGAGGGTGACGGTGAGTAGCGCGAAACCGGTCTGCTCCGCCGCCGCGACCAGGTCTCGCAAAGTCGCGGAACGCAGCAGTGGAACGTCGCCGTAGAGAATAAGCGCCATGCCGTCGGCGGGCATATTCGGCAGCGCCTGCCCGACAGCGTGCCCCGTACCGAGTTGCTCCCGCTGCTCGACCCAGACGATAGTATCGCCATCGAAAGCCGCCCTCAGCTGTTCGCCGCCGTGCCCGTAGACCACAATCGGATCCTGAGGGGACACGGACCTGGCCGTATCGATCACGTGGCCGACCAGGGTTTTCCCCGCCAGCCGGTGCAAAACCTTGGGAAGGTCAGAGTACATGCGCTTACCTTGCCCGGCAGCAAGTATGCAAACAGAAAGGTTCATGAATCGAAATCCACTTATTGGTCGCGCGCTATGATAGGACGCACGACCATCGGCCACAAATAAAAGCCGCGCCGAACGGCAGCGATCCGGGGGAAGCGGAGACGGTTTTTTTGGCTAGCCGCGCCCGCCGGCAGCGCGGCGGCGCAAACGTTGGATTGTTTGTAGCTGCGCCGCGGTCTCGGCAAGTTCGGATCGCGCCATGGCGTAATCGATCTCTCCCTCGCGATCGTGCAGCGCTGCTTCGGCAGCTTCTTTAGCCTTCAATACAGCGGCCTCGTCCAGATCTTCGGCACGTTCGGCCGTATCGGACAAGACGGTCACGACTTTCGGCTGCACTTCGAGCATACCGCCGGAAACGTAGAACGCTTCTTCGCGGCCGTCTTCAAATTTGACTCGCACTTCGCCCGGACCCAACTGCGTCAACAACGGCGTGTGTCCCGGAGCGATACCAACTTCGCCAAGTACCGCGGGCGCAAAAACCATTTCCGCTTCGCCCGAGAATATTTCGTGTTCGGCGCTGACGATATCGACGTGAATCGGCATGGGTTCGTCCTCGTCCGGCTAGAGATCTTTAGCCTTTTCGACGGCTTCGTCGATAGTGCCAACCATGTAGAAAGCCTGCTCCGGCAGTTGATCGAAATCACCCTCGACAATAGCCTTGAATCCGGCGATTGTGTCCTTCAGCGATACGTATTTCCCGGGGCTACCGGTGAATACTTCGGCGACGAAGAAAGGCTGCGAGAGAAAGCGCTGGATCTTACGCGCGCGTGATACAGTTTGCTTATCTTCCTCGGACAGTTCGTCCATCCCGAGAATCGCGATGATGTCGCGAAGCTCTTTGTATCTCTGTAGCGTGTTCTGGACGGCCCGGGCCGTATCGTAGTGGTCCTGACCAACGACGAGGGGATCGAGCTGACGGCTGGTCGAATCAAGCGGATCGACCGCCGGATAGATACCGAGTTCGGCAATTTGTCTGGACAAAACGACCGTCGCATCGAGGTGAGCAAACGTCGTCGCGGGCGACGGATCGGTTAAATCGTCGGCCGGCACGTAGACCGCCTGGATCGAGGTGATCGATCCGGTCTTGGTCGAGGTAATGCGCTCCTGCAGGCGTCCCATTTCCTCAGCCAGCGTCGGCTGGTAACCCACCGCCGAAGGCATGCGACCGAGCAACGCGGACACCTCGACCCCGGCGAGAGTAAAACGGTAAATGTTGTCGATGAACAACAGGACGTCCCGTCCTTCGTCGCGAAACTTCTCGGCGATGGTCAGCCCCGTCAAACCGACGCGCAGACGGTTACCCGGCGGTTCGTTCATCTGCCCGTAGACCAGCGAGACTTTGTCGAGGACGTTCGAATCCTTCATCTCATGGTAGAAGTCATTACCTTCCCGGGTGCGTTCGCCGACACCCGCGAACACCGAGAAACCGCTGTGCTCGATAGCGATGTTCCGGATCAGCTCCATCATGTTGACGGTCTTGCCGACACCCGCCCCGCCGAATAGTCCGACCTTACCGCCCTTTGCGAAAGGGCAAATCAGATCGATAACCTTGATACCGGTTTCGAGCAACTCCTGCGCCGGCGACAGTTCGATGAATTTCGGCGCTTCCCGGTGGATAACCATCCGCTCCTGCTCGCCGATCGGGCCCTTTTCGTCGATCGGATCGCCGAGGACGTTCATGATCCGGCCGAGGGTTTCCTGTCCGACCGGAACCTTGATGCCTTCGCCCGTGTTCTTGACCAGCATTCCGCGGCGCAAGCCGTCGGTGGAACCGAGCGCGATAGTCCGCACCACGCCGTCGCCTAGCTGCTGTTGTACTTCTAGGACGATTTCGCTGTCGTCAATGTCCAAGGCATCGTAGATTCTGGGCACAGCCTCGGTAGGAAATTTGACGTCTACTACGGCGCCGATGACTTGTACCACGTCTCCTGAACTCATCATTCAGATCCTCAATCTAGTCAAAATTTGGTTTAAACGGCAGCCGCGCCACCGACAATCTCAGATAGCTCTTGTGTAATCGCCGCTTGCCGGGCCTTGTTGTAAACGAGCTGCAATTCGTCGATCAGCTTGCCCGCGTTGTCGGAAGCGGCTTTCATCGCAACCATTCTTGCAGCCTGCTCGCACGCAATGTTCTCCACCACACCATGGTAGACGAGCGACTCTATGTAACGATTCAATAACTGCTCCATGACGTCTTCGGTGCCGGACTCGTAGATGTAATCCCAATGATGAGACATATCGTCGCTGTCGCCCGGAACCAGTGGGACGAGTTGCTCTACCTCCGGTGTTTGCGTCATCGAATTCACGAACCGGTTGTAGATCAAATAAATATAATCGATGCCTTCTTCGATATAAGAGTCGAGCATGAGACGTACGGTGCCGATCAAATCTTCAAAAGTCGGTGCGTCGCCGAGGTGATTTGCCGATCCGACGATATTCCCACCGATGCGATTGAAGAACGAGAATCCCTTGTTACCAATGACGCAGAGGTCGAGTTCTTTGCCCTCGTCCTCCCACGCTTTGAAGTGGCGGAGCGCGTTCCGGAATAGATTGCCGTTTAAACCGCCGCAAAGCCCGCGGTCCGTCGTTACGAGAATGACGCCTATGCGCTTTACATCGCGTTCGATCAGATACGGGTGCACGTATTCGGTATTCGCATGCGCCACGTTTGCTACCACATTACGCATCTTATCGGCGTATGGACGGGCCGCGCGCATCCGCTCCTGCGCTTTGCGCATCTTGCTAGCTGCGACCATCTCCATGGCCTTGGTGATTTTTTGCGTGTTCTTGACGCTCCCAATCTTAGTCCTGATTTCTTTTGCCGCAGCCATCTCAAATATCCTGTCGCCGTCCGCTTACCAGGTATGGTTTGCTCTAAAATCTTCGACAGCCGTCTTCAAACGCGATTCAATTTCGTCGTTGTAATCACCGGAGTCGTTGATCTCGTCCATCAGCGCCTTGTGCGAACTCGCCATGTAACTGTGCAACGCAGCTTCGAAATCACTGAATTTCTCTAGTTCGACGTCGTCCATGTAGTCATTTTCGACGGCATAAAGGCTGACCGCCATCTCGGCAACGTTCAGAGGTGCGTACTGCTTCTGCTTCATCAGTTCCATTACGCGCTGTCCTCGTTCGAGCTGCCGACGTGTCGCTTCGTCGAGATCGGACGCGAACTGCGCGAATGCCGCCAATTCCCGGTACTGAGCGAGTGCGAGCCGAACGCCGCCACCGAGTTTCTTCACGACTTTCGTCTGGGCGGCGCCACCGACGCGAGAGACCGACAGCCCGGCGTTGATAGCGGGCCTGAAACCGGCATTGAACAGGTCCGATTCGAGGTAGATCTGGCCGTCGGTGATCGAGATTACGTTGGTCGGCACAAACGCCGAGACGTCTCCGGCCTGGGTTTCGATGATCGGCAAAGCCGTCAGCGAGCCGGTTTGACCCTTCACTGCGCCGTCCGTGATTTTCTCGACGTATTCGGCATTAATACGTGAGGCGCGTTCGAGCAGCCGCGAGTGCAAATAGAAGACATCGCCCGGGTAGGCTTCACGACCGGGGGGGCGGCGGAGCAACAATGACACCTGGCGATAGGCCCAGGCCTGTTTGGTCAAATCGTCATAAACGATCAGCGCGTCTTCACCGCGGTCGCGAAAATACTCACCCATTGCGCAACCGGAGTAAGGCGCGATGTACTGCATCGCGGCTGATTCCGATGCGCTCGCCGCAACAACGATCGTATGTTCCATCGCGCCGTGTTCTTCGAGTTTGTTAACCACGACGTTGATAGACGATGCTTTCTGACCAATCGCCACGTAGATGCATTTAACGCCCGTGCCTTTTTGATTGATGATCGTGTCAATAGCGACAGCGGTCTTGCCGGTCTGACGATCGCCGATGATCAATTCCCTTTGCCCCCGACCGACCGGCACCATCGCGTCAATGGATTTGAGCCCGGTCTGTACGGGTTGGCTCACGGACTGGCGCTGGATAACGCCTGGTGCGATTTTTTCGATCGGCTCCGATTGGGTCGAGTCGATTTCACCTTTACCGTCGATGGGCGCGCCGAGAGAATCGACGACCCGCCCTAACAGGGATTCACCGACCGGTACTTCAAGAATTCGTCCGGTGCAGCGACAGGTATCGCCTTCCGAAATGTGTTCGTATTGGCCCATGACGACGGCGCCAACCGAGTCTTGTTCGAGGTTGAGCGCGAGCCCGAAAACCCCGCCCGGAAACTCGATCATTTCCCCTTGCATGGCGTTGCTCAATCCGTGGATTCGAGCGATGCCATCCATCAAACTCACGACGGTACCCTCGGTACGCGCTTCGGTTTGCAAGTCCAAGCCTTCGATTTTCTTTTTGATCAGTTCGCTGATTTCGGTTGCGCTGATACTCATGACTGTCCTCTACGACAAAATTTCAAATAGTTAGATCGGGTGAGATTACACTCTATGTGAGACGCTGCTCTAGCGCCCGTAGCCGACCGCGCAAAGATATATCGATCACCGAATCGCCGACTTTGATGACCGCACCGCCGATCAAATCCGAATCGACTTCAGCGGTCACTTCGCACTCCTTTCCGACGCGCGTACGAATTGCCGACGCAATCCGGTCTTGCTCGCCGGCACTCATTTCATAGGCAGACTCGACCCGCACGTCGACCACGCCTTCTGCCGCCGCCTTGTGGCGTTCAAACAGTTCCGCGATTTCAGGCGCGAGTTCCAAGCGCTCGGCATCCAACAACACGCGGAGGAAGTTAGTGCGATTAGCATCCAGATGCGACCCCATCATCTCCGTGAGCAAATCACAAAGCTGTTCATTCGAGACTAGGGGGTGCCGGATCAAAGGTTTCAAGTCCGAATGTGAGACCGCTACGGCGAGCACGTCCAGCATCGCCGACCACGCCGGGACTTCGTTCACTCCTTGTGCGTAACCGAACGCAGCGAGAGCATAAGGACGCGCGATCGTTAGTTTTTCCTGCATTTGCGCTAGATTTCCGCGGTTAACTTATCGAGAACGTCTCGATGCACGTTTGCATCTACCTCGCGCATCAATACTTGCTCGGCACCCGACAGCGCAAGGACCGCCACTTCGTTGCGCAATGACTCACGCGCCTCATTGCGTTCCTGGTCGATACGGCTACGCGCGGCGACCAGCAGTCGCTCACCTTCCTCGACAGCCGTCGACTTCGCCTCTTCGACGATCTCATCGGCGCGCTTTTGCGATTGGGTGATGAACTCCTGCGCTTTGTCGCGTCCTTCGGCGAGGATTTCTTCGACTCGTTGTCCGGCATTTTCGAGGTCCCGCTGCCCTTTTTCGGCGGCAGCCAAACCATCGGCAATGCGAGTCTCACGTTCTTCCAATGCCTTGAGAACCGGCGGCCATACGTATTTCACGCAGAACCATACGAATATCGCGAACGATATCGCCTGGCCGATTAATGTCAGATTGATATTCATGGCGAATGGCCCGTTCCTGCTACAGGATTATCCGATCTGTCCAAGGAACGGGTTCGCGAACATCATGAGCGCCGCGAAGGCAATCGCGATGATCGGCACCGCGTCGGTCAGACCCAGCATCAGGAACATCCGCGCCTGAAGCATCGGCACGAGTTCTGGTTGACGCGCCGCTCCTTCGAGAAACTTGCTGCCCAGAATACCGATACCGACACCTGCGCCGAGGGCGCCAAGGCCGACCATGATGCCCGCAGCAAGGGCTGAAAAGGCGACTACAGACTCCATAACTTCTCTCCTGTTGTTTAATTCGTCAGTGCGAGTCGTGGGTTTCGTGCGATTGACTGAGATATACAATCGTCAACATCATAAAAATATAAGCTTGCAGCGTAATGATCAGAATGTGGAAGATCGCCCACGGTACCGAAAACGCCCATTGCAGATAAAAAGGCATCAGCGCCGCGATCAACACAAAAACGAGCTCGCCGGCGAACATGTTGCCGAACAATCGGAGCGACAGTGACAACGGTTTTGCAATGAGCGAAACCGTTTCCAGCACGAGATTCACGGGCAGAAACGCTTTACCGAAAGGATGAAATGCAAGTTCTCCGAAGAACCCGCCCGGCCCTTTGACTTTGATCCCGTAGTAAACCATCAACCCAAATACCGACAGCGACATGCCGAACGTGGCGTTGACATCCGTGGTCGGCACCATCTTCATATATTCGAGCCCAACGAGGTGAGATAGTTGGGGGACGACATCGACAGGCACGAGGTCCATCAAATTCATCAGAAACACCCAGACGAAAATCGTAAGCGCTAATGGCGCGATCAACGGATTGTTGCCGCTGAACGCATCCTTGACGCTGGTATTGACCATCTCGACCAGCATTTCGACGCAGGATTGCCAGCGGCCCGGTTTCTGCACCGACGCGTTGACGGCAGCCTTACGAAAGAGCCAGCAGAACGCAATTCCGGTGGCAATCGACCAGAACATTGTGTCGACATTGATCGCCACAAACCCCATTTCCGTGGCCTCTTTCGCAGAATGAGCGAAACCCCAGCCGCCGTCGGCGCGCTGCCCGAAAGTGAGATTCTGGATGTGGTGACCGATATATTCGGCCGGTGATCCTGCTGCCATATGTACTATAGTTTCGACCGAAACGAGTCGGTACTTAAATTTTATTTGCGAACTTCTTACGCGTTCCCGCGCGGGGATTCTCCCAAATCGGCAAAGAACACCGCCACCCAGTTGACCCCGACCGTCCCTAGATAGACCAAAGCGACGACCAGCAGATCGATGTCCAATAGCAGCATTGCCAGAACGAACAAAGCGACCGTGAAAACTATCTTTAGGCCTTCCCCAAGGTAGATTCCGCGCAGCGCCTTCTCCGGAGACATCGAGGGCACGTGCTTGAATAACCGCACCGCCAAGTAATAAGTCGGGACTATCCCGATACCGGCCCCAACCAGTGCTGAATAACCGAAGCGACTACCCAAAATGAGCGTCAGGGCGAGCGCGGCCAACAAGGCGACCACGATTTGTCCCGCCACCACTCGGAGCACGATACCCCGCGAATATTTGTACAGCGCTCCAGGGGCTATCCGCCCCACCGGCTTATCGATGTCCACGCGAATATGAGACTGCGCAAAACGCGCTGATTGTAGCTGGTTTTGCGGCAGTGCGGCAAGTCGTATATTTAGCCTACTTTATGTGCGCGAGGATCCCTTCCAATTCGTCTAAAGAGTTGTAACTGATCGACAACGAGCCCTTGCCGCCGCGACCGCACCGGATTGCGACTGTGGTGCCGAGACGCTCGGCGAGCGATTCTTCCAGCCGGCGGACATCCGGGTCGACCGGTTTCGGCGATTCTTGCGGGGGTTTCTTCGGCGATCGCAGGTCTTTCACCAGCTTCTCGGCCTGGCGCACCGACATTCCCGCCGCTATGATCTTCGCGGCCGCTTGCGCCTGTGTAGTCGCCGGGAGCCCCGCGAGCGCCCGCGCGTGGCCCATCTCAAGCTCGCCCGCTTCGAGCATTTTCTTTACTTCCGTGTGCAACTCCAACAGCCGCAGCAAATTGGACACGGTGGCTCGCGAACGCCCAACGGCGTCGGCGACGTCCTGATGGGTCATTCCGAATTCATGGATGAGACGATGCAGGGCCTGCGCCTCTTCCAGCGCGTTGAGTTGCTCGCGTTGAATGTTTTCGATCAGCGCGACGCTAGCCGCGACCTGGTCGGATAAGTCACGAACAATTGCCGGGATTTCGTGCAATCCAGCGATCTGAGCGGCCCGCCACCGACGTTCGCCGGCGACGATCTCGTAACGATTCGGGCCTTCGATCAAGCGTACGACGATAGGCTGCACGATGCCTTGCGATTTGATCGACGCGGCAAGTTCCTGCAACGCCTCCGCCTTGATATCTAGGCGGGGTTGAAAACGTCCGCGCCGAATTAAATCGACCGGGATCGATTGCAACCGGTCGCCTCTGCGCTCCTCTTCAACGGTTTGCTCGGCACCCATTCCCAGCAGCGCGTCGAGCCCCCTACCTAATGCTCTTTTCTTTGTCGCCATTTCTCTACACTCTAGGAACCTGTCGGACTTAGGTCGATTCTACTCGGCAATTGCCCCTGCATTGCTCTCGGCTTTGGCTTCCTGCGTCGCCCTACCTCCCCGATCCATGGGGTCGTACCTCCTGCACCCATGCAGTCGTGCGGCGACGGCAAATCGGCCTATTATTCCGCCATTTTTGCTCAGCGCATCCGTGCGCTGCACCCCTTCGGGGCTGACGCCAGAATTCGCGCCCGCCGAATTTTTTGGTTACCTAGTCGCCACCCATAGGTTGGATCTTAGCGCCTCATTCGAACCGTAGACATTGCTGCGTTGTACAAAATAGAACCACGAAGGACACTAAGAACACGGAGGAAATATTTTTATATAGCAATTTCATATCCTTATCTCCGTGTTCTTAGTGTTCTTAGTGTTCTCTGTGGTTTCCATTGTCGGACACATCTGCGACCAGCGATTTAGTTGGCCGCAAGCCCGGTCTCGTCGCGCCTCAGCATTTCACCGGCGAGCGCCAGGTATGCCACGGCGCCGCTCGACGATTTGTCGTACAACAAGGCGGGAAGCCCATGACTCGGCGCTTCTGCCAAGCGGACATTGCGGGGAATAACCGTTCGGTAGACTTTGTCGCCGAAGTGCTTGAGTAATTGTTGCGATACTTGATTGGCGAGATTATTACGGGGATCGTACATGGTCCTCAGGAACCCTTCGATATGCAGAACCGGATTCAAAATCTTACGAATCTTTTCGACCGTCTCCAGCAGGGCGGACAGGCCTTCCAGCGCGTAGTACTCACATTGCGTCGGGATGATCACCGAGTCGGCGGCGACGAGCGCGTTTATGGTCAACATATTGAGGGCGGGCGGACAGTCGATGATGATGTAGCCATAATCACCGCGCACGGCATCAACGGCCTGGCGAAGCTTGAGTTCACGACCGAGCTCATCGATCAGGGCCACTTCCGCCGCCGTCAGATCTGCGTTCGCGGGTAGCAAGTCGTAACCCAACTCCGAGAGATTTATCACTGAGTCCGCGATCCCGGACTCATCCATCAGGACATCGTAACTCGACTTTTCGACCTCCCTTTTGTCGACCCCACTCCCCATTGTCGCGTTGCCTTGCGGGTCCAAATCGAGCAGCAGAACACTGCGTTTGGTCGCCGCAAGGGATGCCGCCAGGTTGACGCTCGTCGTGGTCTTGCCGACCCCGCCTTTCTGATTTGCAACTGCTAGAACTCTCGCCATGATGACTGCGTTGGGCGCAAAATAAGCCGGAGTGCCGGTCCCCTGAAGACAAGACCGCATTATGGCATAACCTTGGCGGCGCGCAGATTACGCCCGACATTAGACGCCGCCTGGCCCACATCTCTCACCAGAGATGCGCGATGCGCGCAATCATTCCAATTTGCCGCAGTCGATCGTTACCAGGTGGCGGTGTTCCCAGCCTGGCACCGTAAGCAGTTGTACCGAAACCGCGGCTTGCGCCAATGCCAGGCCCACAATCTCCGCTGTGGGCTCCGCGCCCTTCATCGCGACTAGCCGGCAGCCATCCCGGTGCAAAGCCCGGGTGTCGTCGAAAAATTTCGACAATGAACCGTAGCCGCGACTGACGGCGCAATCGACGGGTTGGCCGGCCCGCCAGTCCTCTATTCGCCGAGCGACGACCGTGACGTTGCCGAGCCCGAGCTCTATTGCCGCTTGTCTCAGAAAACGCGATTTACGCTGATGACTTTCCACTAACGTAACGTCGCTGTCGGGATGCATAATCGCGAGGACGATCCCCGGCAGACCCGCACCCGAACCAACGTCGACGATCCGTGGGCCGCTTAGGAACGGCGTAACAGCGAGACAGTCGACGATATGCCGGTGTATCAGCTCGGCCGGTAAGCTCGACGCGACCAGATTGGTAATACGGTTCCATTTCGCGATCAATTCGGCGAATTTGACCAGCGCCTCTACCTCCGCGTCATCGAGACGGATCCGCAACTCGGCGCTGTATCGTCGCAGCAGTTCTTCCATCTCTCCGGCTATTTTCCCGAATAGTGCCGCCTACCAGGATCGGAATCGCCGGCAGCGTTTATGCAGACTGCGCCAGCAGCTGTTGCCGCTTCCTAAGGTAGACCAGCAACAGGGAAATCGCCGCCGGTGTAACACCGGATATGCGCGACGCCTGCCCTATCGTACGGGGGCGGAATTCCGACAATTTCTGTCGAATTTCATTGGACAAACCACGCACCTCCGAAAAATCGAGGTCGACCGGGACCGGCGTATGCTCGTGGCGGAGGCGCCGCTCGATCTCTTCGTGCTGCCGATCGAGGTAGCCGCTGTATTGGGCACTGATCTCCAACTGCTCGATGACCTCGGGCGCGGTGATCGCGGGGCCGGCGCCCGGCAGACTCATAACCGCGGCGTAATCAACCCGAGGGCGGCGCAGCAGGTCGGCAAGGTTTTGTTCTTTGCGCAGGGGTCTGCCAAGCGCCGCGACCGCAGCCTCTTCGGGCAAGGTCGCCGGTGTCACCCAGGTGGATTCCAAACGCATCTGCTCGCGTTCGAGAAGCTCGCGTTTTTCTTCAAAGGATGTCCAGCGAAGGTCGCCCACGAGACCGAGTTCGCGGCCTTTGTCCGTCAACCGAAAGTCGGCGTTGTCTTCGCGCAAAAGTAATCGGTACTCGGCACGACTGGTGAACATCCGATACGGTTCGCTGGTCCCGCGCGTAACCAGATCATCCACCAGAACGCCGATATACGCTTCGTCCCGCCTCGGATACCAGGGTTGCGCATCGCGCGCCCGGAGCGCGGCGTTGAGTCCCGCCAGCAAACCTTGGGCCGCGGCCTCTTCGTATCCCGTGGTGCCGTTGATCTGGCCGGCAAAATACAAGCCGGCTATCCGTTTGGTTTCCAACCACGGATTGACGTCACGCGGGTCGAAGTAATCGTATTCGATGGCGTAGCCCGGTCGCGTAATGTGTGCGTTCTCGAAACCACGGATGGTACGGACGAGGTCGTGTTGAACATCGAACGGAAGACTCGTCGATATTCCATTGGGGTAGATTTCGCGTGTTTCGAGCCCCTCCGGCTCGACGAAGATCTGGTGGGAGGACCGATCGGCAAAACGCGTCACTTTATCTTCAATCGACGGGCAGTAGCGCGGCCCCACTCCCTCGATCGCTCCGTTAAGCGCTGGTGAACGCGCGAGCGCCCGCGTAATGACCTCGTGCGTTCGTGGGTTGGTAAAGGTGATGTGGCAATCGGTCTGGGCGGGGTGATGTTGAGGGTCGCCGAGAAAGGAAAAGACGGGCACGGGATCATCACCCGGCTGCGGCTCTAGTGCGTCGAAATTGACTGTTGCGCCGTCGATACGGGGTGGCGTCCCGGTCTTCAGGCGCCCAACTCGAAATGGCCTTTCCCGCAGGCGTGCGGCGAGCGTGTCGGCCGGCGCTTCACCGGCGCGCCCGCCGGCGTAGCTGGCCTCACCGATGTGGATCAAGCCACCGAGGAACGTCCCGACCGTCAAGACCACTGTTCGCGCCCTAAACTTCAGACCCATCCGCGTGACGACACCGGCAATTTCATCCCGTTCGATGATGAGATCATCGACTGCCTGCTGAAAAAGCGTCAGATGCTCGGCGTTCTCGAGCGCAGAACGCGTGAAATTTCGATAAAGCACCCGATCGATCTGCGCCCGAGTCGCTCTTACAGCCGGGCCTTTACTCGCGTTCAAGCGCCGGAACTGGATCCCGCAATGGTCTGCCGCGCGACCCATGAGGCCGCCGAGCGCATCGATCTCACGTACCAAATGTCCTTTCCCGATGCCGCCGATCGCCGGATTACAAGACACCTGACCCAGGGCTTCGATAGCGTGGGTAAGGAGCAGCGTGTCGGCGCCCATACGGGCACTCGCTAACGCCGCCTCGGTGCCGGCATGCCCGCCGCCGACGACAATGACGTCAAACCTTCTCGGATGCTCCATTATTGACCGCGATGTTCGTATAAGAGCGCGTTGTAATGTTTGTAGCTGTATTCGATGTACGCGGCCTCTTCATCCTTCAACGGGCGAATCTGGCGAGCCGGAGCGCCCGCATAGAGGTAACCGGATAGCAACCGTTTGCCCGGCGTGACCAAGCTCCCGGCCCCGACCATGACGTCGTTTTCGACGACCACACGGTCCATCACGATCGCGCCCATACCGATGAGACAGTGATCGCCGATCGTACACCCGTGCAGTAGCACCTTGTGCCCAACGGTCACTTGTGCCCCGACCTTCAACGGGGTGCCCCCTGGGGCCAGAATACTATCTGCGTTCACGTGCAGTATGCTGCCGTCTTGGATGTTCGTATAAGCGCCGATTCTGATCGCGTTCACGTCGCCGCGAATGACGACCTGCGGGAGCACGAAGGTTTCCTCACCGATCTCGACGTCGCCGATCACGATTGCTGCGGGGTCGATGAGGGCACTATGGTGGATCCGAGGTTCGCTATCGCGAAATTTCCGAATTGGCATGGGTCATCGATCGAGTTGCATTTGCGCGCATGGTACTCGATTGTCGGGTGGGCGGCATAATGATCCCGCACGACAACGGTAGCCGTCTAAGACCGGCCGAGCGCGGTCGGGAGAACGCCGACAACCGATAGCTGACCGCGCGTCCGCCGCCAAATGCCGGCGCCGAGGCTAATCCTGACCGCACGCACGCGCCGCGAAGGAGGTCCCGCCGCTAGCCTGAATATTGCACGAATAAGAAAGGCAAAGCCCCTTTAATCCGGTAA
>CAZFZX010000123.1:0-14244 GCA_964523765.1 uncultured Enterobacteriaceae bacterium
CATTGATACGGCATCAACGCTGACTGATCAGGATTTGAGATCCGGTATTTAGGCTGGGCGATAGGGCGAAAAAAATGGTTTCGGTAACCCAGGCATCACCGGGAACAGATCGTTCTGCCTCGCGCGCCGCGTTTGTGCTATCCGCGTCAAGCGTTTCGACCCCGGGATCATTTCAAAGGGCCGCGCGTCGCCGTCGGGCGCCCGTTAGCCCCGCAGTCTATCAGGCAACGTGATGAGAGAGCACCTGGATTTGTGGTCGCGGCAAATTTATCGGCGTAGTTGGCGATTTGCGCTGGCCGTGCTGTGCGTAGGCGTTGCGGCGGTCGCCGCCGAAGAGTCCATAAAGGCCTCCGCGGTAGCGTTGTTCAAAGACAAGGCCGTGATCGTGATCAACGGGAAGCAACGTATTCTGAAGTCGGGAAAGGAAAGCCCCGAAGGAGTTCTGCTGCTGCGGTCGACGAGTGAATCGGCGGTTATCAAGATCGAGGGGCAGGAACTGACCCTGCGCCTTGATGGCAAGATCGTAGGTACTTACGAGCGGGGCGTCGCGGCGAAGAAGCTGCAGTTGTATCCGGACTCGAGCGGTCATTATGTTGTCGATGGTTTGATCAACGGCAACGGCGTTCGGTTTCTGGTCGACACTGGGGCAACGTCGGTCGTCATCAACAAGGATACGGCGAAACGCATGGGACTGCTTTATCGCGTCGACGGTAGTCCCACCCGGGTAGAAACCGCTTCCGGGGTCGTACCTGCGTACAATGTCGAATTCGCCGAGATCACGGTCCGCACGCTCTCGTTGAAACGGGTCGACGGCATCGTCGTTGACGGTAGCTTCCCGCGCGCCGCCTTGCTCGGGCAATCGTTCTTGAACCGTCTGAACATGCGGCGGGAGGGTCAGATGCTGGAACTCGAGGAACGCTAGCCCGCATTTCTCACCAGATCGACGCGCCCTTAGCCATCCGTCGAATCGCATGAAAATTTTCTCCCCTCGGAAAGACAACCTTCTATCCACTCGGTCAGAAAATTTCCATGCAATCCAAATGACTGCGCGATGATGTGTAGGATACACAAATGTCGCGGGAGCCATGGCCGCTCCATGGCATCCTGCCATCGCGCCGACTGGTGAGAAATGCGGGCTAGCCTGGATCCCCGGCGCAATTCCGGCCGTTCAATCCGATGCGTCCAAGAGCCCCGTGCGATCCCACGGCACTTCCTTTCCCCCATTCTCACTTGCCAAGGCGCGGGCCGCGACGAATAACAGATCCGACAGTCGATTAATGTATTTGAGAACGGCGTCGTTGACTGCCCCGTTATCCGAGAGTTCGACAATGGCGCGTTCTGCGCGGCGGCATACCGCGCGCGCCAGGTGGCAATAGGCCGGTGCGGCACCGCCGCCGGGCAAGACGAATTCCTTTAAGGGCGGTAGTTTATCGTTCCATCGGTCTATCGCCGCCTCGAGACGGTCCACCGCGGCAACCGGCAACAACGCCGTGCCCGGGATCGAGAGTTCGCCGCCTAAATCGAACAGATCGTGCTGTACGCGTAATAGCGTGTCGCGGAACTCGGCCGGAACCTCTCCGCTCAACAAAACGCCGATGACGGAATTCAGCTCATCGACGTCTCCCATCGCGCACACGCGGGCCGCGCTTTTAGACGCACGCTCGCCGTCGCCGAGCCCCGTCGTCCCGGCGTCTCCGGTACGCGTATAGATCTTGGAGAGTCGGTGTCCCATTTCAGAAATCGAGTGCAGAACCTGTCTACCTCGGAACTCTATAGCCGCTTTTTGCGGCTGTCAAAACTACCGAACACCACAGTGAGTGCAGCCGTGCGTGGAAGTCTCATCGGTGCTTAACAATCGGCGTTTTCGCCGGTCTGCACCGGGTTTTTCGGCCGCATTGATCGGCTGCGAATTTTCTCGACGAGATCGATCCCTGCGGCCCCACCGGCTGGTGAATTCCGAATACGATCGCCCACGGAATCGGGCGCGCGTCGATCTGCCGGGAAATGCGAGCTAAAATTGCCCGTTTGAAGCTCCTGGGTTCGCGACCGAACCCGTACACCAAGATTCACGGATTCTATGCCTGACACTCCACATCCTGGCCCCGGAATGCGGCACGATGCTGCCGCTCCCGAGCGGCCGCGGTATTCGATCGTTGTGCCGTGCTACAACGAACAGGACAGTATCGTTACGTTGATCGAAGAGATCGTGGCGATGATAGGCGACGATCCGACCTTTGAGATAGTCATCGTTGACGATTGCAGCATCGACGAAACGAAAACACGAGCGCTGGAGGCGAGAGCGCGGATGTTTCCGTCGCTCCGGGTCGTCTCCCACGCGGTTAACTGTGGTCAAAGCACCGCAATCTGTACCGGTATAGATGCCGCGCGGGGAGACTGGATAGCGACGCTCGACGGCGACGGCCAAAACGATCCGAGTGACATTCCGAAGCTCATCGAGATACTGGATGACGCCGTCGTGAAACCTCGGGTCCCGATCATCTGCGGCCACCGGACGGCGCGGCGCGATTCATGGGTGCGCAAATGGTCTTCGCAAATCGCCAACGCCGTGCGTTCGACACTTCTCGGCGACGCTACGCCGGATACCGGTTGTGGCTTGAAATTAATTTGTCGGGAATCATTTTTGCGCTTGCCACGGTTCAACCACATGCATCGCTTCCTCCCGGCGCTGATTCAGCGCGACGGCGGTTATGTCATTTCCGTCGCGGTGGGGCACAGACCGCGTCAAACCGGGCAGTCGAAATATGGGATCCACGATCGACTGTGGGTCGGGATCGCGGACCTGGCGGGCGTGATGTGGCTGCGTCGGAGACAATTTGAATCGACGAACTATGAGGAACTCTAGATGAGCACCGAGCAGATATGGATCGGTATCGGGTTATTCGGGCAGTTTTTGTTTGGCTCACGGATGCTGGTTCAATGGATAGCAAGCGAGCGCGAAGGACGCAGCGTAGTACCCGCGATTTTCTGGTATATCAGTATCGTCGGAGGTCTCGTATTGCTCAGCTACGCAATTTACCGGTCCGATCCCGTATTCATTCTCGGGCAGACCGCGGGCAGCATGGTGTATCTGAGAAACCTCTATTTCATACAGCGTGAGAAACGTAGTCTCGCGGAGGGACCGTGAATCTGCGATTGTGTCCGTGATAACGCCGGCAACGCGGACAACTTATGCGGGATAATACCGAACGGTCGCATTTTGTGGTCCTGGTGATCCTGTCGATGGTGATCTTGTACACGGATGCGGCCGCAAAGGAACTCCACGGAACCGCGGTTTTCTATGCGAGTCTCGTGCGCGAACTCATCGACGCCAGCGACCCCATGTTGATCTATTCCGACGATCGAGCCTATTTACTGAAACCACCGCTGTTGGTCTGGCTGAGTACGTTGAGTTGTAAAGTATTCGGCTTGACGAATTTCGGTGTAACCTTTTTCTCGCGCCTTGCTGGGGTCGGTACCGTTCTACTGACCTATGCTCTGTTCCGTCGATGGTGGAGTTCTCCGGTCGCCTGGTTGTCCGCGTTTGCTATGTTGACCAATAGCACCTTCGTCCAGTTTACGGCCACTCTGCGTATGGATTCGCTGTTGTTGTTCGGGATCCTGTTGAGCCTAACCGGATGGGCCTATCACCGTGCGTCCTGGGGTGCCGCGGCCATGTTCGGCGGTGTCACGATCGCCGTACTGGCGAAAGGTCCGCTCGGGTTCGCATCCGTGCCGCTGATCCTCTGCCACGCTTTATTGTTGGGTAAACGCCCGGTTGCTGGAAACGGGTGGTGGTGGGCACTGCTACTGCTTCCGGTCGTTACGTGGTACGCGGCGCTCGTCGGGCTTCATGGGATACGGCCGTTTTCGGAGTTGGGCGCCGATGCACTGCGGGCAACGGCATCGCCGCAAATGGGTGCGTGGGAGTCCATTTACCGGGAGTACCTGGTGAAGCCGGCAAGCCGCTACTGGCCGTGGCTCCCATTCACTATCGTCGGTGGCGTCATGGTCGTGCGGGGTGTTGTCGACGACCGGGTCCCGCGCGATACGCGGATGCACTACTTGTGGGTGCTGCTGTGGCTCACGGTAGTAATTGCCACCGCCGTTTGGAAACCCGATCGAGATATCCGCTATTTGCACCCCGCCCTACCGGTTCTCGGACTCTTCAGCGGACTTGCCCTCGCAACATTGACGAAGCACCGCTTGCCGACGTGGATACCCGTCGGAGCGCTTATCATCGTTGCAATTGCGATGATGACCCGCGGACTCGGCTTCTGGGGAACACTGGACACGCGAGACACCCTCGCAAAGATCCGGACGGAAATCGTCGCGCCCGATCAAACGATCGCGATCGGAGGCTATCCGATACGGGTCGATCAACCTCGACGACAGAACACACATCGAGATTGGATACATTTCTATATGGGTTTCGTTCCCCGCGTATTATCGTGGGATCAAACGCGCACGCAATCGCCGGATTTCAGTAGCGGCGTGTTCATGACGCGCAGCCGCGGCTATAAGGACCGGCTTGCGGAATTCAATCTTGAAGCGAAATACCTGACCAAGGAAATGATCTTCGCGGTGCCCAGATGATCCTGCAATCCTATTTCATGAAGGAGATATTGCGGGCTTTCGGAATGATCATAGGTGGTTTGCTGTTGATCTATTTGAGCACGCGGTTCGCTTCCTACCTCGGGCAGGCGGCGGAAGGCAAGATAGCCGCGGATCATATCTTTCGGCTCGTCACTTTGAAGATGATAGTTTCGCTGAAAGATCTGATCCCAATGAGTCTTTACCTCGGCGTATTCGCCGCGGTGATCCGTATGCAACGGGATTCTGAATTGACAGCAATACGCGCGGCCGGTGGCGGACACCAATTGCTGATTTCTGCGGCACTCAAACTCGGCGCGGCAGGGGCTCTTGTCGTCGGAATCGTGACGCTCTATGCCGAACCACGGGCCGAGTTGACACTTGTCGAAATTCGCAATCAGACCGAGAACGAAGCGACTATCGCCGGCGTCAAAGCCGGACGCTTCAAAGAATTGAGCGGGGGAAAACGTATCTTCTATGCGGAAACCGTTGCCGCGGACGAACGGACATTACAAAACACTTTCGTGCAGGTGCAGAACACGGCCGATATTGGCTTGATGCGTTCGGGCGACGCTTATGTCGAAACGGACGCCCAATCGCGCGATCGTTTTGCCGTCTTTCTCGATGGCATCAGTTATGCAGGAATGCCCGGGGCCCTGGATTACGTCATCACCCGTTTCACCCGCTATGCACTCCGTATCGAAAACAGTTCGCCACAGGACCTCTCGAACAATGTAAATTACATCTACACGACGGAGTTGTTCAAATATCGTGGCCCCTATTATTCAGCGGAATTTCAATGGCGCCTCGCCGCTCCGATCGCCACGCTCTTATTACCGATATTGGCTATACTGATCGGGCTGACCTGCCGCGGTTCGAGCTGGTATCTGGGTTTGATTACCGCGGTATCGGTCTATTTTGTCTACAGCAATATTCTGGGTGTCGGTAAGTCGTTGATGAAAAAAGGTATCCTCGCGCCCGGTATCGGCCTGTGGTCCATCCACCTTGTACTCATCGCGATCTTGGTCGCGCTCCTGATGATCCAACGTCGGCCAAGCGGCGTGCGTCGACGTCCACATCAGGAATTGCTGCGCGCGCCTCGCGTGCGCTAGTTGCCGCTCGCTTATTCACCGCTATTCGAGCTCACATCGATGGTTTCGGTATTAGAACGAATCAAAGCGCTGCTCGAACAGCGTATTGTCGTGCTCGACGGAGCGATGGGTACCGAGATCCAGGGTTACGGCCTTGGCGAGGCGGACTACCGCGGAAAACGTTTCGAAACCCACGGCACCGATCTGAAGGGAAACAATGATCTTCTGACCATCACCGCCCCTCGGGTCATCAAAGAGATCCATCGCGCGTTCCTCGACGCGGGCGCCGATATCGTAGAAACGAACACGTTTAACTCGACCAGCATTGCGCAGGCCGATTACGCACTGTCTACGCTCGCCTACGAATTGAACGAAACCGGGGGCCGGCTGGCGCGTGAGGTGGTCGATACCTATCAATCCGAAACCGGGCGTGAGTGCTACGTTTGCGGGGTGCTTGGCCCGACGAATCGCACCGCGTCCGTATCGCCGGATGTCAACGACCCTGGATTTCGAAATATCGACTTCGACGAACTGCGTAGCGCTTATCGGGAGGCGGTCAAAGGACTGATAAACGGCGGTGCCGATATTATCCTCGTCGAGACCATATTCGACACACTCAACGCGAAAGCGGCGTTATACGCGATCGAGGAGGAGTTCGAAGCATTCGGCCGGCGTCTGCCTTTGATGATTTCCGGCACAATTACTGACCGCAGCGGGAGGACGCTCACTGGTCAGACGACCGAAGCGTTTTGGAATTCTGTCCGCCACGCCGAGCCTTTGAGCATCGGGTTGAACTGTGCGCTAGGTGCGGCGGAACTGAGGCCTTACATCGAGGAACTGGCAAGGTTTGGTGATACCTATGTAAGCGTGCATCCTAATGCCGGACTACCGAACGAGTTCGGCGGATACGATGAGACGCCCGCAGCGATGGCACTCGTGTTGTCGGAATTTGCGGATGCCGGGTTTTTGAATATCGTCGGAGGGTGCTGCGGCACAACACCAGACCACATCCGGGCAATTGTCGAGGCCACATGCACGCTCCCGCCACGCCCGGTTCGCGGCGTCGATCGAGTATGCCGACTGAGCGGGCTCGAGCCGCTTAACATCACCACGGACGTCGGTTTCGTCAATGTTGGTGAGCGCACTAATGTCACCGGATCGCCGAAATTCGCAAGGCTCGTCCGGGAGAACGATCTGGAGGGCGCTCTCGAGGTGGCTCGCCAGCAGGTGGCGAACGGCGCACAAATCATCGACATCAATATGGACGAGGGCCTGCTCGATTCCGAGGCTTTGATGATCACGTTTCTCAACCTCATTGCATCGGACCCAGATACCAGCCGGGTACCGATCATGATCGACTCGTCGAAATGGAGCGTTATCGAGGCCGGGCTGCGATGCCTACAGGGGAAAGGCGTGGTCAACTCCATCAGCCTCAAAGAAGGAGAGGAAACATTTAGACGGCACGCTCGACTCATTCGACGCTACGGCGCGGCGGTTGTCGTGATGGCGTTCGACGAACGTGGTCAAGCCGACACGGCCGAGCACAAATTCGACGTATGCGAACGGTCATACCGCATCCTGACCGAAGAGGTCGGGTTTCCACCGGAGGACATCATTTTTGACCCGAATATCTTAACCATCGCCACGGGTTTGGAAGAGCACAACAATTATGCACTGGCGTTTTTCGAGGCAACGCGCAACATCAAACATCATCTGCCGCATGCGCTGGTCAGCGGTGGCTTGAGCAATGTATCGTTTTCTTTCCGCGGCAACAATCCGGTGCGCGAAGCCATCCACGCGGTTTTTCTATATCACGCGTTCAGGGCTGGATTGGACATGGCAATCGTCAACGCCGGACAACTCGGTATCTACGATGAGATCCCGCCTGATTTGCTGAGAACTGTCGAGGACGTGGTGCTAAACCGCCGCCAAGAGGCAACGGATCGGCTCGTTGCATTCGCGGACTCGGTCACCGGCGAGTCCAAGCAGGAGGCGCAAATCGAAACATGGCGGACCAAGCCGGTAGAAGAACGGCTGAGCCACGCACTCGTCAAGGGGATAGCGGATCATATTGCCGAGGATACGGAAGAAGCGCGGGTACTTATGGAGCGTCCGTTGCAGGTCATCGAAGGCCCGCTGATGGACGGCATGAATATCGTCAGTGATTTATTCGGCTCCGGCAAGATGTTTCTTCCGCAGGTGGTTAAAAGTGCGCGCGTTATGAAAAAAGCCGTGTCACACCTGTTACCGTTCATCGAAGCGGCAAGAAAAACCGGCGACAGCAGCGCGAGCACGGGGAAAATCGTTCTGGCTACGGTCAAGGGCGATGTCCACGACATTGGCAAGAACATTGTCGGCGTCGTTCTCCAATGTAACAACTTCGAGGTCATCGACCTCGGCGTAATGGTTTCCTGCGACGACATTCTCGACGCCGCCGAGCGCGAAAACGCCGACCTGATAGGCGTAAGTGGACTCATTACACCTTCGCTCGAAGAGATGGTCCACGTGGCCGCAGAAATGCAGCGCCGCCACATGAAGTTACCGTTGCTCGTCGGAGGCGCGACGACGTCGCGCGCGCATACGGCGGTAAAAGTCGAGCCGGCCTATCCCGGCGGCCCAGTCGTTCAAGTAAAAGACGCATCGCGCGCCGTCGGCGTGACCACGAATCTATTGAGTAAAGAGCTGCGCGGCGGCTTTGCCAGCAAGATCCGCGATGAATACGCTACGGTGCGCGAGCGGCACGAGCACCGCCGAGCAGGTGTCGATTGGATTCCGATCGGCGAAGCACGGGAAAACAAATTCGATGCCGATTGGCGAAACTATGAACCGTGTGAGCCAGCTCGCCAAGGTGTCACTATCTTCGAGGACTACCCGCTCGACGAACTTGTCGACTATATCGACTGGACCCCGTTCTTCGTCGCCTGGGAACTTGCCGGCCGTTACCCCAGAATATTGGAAGATGAGGTCATCGGCGAACAGGCGAGGCAGTTACACACCGATGCGCTCAGAATGCTCGATGACATCGTGGGCAATCGGCGTCTGAGCGCTCGCGGCGTGATCGGACTGTATCCCGCCAACAGCGTTGGTTACGACGACATCGAACTCTATACCGACGACGCGCGCCGAGGCGAACTGACTGTCGTGCATACCCTTCGCCAGCAAAGCAGAAAACCCGCGGGGCAACCTAACTACGCGCTCGCGGATTTCGTCGCACCGAAGGAACTCGGCGTATTGGATCACCTCGGCGCATTCGCGGTGACTGCCGGGTTTGGTCTCGAAGACATGGTTGAAAGATTCGAGCGCGATCATGACGACTACCATGCGATTATGGTCCTGGCGTTGGCCGACCGTCTCGCGGAGGCTTTCGCTGAGCGAATGCATGCGCGAATTCGGTGCGAATACTGGGGTTATGCGCCGGACGAGGGCTTCGACAATGACGCGTTGATCTCGAAACAATATCAGGGGATCCGACCAGCGCCGGGCTATCCTGCGTGCCCCGATCACACCGAAAAAGAGCTCTTATGGGCACTGCTCAACGTCGAGAAGAACGTCGGCATTCACTTGACGGAAAATTTCGCGATGGTCCCGACAGCCGCCGTATGCGGTTGGTATTTTTCGCACCCCGACTCGCGCTACTTCGGGGTCGGCATGATCAATCGCGACCAGGTTCACGATTACGCAAAGCGTAAAGGAATGGATATGCGGGAAACGGAACGCTGGCTGGGCCCAAACCTGGGATACGATCCCGATTCATAGAATGAGCACCAGTTCACCCCACCCATCCATTGCCGAATTGCTCGCGAGCAGCGCTCCGCGGACGAAAGTGACTGTCTGCGGCTGGGTGCGAACGCGGCGCGATGCAAAGTCGTTTTCGTTCTTCGAGGTCAACGACGGGTCGTGTCTCGCGAGCATTCAGGCAATCGTCGACGCCGCGATCGAGAATTACGATGCGATTAAAACCGTCGGTACCGGCGCTGCCGTGTCTATCGAGGGTGACTTGGTCGAATCGCCCGGCAAGGGACAGAGATGGGAGATACAAGTGTCCAGTCTCAGCCTGGTCGGGGCTTGCCCGGACGATTACCCGTTGCAGAAAAAGAGGCACTCTGACGAATTCTTGCGGACGATCGCGCATCTGCGCGGACGCACGAACAAATACGGTGCTATGTTCCGTATTCGTTCGCGTTTGTCCTACGCTGTACATCAGTTTTATCAGGAGCGCGGATTTCATTACATTCACACGCCGATTATCACGGGCTCCGATTGCGAGGGCGCCGGCGAAATGTTCCGTGTAACGACGATCGACCCACCGGACGTGCCGATAAACGACGGCGTGACCGATTTCGGCGAGGACTTTTTCGGCCGGGAAGCGTACCTGACAGTATCGGGGCAATTGGCCGTAGAACCGTATTGTTTGGCGCTCGGGAAAGTGTACACCTTCGGTCCGACGTTTCGCTCCGAGAACTCCAACACCGCTCGCCACATGGCCGAGTTCTGGATGATCGAACCAGAAATTGCGTTCGCCGATTTACAGCAGGGCATGGACCTTGCTGAGGAAATGGTCCGTTACCTGATCGAGTTCCTACGTAGCGATTGTGCCGAAGATCTCGACCTGTTCGCACGTTTTGTCGACAAAGACCTGTTGGCTCGCCTCGATCTCGTGGCACAATCGGACTTTGTGCGTATCCCGTATAGCGAGGCGATCGAAATACTGGCAAAAAGTGCGGAAACCTTCGAGTTCACTCCAGCCTGGGGCTGTGACTTGCAGACGGAGCACGAACGCTATCTGGCGGAGACGTATTTCAAGCGACCGGCGTTCATATATGACTGGCCGCGAGAGATAAAGGCTTTCTACATGCGTGAAAATGACGATGGGAAGACAGTCGCGGCCATGGACCTGCTCGTGCCGCAAATCGGTGAACTGATCGGCGGCAGTCAACGCGAAGAGCGCCTGGACCGGTTGCGCGGACGTCTCGACGCCGAAGCCCTCAGCCGAGATGACTATTGGTGGTATCTCGAAACCCGACGGTTCGGTTCGGCACCGCACACCGGATTCGGTTTGGGGTTTGAACGTTTTTTGATGTTCGCCACGGGAGTGCGCAATATCCGTGATGTCATACCCTACCCGCGGACACCGAAGCATTTGGAATTCTGATGCATGTGATGATCGACCTTTGCGTAATACCGCTGGGCGTGGGAGTCTCCGTGTCCACCTACGTCGCCGAATGCGAGCGCGTCATCGAACGCGCCGGACTGCAATCTCAACTGCATCCTTATGGCACCGTGATAGAAGGCGACTGGGAACCCGTGATGGCAGTCGTGAAGCAATGTCACGAACGAATTCACGAGATGGGCGCGCCGCGTGTTTTTACTACGATCAAGATTGGTACTCGAACGGACCGCGAACAACATATGCAGGATAAGATTGATAGCGTGACGCGAAAGCGCACGCGCGAATAAGTTTGAAACGGTTGCGTATGCGCCGTCTCATAAACAGGTATCATTAGCTGTTGATCGTTTGCGTCCCTAGGAGTTCCTAATGCCCCGAGAAACGTTGAGTTACGTCCACGGCGGCAGCGTCGAACCGCTGAAATTTCTTACGATAGGTCAAGCGCTCGAGGACGCCGTCGAGCGCGCAGCCGACCGGGAAGCACTGGTTGTATGTCATCAAGATGTCCGCTGGTCGTATGCGCAACTGAATGAGGCGGTCGACGAATTCGCGGCCGGTCTTATCGCACTCGGGCTCGAGCCCGGCGATCGCATCGGGATCTGGTCGCCGAATAATTTAGAATGGGTGATAACGCAGTTTGCGAGTGCGAAAGCCGGTCTGATTCTCGTCAACATTAACCCTGCCTATCGCATCGGCGAGTTGGAATACGCGCTCAATAAGGTCGAGTGCAAAGCGATCATAATCGCCTCAGAATTCAAGGCCTCCAACTACGTCGAGATGCTCGGCAAACTCGCGCCGGAACTCGCCGACACGCTGCCGGGAGAATTGAACGCAGCCCGCCTGCCGCACCTGCGCAGCGTCGTTTGTATTTGTGAAGACGCCCCGGCCGGGATGTACCGGTTCGCCGATGTGCCGGGATACGGTGGCGAGCAGCAGAAACTACGCCTGGCGTCGGTTGCGGAAACTCTGCAGCCGGACGACGCGATCAATATTCAGTTTACGAGTGGGACGACGGGCATGCCGAAGGGCGCGACCCTTACCCACTTCAATGTGGTGAATAACGGGTATTTCGTCGGCCGCGCGATGCGGTTAACGGAAACGGACCGACTTTGTATCCCGGTACCCTTGTATCACTGCTTTGGCATGGTAATGGGCGTTCTGACGTGCATCACCAATGGTGCCACGATGGTGTTTCCCGACGAAGCGTTCGAACCGGGCACGGTGCTCGCGGCGATCGCGGCGGAGAAATGCACAGCCCTTCACGGCGTGCCGACCATGTTCATCGCCGAACTCGATCACCCGGAATTCGCCGACCACGACCTCTCGAGTCTGCGTACCGGGATTATGGCCGGCGCTCCGTGCCCCGTCGAAGTAATGAAGCGGGTGTTCGACGAAATGCACATGAATGAGGTAACGATTGCCTACGGTATGACCGAAACGAGTCCTGTCAGCTTCCAGAGTGATACCGAGGACTCGATCGACATACGCGTCTCGACCGTCGGACGTATCCATCCGCACGTAGAGGTCAAGGTCGTCGACGACCAGGGGCGCGTGGTTCCTCGAGGTCAAAAAGGAGAGTTGTGTACACGCGGTTACAGCGTAATGCACGGTTACTGGAATGATGAGGAAAAGACCAGAGAGGCGATTGACGATGCCGGTTGGATGCATACAGGAGATCTCGCGATCATCGACAAAGATGGTTTCTGCAATATCGTCGGCCGGGTAAAAGACATGATCATTCGCGGTGGCGAAAACGTTTACCCGCGCGAAATCGAGGAATACCTCTACCGCCATCCGAAGGTTCAGGACGTCGCCGTGTTCGGCGTACCCGATCAAAAGTTCGGTGAGCAGGTCGCCGCGTGGGTAAAGTTGCGAGAAGGCGAATCGGCGAACGAAGATGAGATCAAGGACTACTGCCGTGAACAGATAGCGCACTACAAGGTCCCGGCCTACATTCGCTTCGTTGACGATTTCCCGATGACCGTCACCGGCAAAATTCAGAAGTTCGTAATGCGCGAAGCGATGGTTGAAGATCTGGATCTGACTATCGACAAAACTGCATGAGGGGAAATCACGTCGAACAGGAGACTGTGGGATCCGTTCTCTATTCGGAGAACCAGCAGCTCCGCCGACGGCTCAAAGCATTCCTCTCTCAGGCGCGTAGCAATGAGCAGAAAATGCATCGCTTCCAGGAACAGGAGTTGCAGCTCATACGGCTCAACTCGTTCGTGCAGCTCGCCCACACCATAATTTACGACTACCGTACCGCGTTTGATTTGGACGCGGTGACCTTAACGTTGATCGATCCCACCTATGAACTTCAACACATCCTGGAGGACGAGGGCATTGTGCTCGCGGAGCATCCTGGTTTGATTTTCCTTACTCAAGATACCGTGTTGGAGGAATTTTACGGCATTACCGCAGAACCCAAGCTCGGTGCGTACCGACAGGGAGATCATGAATTTCTTTTCCCCGAGGTGGAAGCATTACTATCGAGCATTGCATTGTTGCCACTAATTCGGTACGACGAACTCATCGGCAGCCTGAATTTGGGCAGCGCCAAGAGCGAAAGATTTGTTACAGGCGCGGCGACAGATTTCTTGCAGCGCCTCTCCGCCGTCGTCGCGATTTGTCTAGAGAACGCGGCCAACCATGAGCGATTGAAACGAGTTGGGTTGACCGACTTTCTCACCGGGATAAACAACCGGCGCTTCTTCGACCAGCGCCTCGGTGAGGAAGTCATGCGCGCCCAACGCGCGGCAGGCTCTTTAGGGTGTCTGCTGCTGGATATTGATGACTTCAAACAAGTAAATGATAGCCACGGCCACCGCGCAGGCGACCAAGTATTGAAGGAGTTATCCCTCCTGATAAAGCAGCAGCCACGTGGAACCGATGTATTGGCCCGCTTTGGGGGCGAAGAGTTTTCGGCTCTACTGGTCGATAGCGACCAGGCCGTAACGCTGGAAATCGCCGAACGGATCCGTAGAACTATTGCCGAGTTGACGATTAGCCTGGATGACGGCCACGAACTGCAAATTACCGTTTCGATCGGAGTATCCATCTATAACGGCGAAGACGAAGGATCCGACTCACTGGAGATCGGCGAACTGCTAATCGACAGAGCGGATCAGGCCCTCTACGAGGCCAAGAATGACGGGAAGAATTGCCTGGCTCGCTACGGGGATCGCGACGTAAGCTTCTGACGCCGACTAGCCGCGGCGTCCGCGAGTAGAGTCGGACTGATTGGTCGAGAGGCGGCCCGCAATTACGACCTGCATTGCCTTCTTTGTCGCTCCCGGGCGAATTTTCTTAGCTTCGTTCAGCCGCACGATCATGTGTGACCGCTAGCCTGAATATTGCACGAATAAGAAAGGCAAAGCCCCTTTAATCCGGTAA
>CAZFZX010000124.1:0-14236 GCA_964523765.1 uncultured Enterobacteriaceae bacterium
AATCAAACCCATATGCAGCTGCATCACCGACACTCATGCAATATGCGGGCTAGGCAATTTCCGTCTCTCAGGGTGAACGACGAAACTAAAAGTGTGCAAAACTGTCAAGCACCCTGTTGACGAATTGCCGGGCGTGTGGAACAGTTGCCCGCCGCTGGCGTGGGCTTCGGCCCGGTCGGTTTCGCGGAATACCGGCGATTCGGCTTCCCCGAAAACCGCGCAGCGCATACGGAAAGAGCAGACCCGGGGCCAATTTGCGGACGCGGGCAAAATTTAAGAGGAACAGCGCGTGAAGCGCACTGACGAACGCCGGCCAACCTTCACGGCCCGGCGTCGAGGCCGCTATATATGGAAAACCTTATAGAGGTTAAGGACTTACACAAGCGTTTCGGGAACCTGATCGCGGTCGACGGTATCGACCTCGAAGTCCGGCGAGGTGAAGTTCTCGGTTTCCTCGGGCCCAACGGCGCCGGGAAATCCACGAGCATGAAAATGATCACCGGTTTTCTGGCGCCGACCGCCGGCTCGATCAGTGTTTGCGGTCACGACGTGCTGAGCGATCCGATAGCGGCAAAAGCGAATATCGGTTATCTACCGGAAGGCGCGCCTGCCTACGGCGAAATGACGCCAGAGTCGTTTCTCGATTTCGTCGCGAACATTCGTGGCTTCGGCGGCCGGGAAAAGTCGGAGGCCATCGGCCGGGCGGTTGAACAGATCAATCTGCAAAGCGTCATGCGCCAACCGATCGAGACTTTGTCCAAGGGTTTCAAACGGCGCGTTGGGCTGGCACAGGCCATCTTGCACGATCCTGAGGTTCTCATCCTGGACGAACCGACGGACGGTTTGGATCCCAACCAAAAACATGAAGTAAGGTCATTGATCAAGGACATGGCGGCCGAAAAGGCCATCGTGATCTCAACACATATCCTCGAAGAAGTAGATGCTGTCTGCAGCCGGGCGATCATCGTCGCTAAAGGCCGTCTTTTGTTCTCCGGAACACCGGCGGACCTTGCCGCCCGATCGAGCTATTACCACGCCGTAACGCTGACAGTTGCTTGTGCCATAAGTGAGCGCGTTGAACACGCGCTCGCCGGCGTCGAGGGAGTCGCCAATATCGAAGCGACCCAAACCGACTCGGAGCAGGTACGGATGACAGTGATGCCGAAAAACAACGCGTCCATCGTCGGCGCCGTTCACAGCTGCGTTCGTGAACACGAATGGCAGATCGATGAGCTATTTGTCGAGCCCGGGCGACTCGACGAAGTTTTCCGCGCTATCACCGTCGAAGCCCACGCCGCAGGCGAGGAGACACGGACATGAGTCGTACTTTGACGATCTTTAGACGGGAATTGGGCGCCTATTTCGCTACCCCTGTCGCTTACGTTTTTATCGTGATCTTTCTGCTGCTGACCGGGGTATTTACTTTCTACGTCGGTGGGCTTTACGAGCGAAACCAGGCGGATCTGGAACCATTTTTTCGCTTCCACCCCTGGCTGTACATGCTCTTGATCCCCGCCATTTCGATGCGTCTATGGTCGGAAGAACGTAAGACGGGAACACTCGAACTACTCATGACTCTCCCGATATCGTTAGTAGAGGCGGTCATTGGCAAGTACCTCGCGGCGTGGTGTTTCACCGCGATCGCCTTAGCTTTGACGTTCCCGGTGTGGCTGACCGTAAATTATCTTGGCGACCCTGATAATACGGTCATCGCCGCGGGCTATCTCGG
The DNA here is from genome assembly GCA_964523765.1 of uncultured Enterobacteriaceae bacterium. Taxonomy (GTDB): domain Bacteria; phylum Pseudomonadota; class Gammaproteobacteria; genus UBA11873. The sequence goes on from CAZFZX010000124.1 coordinate 1,730, forward strand.
CAGCCTGTTACTCGCCGGCGCGTGCCTTGCCATAGGATCGTGTATATCGGCCCTGACTAAGAACCAGGTGGTCGCCTTCGTTATCAGTTTCGTCATTTGTTTCGCGTTTAATTTGAGCGGCTTTCCGATCGTGTTGGACGTGTTTAACGCGTGGACCCCTCAAGCTATCGTCGATGTCATCAGTTCGTTCAGTTTCCTGACGCATTTTGAGTCGATTTTGAAGGGCGTAGTCGATATCCGCGACATAGTGTTCTTCGCCAGTCTGATCGCATTCTGGTTATACGCCAATGTCCTGGCAATCGAAGCTAAGAAAAACAGTTGATATCAGGAGAGGGTGAAGTAAAAGCATGACTACCAAACTACTCGCCGGATCCGGCCTGGCCATCGGTCTCGCATTGTTTCTCGGCATCAACATCATTGCTAATCAAACCCTGACTAGCCTGAGACTCGACGTTACCGAAGCGCAGCTACATACGCTCTCGGACGGGTCGCGCAACATCATCAAAGAAATCGACGAACCCATTAGAATCCGATTCTATTTTTCCGCCAAGCAATTCGCCGCGATCCCCGAGTTTGCAACCTACGGCAAACGCGTGCGTGACCTTTTGGGGGAATATGCCGCGGCTAGTGACGGTAAAATCAAACTACAGGTTATCGACCCGGCACCATTTTCCGAGGCCGAAGACCAGGCGGTTGGATTCGGTATCGACCCGGTACCGATGAATGCCACGGGGGAAAGGGGGTTTCTCGGCCTGGTGGGTACGAATTCGACGGACGACGAGATCCCCATTCCGTTACTGAGTCCCGAACGGGAAGGTGCGCTGGAATACGATCTGACAAAGATGATTTACAACTTGTCCAACCCGAAAAAGCGCGTTATTGGCTTGCTTGCCGGCCTTCCAGTGGTCAGCAGCGCGCCGGATCCTTCGACGGGCAGATCCACTAGCCGGGAATGGGGCGTAATTACTCTGTTGCGGGAGATCTACGAAGTCAGAGAACTAGACGCGGAAATCACTCAAATCGACGAAGACATCGATACACTTATCGTCATCCATCCCAAGGAATTTCCGGAAAAAGCTCTCTACGCGATCGACCAATTCGTCATCAAAGGAGGTCGGGCGCTCGTATTCGTTGATCCTTTCGCCGAAGAAGATCGCCCGGAGCGCGATCCGAGCAATCCGATGCTGATGCCGGAAATCAGTTCTACGCTGGATCCGATATTCGAGAAATGGGGTATCAGCATGGCACGAGATAAGGTCGCCACCGACCTCGATGCTGCCGTGCGCGTTTCCTTTCGGAGCGATCGCGGCCCGCAGGAAGTCGAGTACCTTCCCTGGTTGCAGCTGCAGGACGATCGCCTCAATCGCGAGGATTTCATCACGGCCGAATTAAACGTCGTCAACGTCGGCTCGGCCGGATCGCTCAAAACCACAGAAGGCGCGACGACAACGATGACGCCGTTGGTTCAAACCGGGCCGAAGTCCGGCCTCATCGAGCGCGATGCGATCATCTTCGTACGTGACCCCGCCGCCCTGCTCGAAAACTTCGAACCGAGTGGCGAGCGCTCCATCGTCGCCGCGCGCGTAAGCGGAGTCGTCGAAACCGCATACCCGAACGGACAACCGCTCGACGAAACCGAGGCGCGCGCGCCGGTCGACGAGAACTTTACCGCGAAGTCGGCGTCACCGATCAACGTCATCGTGATCGCCGATACGGATATCCTCGCCGATCGGTTTTGGGTTCGCTACGAAAATTTCCTCGGTATGCAGATGCCTCAGGCATTCGCAAACAACGCCGACTTCTTGATTAACGCAATAGATAATCTGGGGGGTAACGACGACCTGATCAGCTTGCGCAGTCGCGGCGAGTACTCGCGCCCATTTGTCGTCGTACAGCAAATCAGACGTGATGCGGAGTCGCAGTTTCGCGATCGGGAGCGGGCGCTGCGGACAAAACTCGAGGAAACAGAAACAAAGATGCAACAATTGCAGAAGAAACGCGAAGAAGGCGGTGAATATCTCCTGTCACCGGAACAAAAAAAGGAAATAGAACTGTTCCGTAAGGAACAATTGAAAACACGCAAGGAACTTCGCGCCGTTCAGCATGATTTGCAAAAGAACATCGAGCGATTGGGATCGATGCTCAAATTCATCAATATCGGCCTCATCCCGATCCTGATTTCGGTTTTCGCAATCGGAGTCAGTGTCTATCGGATACGCCGCCAGAATGCCAGTTAATCGAAATGAGTAGCCGAAACCTAATTCTTGCCATTGCGACAGCCGCCGTGATCGTCGCAGCCTGGAGAATCAGCCAGGAGACGGCCCCGACGACAGAAATTGCGTCGAGTCGCCTTTACCCGGAATTGATCGAACATGTGAACGACGTGCAACGTGTTACGGTCGAAACGACGCAGACGAATACGGAACTGGAGAAGGTGGAAGGCGGCTGGGTCGTCGCCAATCGCGATAGATTTCCGGCGGAATTTCCGACGATAAAGAACGTACTGCTGAACCTCGCCGAACTCACGATCGTCGAGAAAAAGACATCAAAACCAGAGAATTATGAGAAGCTAGCCGTCGGTGGCGTTGACGACGAAGATAGCAAGTCGCTCCTGATTCGCGTTGACGCTCGTGACGGAGTCGAATTGGCTTCGCTGATCATCGGCAACAAGCGAACCGGGAGTCAACTCGATTCGCCCACTTACTACGTCCGGAAATCGGACGCTATGTCCGCGCTGCTCGTGCAAGGCGACTTGAATATCAACGCGGATCCACAGAAATGGATCAACGCCGAGGTTGTAAACATCGCGACGGAGAGAGTGCGCAAGGTTACGATCAACCGAAATCAGGACACCCCCATTGTCATATCGAAAGAAAAGCATGGCGAAAATTTCTTCGACTTACAGGCGATTCCGACCGGTTTCGCGGCAAAATCGCGATCCGTCGTCTCGAGCCTCGGCGCCTTGCTGCTGGACGTAAAATTCCAGGATGTTGCGGCCGCGGGAAAGGTCGAAGATACGCTCCCGCGGGCCATCGTCGAAATTCAGACATTCGACGGCCTCGTCGCGACGCTGGAACAAATCGATTTCGAGGAAAACGTGTACGTTCGATTTCGCTTCGAATTCAATCCGGGGATCGTCGTTCCGGTCGAAGTGGAGACCGATGAAAGCGGCGGCGAGAACGATGCGGGGGAAACGGAATCGTCACCCTCTACCGCTGACGAAGTAGAGGAACTCAACGCACGGGTGGCAGATTGGGTCTACGTGCTGCCGGATTATAAGGTCCGCATGTTGGACAAACGGTTCGACGACATGATCAAACCGGCAGAACCCCCGGCTGAAAACGCCGAGGAAATCAAAACCGAATAGGGAAGACTTGCGGTCGACGCCGGCCGCGATATTGTCCGTTCAATGAAGCGCTACGCTTTGATCGTCGCCGGGCAAGGCCGAGGTGATCCGCTGTAGGGTTGTCCAAGCGTGAGCACTGCCGGTATCGTGCCATAACTGATAGGCGTTCAGAGGGTCGATACAGGAATTGTCGTGTTCGACTTCGCGCAGCGTCTGCAACACATCCATCACGTCCACGAAAAACTCCGACAGCATCCAGAAAACCGGGTCTCCAGCGTATTGGCCAAATTCCTGGTAGGCCGCCTGCCCGATTTTCACGAAATAGGCGATCGAAACGTCTTTTCCGATCGCATGTTCGGAAAACAGACCCGCAAACATCAAACAACGGTCACCGACCACACGTAAATCTTCGGGATCTTTGATCGGTCGACCAACGACGGCGCGAATGTAGTCGGACGGCTCGTCGTACGACACAGGCATGGGATCCCTAGTTGTTCGATACAACATACGCACCAGATATTCCTCGAGCATCGTATGAAGTTCCAGCTTCGCGACGAACTGCGCTTTGGAAAGTAAGGCGCGCCAACCCGCCATTTCGGCCAAATGAATGTCGATGATCTGCATATCCTCACTATCGGCATGCAAGGAACCTTCTTTAGGGACCCTCTGAGGTAGAGCAATGCAGGAGCAATTGCCGAGGGAAGAAAACCTTCCGACTACCGGCCGCGGGGTTATCTTTCTGAAAGAAAAGTATTTCCGCGACCCACGTAGGCACGGCGGTGACCAGGGGATATACTGCGCGCCTCGGCCAACAATCGCTTTACCGATGGCTACATCAGACAGCCCCGCATCGTCGTTTCAGTCTCTGATTTTCCACCTGCAGAAATTCTGGGGCGCAAAAGGTTGCGTTGTACTGCAACCGTACGATATGGAAATGGGGGCGGGGACATTCCATCCGGCGACGTTCCTGCGGGCGATAGGTCCGGAGCCCTGGCGCGCCGCGTACGTACAGGCATCTCGGCGACCGACAGACGGTCGATATGGCGAAAACCCGAACCGACTGCAGCACTATTTCCAGTTTCAGGTGCTGCTGAAGCCGTCTCCTAGGGACCTCCAGGATCTCTATCTCGAATCTCTGAACACACTTGGCATAGACACGCTGGTCCACGATATTCGCTTCGTCGAAGACAATTGGGAGTCGCCGACCCTCGGCGCGTGGGGGCTCGGGTGGGAAGTTTGGTTGAACGGAATGGAGATCACCCAGTTCACCTATTTTCAACAAATCGGCGGCTTGGATTGCCGACCTGTTTCCGGCGAGATCACCTACGGTCTCGAACGGATCGCGATGTACCTGCAGGGTGTCGACTCCGTCTATGATTTGGTTTGGTCCGGCGAGGATAACAACGCTGTCAGTTACGGTGATATCTATCGCCAAAATGAATGTGAAATGTCGGCGTTCAATTTCGAACATGCAAACGTGGATATCTTGTTTCGACGTTTCAACGACTGTGAGACGGAAGCCAAACGAATGATCGATCTGGGACTTCCTCTGCCGGCTTACGAAATGATGGTCCAGGCTTCACACACTTTCAATCTACTCGACGCGCGCCGCGCGATCTCTGTGACCGAACGTCAACGTTATATCCTGCGCGTAAGAACTTTGGCCCGCGAGATCGCCGAAGCATATTTTGCCGCGCGGGAGTCACTGGGATTCCCGCTCGTTCCACCCGAGGAACCATCAACCGTAGAGGTATCTTCGTGACTGAACGCGAAGATTTCCTCGTCGAAATCGGGACCGAGGAGCTACCACCGAAAGCGCTACTTACACTATCGACCATTTTTTGTGCCGAGATCGAAAAAGGTCTGGACGAGCGTGGGCTGGCCCACGGTCGAGCCGCATCGTTTGCTTCACCGCGGCGACTGGCGGTCAGCGTTTCGCAGTTAGCGGTCCGTCAACAAGACCAAATGATCGAACGCCGCGGGCCCGCGGTTGCGGCCGCCTTCGATAACGACAACAAACCCACGAAGGCGGCCGTGGGATTCGCCAAATCCTACGGGGTAGCCGTCGAAACGCTCGGCCGGATAAAAACGGACAAAGGCGAATGGCTCGGTTACAACGCCGAAATCGCCGGGCAAGAAGCGAAGGCATTGCTGCCGGATATCGTCGACCGCGCGCTCGCCGCATTGCCGATCCCGAAGCCCATGCGATGGGGCAACAGCTCGGTGGAATTCGTCCGGCCTGTCCATTGGGTGGTTATGCTCTTGGGCACTCAGACTGTCGATACGACGATCCTGGGCGTCAAAAGCGGCGCCGCAACCCGCGGGCACAGATTCCACGCCCCCGGCTGGTTGGCGCTGAAATCGCCAAACGACTATCCCGGCATATTGGAAACTGCCGGCTTCGTGATCCCGGATTTCGAACGTCGGCGCGCACTCGTCGTGCGATTGGCGCAAGAAACCGCGACTGAAAATGACGGCCGCGCGGTCATCGAACCTGCATTACTCGATGAAGTCACGGCACTCGTAGAGTGGCCGGTTCCGGTCTGCGGCAGCTTCGACCGACATTTTCTTCGGTTGCCGCGGGAAGTTCTGGTTGCAAGTATGCAGGATCATCAAAAATACTTTCCGATCGAATCTCCGGATGGTGAGCTGCTCAACAAGTTCATCGCCATGTCGAATATCGAAAGTACCGACCCGGACGCCGTGCGCTATGGGAACGAACGAGTTATCCGTCCGCGCCTGAGCGACGCCGCCTTTTTCTGGGACCAGGACCTAAAATCGAGGCTAGACTCGCGGAAAGTTCGCTTGGACGGAATTGTTTTCGAAAAGCGTCTCGGAAGTATCGAGGATAAGACGGAACGTGTGGTGCGCCTGGCGCGGGCGTTAGCCCCGGCATTCGGGGCCGACCGCGAGCTATGCGCCCGAGCTGCGGAGTTGTCGCGGTGCGATCTCGTGACGGAAATGGTGGGTGAATTTCCGGAACTGCAGGGAACCATGGGCTCGTATTGCGCCGATCACGACGGAGAGCCACGCGAGGTCGTCGAAGCGCTGGGCGATTTCTATAAGCCGCGCTTCGCCGGCGATTCGATCCCCGCTACCGCTACCGGCCGTTGCGTCGCTTACGCGGACAAAGCGGATACTTTGGTCGGTATTTTCGGCATTGGCTCGGCGCCGACGGGGGACAAGGATCCTTATGCGCTCAGGCGAGCCGCACTAGGTTGTCTACGCATGGCGCTAGAATCCGATTCGACCGTGGAGTTCTTGGGATCGCTGCGCGCCGCCTGCGACGGATACGGCGAGCTTATCGACACGAACGACGTCGCTGCCGACGTATTGAAGTTTATCCTGGATCGGCTGCGGGGCTATTTCGCCGAGCAAGAAATTCCGGGCTCGGTAGTAGAAGCCGTGCTCGCCGTTCGACCGGACCAAGCCGCCGACATCGAACATCGCGTCCGAGCGGTGAGCGCGTTCCGACGCCTACCAGAATCTGCCGCTCTGGCGTCGGCGAATAAACGTATAGCGAATATTCTGCGCAAGAACAGCGTCGAGACAGCGGGTTCGATCGATGACGCGCTGTTGCAGGACCCGGCCGAAAAGGCCCTGGCAAGCCGGATCCAAGCTGTCGCCGCGGCGGCCGATGGCTTTATCGAAGCTAGGGATTACGAAGCGTATCTGAAGACGCTGGCCGAACTGCAGACGCCGATCGATCTATTCTTCGACGAAGTAATGGTCATGTGCGAGGACCCTGACGTTCGTGATAACCGGATCGCCCTGCTAAATCGAATCCACGGCTTGTTCACTCGCGTCGCCGACATTACACGGCTCAACGATTGATCAAGCTAGGATAATCCGGTGCGACTGCTGATTCTGGATCGTGACGGTGTTATCAACCAAGAATCCGCTGAGTTCGTCAAATCCCCGGATGAATGGGTCCCGATACCGGGCAGCTTGGAAGCGGTAGCTCGGGCAAACAAACTCGGCTACCGCGTCGTAGTGATTTCGAATCAGTCAGGTCTGGCGCGCGGCTTATTCGACATCGGTCAGCTGAACAAGATCCACGCGCGTATGCTCGGCGAAATCGCACGCTTCGGCGGACGGATAGAGGCGGTATTTTTTTGTCCGCACGGACCCGACGAGGGTTGCGAGTGCAGAAAGCCGGGCGCCGGGCTGCTAGTAGATTTGGGAGGGCGCCTGGAGGTCAATCTGCAATCCGCGATCCTAATCGGTGACCGCGAGACCGACATGGTTGCGGCAGATGCCGTCGGCGCGCGCAAAATTCTGGTCAGAACGGGGCATGGGCAAGAGGCGGCAAAGTCGATCAACGACTTGAACGAGGTAACCGTTTGCAAAGATCTCGCCGACGCGATTGACCACCTGAGCACGATCCCCCGATGGTAACTTGGAGATCTACGGTTTTCTATGTCGGTGTGTTTCCGGCAACGGTACTGGTTTGCGTGATCGGCATATTGATCCTCCCGCTCGATCGGCGAACCCGTTATCTGATCGTCACCAGATGGTCGAAATTTGCCCTGTGGTGGTTGCGGATCAGCTGCGGCCTCACCTCGCGGGTCGCCGGCGTGGAAAATATTCCGGATGAACCCGGCGTCATTTTCTGCAAACATCAGTCCGCTTGGGAGACGATGGCGTTGCAGTTCATATTTCCGCCTCATGTGCAGGTCGTGAAGCGCGAACTTTTGTTCGTGCCGTTTTTCGGGTGGGGCCTGGCCAGTCTCAATCCGATCGCTATCGACCGCGCCGCGGGGGCCAAAGCGCTGCGCCGCGTTTTACGCATCGGCGCCGACAGAATCGCACAGGGCTGGTGGGTGCTTTTGTTCCCGGAGGGTACGCGCACGTCTCCGGGCGACCAGCCTGAGTACTCGCCAAGTGCTGCCGCGCTGGCGATCCGGGCGCGATGCAAACTCGTTCCCGTCGCGCATAACGCCGGCGTATTCTGGTCGCGGAACGGCTTGGAGAAATTCCACGGCGAAATCCAAATAGCGATCGGTCCTGCTATCGACAGCGAGGGAAAATCGGCCGCTGAAATGACGATGGAGGCAAAGGCGTGGGTCGAGGCTCAATGCGCGAAAATGCCGAAAACGCGACCATAATTTTCAAGCGGTGCGAATGGACGGGACGCTAACCGGTGTTTCTCACCAGCCGGCAAGACGCCCGCCCATTCATCTGGAAAGTACGCGGATCGCGCTTTTTGTGCGGTTTCGGTTTGGGGCGACGGTAAAACCGAGCTATATTCGCGGCTGTCCCGTCGTTCATCGGGCTTTTCCCGGCCCGGACGCATAACGACGAACCGAAGCAAAACGATCTGCATGGCTGGAATTACAATGGCTCCGATTCGCTCTCCGCAGTACCCTCTCTCTCGCCCGCGCCGTATGCGGACAGACGAGTTTTCCCGCCGCATGATGCGCGAAACGGCGCTTACGGTTGAAGATCTGATTTGCCCACTATTTGTTCGCGAGGGAAAGGGAGAACGCGAAACCGTCGCCAGCATGCCGGGCGTAGAACGTTTGACGATCGACCTGCTGACCGATGCCGCGCGTGAGTTACACGAACTCGGGATCCCCGCCATCGCGATTTTTCCTGTCACGCCGGACGAATTAAAAAGTGCCGATGGCCGCGAAGCTCACAATCCGGACGGTCTGGTGCAACGGGCAATTGCGGAAATCAAGTCACAGCTTCCGGAACTCGGTGTCATTACCGACGTCGCCCTCGACCCGTTTACCTCGCACGGGCACGACGGTGTAGTCAACGCCGCGGGTCAAATCGACAACGATGCGTCGGTAGAAATCCTCGTCAAACAAGCGCTTTCACAGGCAAAAGCGGGGGTCGACATCGTAGCACCGTCGGACATGATGGACGGAAGGGTGGGCGCGATCCGCGCGGCGCTCGAAACGGAGGGATACACCAACGTGCGGATCCTGGCATATTCGGCGAAATACGCATCTGCGTACTACGGGCCGTTTCGGGACGCGGTAGGCTCGGGCGCAAACCTAGGTAAAAGCGGCAAGCACACCTACCAGATGGACTATTGCAATAGCGACGAGGCCCTGCGTGAAGTCGCATTGGACATCGATGAAGGCGCCGATATGGTGATGGTCAAACCGGGTATGCCCTACCTCGATGTCGTCAGACGCGTCAAAGATACATTCGGCATGCCTACGTTCGTATATCAGGTAAGCGGCGAGTACTCAATGTTGATGGCGGCGATTCAAGCCGGCTGGCTCGACGAAGCCAGGGTTATCATGGAGTCATTGAGCTGTTTCAAAAGGGCCGGCGCGGATGGCGTACTTACCTATTTCGCGCGGTACGCCGCGCGGCGGTTGGCCGGCTAACCTGTTTTTTTGCCGGTCAGGTGCCGGCGCACACCAGCGAGCAGATATCGAAACCGGATCTTCAGACTTCGAGATCTAGTTCCTTGATCTTTCGCGTCAAGGTATTTCTCCCCCAGCCTAAGAGTCGGGCCGCGTCCTGTCGGCGTCCACGCGTCTGCGCCATTGCGACGCAAATCATGATTCGCTCGAAACGCGGCACCGCTTCGTCCAAGATCGGCGTCGTCGAAGACACGAAGTGCAGTTCGGCCCATCTTTTCAACCTGGCCTCCCAATCCCCGCCGGGGTTCGCGAGTTGAATGTCACCTTCGGCGCGCAGTTCTTCTGGCAGATCTTCGATGTCAATTTCCTGAGAGGGCGTCATGATCGTAGCCCGACGACATACGTTTTCCAATTGGCGGACATTGCCCGGCCAATCGTAGCGCGCGAAGCGTTCCAGGGTCTGGGGTCGCAAACGCTTCGGTTCGATATCGAGTTCTCGCGCCGCTATTTGAAGAAAATGGTCGGCTAATGTGGGTACGTCATCGATGCGATCGCGCAACCCGGGAAGCTGTATGCGGATCACGTTCAGTCGATGATAGAGATCCTCGCGAAACGTCCCCGCCTTCACGCGTGCGTTCAGATCTTGGTGTGTCGCGGCAATAACTCTTACGTCGACACGTACGGACTGGTGCCCTCCGACGCGGAAGAACTCACCGTCGGCGAGCACCCGCAAAAGCCTGCTCTGGAGCGCCGCCGGCATGTCTCCGATCTCGTCCAAAAACAGGGTTCCGTTGTGTGCCTGTTCGAAACGGCCGACGCGCTGCCCGGTTGCCCCGGTAAATGCCCCTTTCTCGTGTCCAAACAGCTCGGACTCCAGCAGTTCACTGGGGATGGCGGCTGTGTTTATCGCAATGAACGGCTGCGTCGCTCGCGGTGAGTGGCGTTGTAAGGCTTGTGCAACCAATTCTTTCCCGGTGCCGGATTCTCCGGTCAACAATACCGTCATGTTAGATTTTGAGAGGCGTCCTATCGCCCTGAAAACCTCCTGCATGGCGGGTGCCGAACCGATGATCTCCGGGACTTCTCCGGCCTCTCCGGATGGTCGGCCCATCGGTTCGAGCTGAGCCGCGTTCTTGACGGCGCGACGAACGATCAGCACGGCGTCGTCGACATCGAATGGTTTTGGCAGATATTCGAACGCGCCGCCTTGAAAAGCCGCTACGGCGCGATCAAGATCCGCATATGCGGTCATGATGATAACCGGCAGATGCGGGTAACGCTGATTTACGTGATCCAAGAGCGCTAAACCGTCGGTACCGGGCATCCGAATGTCTGTGATGATCGCGTCTGGTTCGACAGTGCGCAGCCGCGTGATTACTTTGTCCGCCTCTTCGAAACTCCTTGTCCTGATGTCGGCCTGAGCGAGCGCGCGCTCCAATACCCAGCGGATCGCATGATCGTCATCGACGATCCAGACTTCGTCCTGGTGATTCATTTACCGCCCTCCATCGGAAGCCAAACTGTAAATTCCGTGCAGCCGGGTTCACTCTTAAACCCGATCAGACCACCTTGCCGGTTCACCATCGACTGTGCCAAGGGCAGGCCCAAACCGGATCCGTCGGCGTAGCCGGAGACCATCGGGAAAAAGATGCTGTCGGCGATATCCGGCGCAACGCCCGGGCCAGTGTCGACGACGTCGACTCGCATTACGAGGCGATGGACCGATTCGCCGATCGTGAACTTCCGCCGCGCGCGGGTTCGCACGACGATACTGCCCCCGGTGCCGTCGATAGCCCGCGCGGCGTTTCGGACGAGATTGAGAAACGCCTGAATCAATTGGTCGCGATCGCCATTGAGTTCGGGCAAGCTAGGATCGTAGTCCCGACGGATTTCGACAGAACCGCCATACTCGGCTTCGACGAGTTGGCGCACGTGTTCGAGAACATCATGGATATTTACCGGGAGCTTTCCTAACGCCGCGCGAGGGCCAAGCATCTTGTCGACCAGCGTTCGCAACCTATCAGCTTCTCCGATAATTACCTGCGTATATTCCGCCTGGCGCCGATCCTCCAGCTCTCGTTCTAGTAGCTGCGCGGCGCCGCGGATCCCCCCTAACGGGTTCTTGACTTCATGTGCAAAACCGCGGACCAGTGCGGTGGTAGCTTGGTTTTGCAATAGCATGTTTTCTTCGAGTTGAATTCGCTGATGCCTTTCGACGCTGGCAAGTTCGATGATAACTTTCGGTGCGGCATCGGGGGCCGACGACAGCCAAGGCGAAACAGTACAATCGACGACCAAGCAACGCATACTCACGGGCGTAAGTTCCAGCTCGCGCTCGGTGAATGATCGCCGGTCTTCTATCGTACGGCCGACGAGGCGGACGAAATCGCGAGCATCTTTGAACACATCGGACAAAAGTCGGCCGACCACTTTCGTCGCGCTAAGGGCGAGGAGGCTCTCAGCGGCGGTATTGATTTTTATGACCCGCAAACCCGGATCCGCCACCAGTATCGCCATTGCCAATCCATCGACGAGTGTAGCCGCCTCCTCTTCGGTGAGCGCGTGTCTTTGTGTCATTGCGCACCATTATGGTGCAGATTTTCTACGATGTCGTTCGGAGCCATATTCGTTCGCGGACCAGGGTTTGAAATCAATAACTTAATTACAGCGGCGTGGTCGCGGATCCAAAGCCGCAAGGTTTGAGAAGGGAGTCGCAAGATCCGGACCAGTTCCGAGCGATCCGAAAACCGACCGACGCTTGGGAGCCGAACGAGCGGCGAAGCTAGCCTGAATATTGCACGAATAAGAAAGGCAAAGCCCCTTTAATCCGGTAAA
>CAZFZX010000125.1:0-14101 GCA_964523765.1 uncultured Enterobacteriaceae bacterium
AAATCAAACCCATATGCAGCTGCATCACCGACACTCATGCAATATGCGGGCTAAGTAGACCAGCCTCGTTCACCTGGAACTGACGAATTTGCGGGTGGTCTTCACTGTTTTTCCGCAATCTGTGCCCATAACAGATCTTTAGAGATTGCTAAATATGCGCAAGCCGGCGGTGATTCAGAGGGACGCGGCTGGTCGGATTTGTCAAGAATTTTTACATTTCGACCGCCTTCAAACCCAGTAAATTCTTAAATTCTTTACACGGCCATATTGAGTCACCGGTTAAGCCGTTGTTTTTCTTACATAGGTACAATTGGAACGAGATTTGCTTCGGATTGCATAATAATCATTGTCGTCTGTGCCGTTCCTAGTGGAGGGACCGTGGCGCGTTCGAACTGAACCGGGGGAGAGGGTCATGCATATCGATCATGTGCGACAAGGTGCATCGCGCGCCGTATTTGCCACGATGTTTGCTGTCTTCGTTGCGATTTTAGTGCCTGGCGGTTCGGCCAAGGCCGCTTTCGTCGCAGCGTCGGACGGATTCGGCGGTTTCAAGAACGTCTTCGAAGTCACGGATACGGTCTTTGCGTTTGGAGATATGAACAAAATCGCGGACCCAGGTCCCTTCGGTACCTTGCTTAATCCGACGGCGCGCGTGTACGTGATGACAAACCAAGCGTGGGCCGGCGGTGAAACATTGACCGATATTACCGGCGATGGATTCAACAACGTCAGCGGTCTCATCGGCAGTGGCTTTTTCTCTGATGTCTCCCTTTGGACTGCGCCGCTGGCACCCGGTTTGTACGACATCATCCTGGACGAAAACAAGAACGGAAGGTTCGACCCCATTAACGACACAGTAATGGATCTAGGTCTGAGTGGTGAATTCTTGGTCGGTGGCGCCGGGGTTCCCCTTCCGCCCGCTATCCTATTTCTGGCATCGGGATTATTGGGGCTGATGTTCAAACCGACGAGGCGCCAGCTTCAGTAACCGAAGGTTGAGTAGAGAATCCAACCTCGTGCGCAATGCCTAATTGACCATATTCGCCCCTTTGTTTGGCGGACTATTTTTCGTCGCGACCGTCTCTCCCTTAACGGTTTCGTCGGACAAAGGTCTGAAAACGGCCGTCTACAACCTAACCGAAGCACGAGCCTTTGGTCGGTTATTGAGCAATGAACAGCCACGCGCGCGGAGGAGCGATACTCACGCTTTGTGACCATCTAGGGGTTGCTAATCTGCCCGGGTTGCGGTGACTCGGGGGCGCGTATTCAACGCGAACCGGCAGTGAAACTTGCGAGACTTGCGGCTGCCAAGTCAAGGTCATTCCTTGCATCGGAGATCCGGTGGTGATCGAGAAGATCCTCACGCGCCTCGATGGCAAAGACGCGTCCGGTGCCGTCCGGTAGTCACCCCCGTATCGGGCGCCGTCTCCGGCCAACTTGCTCCCCTAATCGCAGGCAATCCCGCAAGCTACTGCGAGGCTGCGATAGCAATCGACGCAGTGTCAAGATTCTTTACACTTCTGAGCCCCTCCGAACCCGTTGATTATGAAAGAGTTTATCGTGGATCAGTGTGGATAAGGCACAAATTTTGTCAGGTCGGCGGGCTGAAATGTGTCAAGGAATTTTACAGCGCGGAACTCGGCCGGCCGTTGAAGGTATATAGCCTTTTGAAATATATCGTGATTCCAAAATTGGCACTGCACTTGCACGGATCAGGGTAACTCGCCCACATGAAAGTTCCAACGAGTTTGGCGGGGATCCGTCTTGAACAGGGTCGGAAACAAGTACGGTGTCCGCGGTGACGGATCCGGTCTCGTTAAGGCTATTGCCAGTCTGCTTGATTGTTTCGGGACCTTAGAAAATTGAGTCGATTCCGGAGGTCGTGATGTTATTTGAAATGAAATTAAAACTCTCGCGAATGCTCGCTGCGGTAGTCGCGTTATTCGTAGCACCGGTGTACGCCGGGCCGGTTGATCTATCGTCCTGGCTCATCGACGGAGGCGGAAATTGGGTCCTGCCCGGGGCGCCGAACAACTCAGTCCTGCAGACCTTGAACAGTGCACCGACGATGTTTTTCAACGATACGGACAGCCAGGGCACGGCCCTGTCCGGTTCCTTTGGGACTGAAACGACCAGTGATGATGATTTCTTCGGTTTCGTTCTCGGGTACGACAACAACGACGTATTCGGAAGCAATCTGACAACGGACTACATACTAGTCGATTGGAAGCAAAACACTCATTCTGGCTGGGACGCCGGGATGTCCATTTCTCGAGTCACGGGCTCGATTAACACGTGCGGGACGTGTACCGCCTCCGATGCTTGGACGCACACGGGAAACGTGTCGTTTATACAGCGAGCCGCGACCCTCGGGATGACGGGGTGGGCTGACAACACGATATACGATTTTACCATCGATTTCACCGCGACGAATATCACCGTTGCTATCGATGGGGTGGAGCAATTCGATATAAACGGCACCTTTGAGGATGGCTCGTTTGGCTTTTACAATTTCTCTCAGCAGAGTGTGCGCTATGCCGGGATCGAGGAGGATATCCTCCCGCCAAGGTGTGACGAACCGGGCGGTCCGCCCTGCGGTGTCCCGGAACCGGGCAGCGTCGCCCTAATTACGCTAGGTCTTGCCGGAGTGGGTTTTGCTCGAAGGAAGAGACGCGCCTAAATCCCTGAAATGTCCGGAGCCAGGGCCCTCTTTGGAGGGCCTTGGCTTGATTTGCCCTGTCTCGCATGAAGTCGACGGGCATCGTTGCCTGCTTGTATTGCGTTTGACTTCCTCAACCCTGCCTCGAATGACGGCAAGAGCGGGCGCAATTTTGCCGGCGGTACGACGCTCAGTTTCGCAGCACCGACAACAGCGACGCGTCTCTACCTCGGCGTGATTGACGCGTTTGGCTTCGCTGCTACTACGGACTACTACAACGACCAAAATTCCGGCATCAATACAAATTGATACTGGATTTCTCATGTCTTTAGCGCAGGCGATCGACAAGACTCAGAGGTGTTCAGACGATTTCGGTGGTTCATTTGATACCTTAACCGAGCATCTCCCCGCAGATTGGGTAGAAAGGTCTCTCTCGAAAGTAACCTCACGCTTCTTATTCGAGTCGGCGATCACCGCAAGCGCACTTTGCCGCCTTGGCGAGCTGACTACGAGCGCTTCCGGTGTTAGCCACCTCATGCGTAACGCATCAGATGATGCGTCGCGTCTACCGCTGTCTATACGTTATGGCCGATGATGCTATCACCTCGGCCTTTCACTCATCACTGCTTTGTCCCGGGTGATCGCGGGGCGTGTCATTACCGGGCGAATTTCAGGCTTCCTATCCAGGCAAAAAGGACGAGCGTTCCCAACAGAACCACGACGGTTGCCGGCCGGTTACGGCAGTCTCGGCCAACCCAAGTTTCTCGACCGTTGAGCACGAGCAACGCGGCTGCCAAACAGGGGATGAACATTGCGCCGGTTACGGCGTAGAGTTTCTGGATCTCCTTAAAGCTCGTGAATAACCCCAGCATCGGTATCGTCGCGATGCCGAGCAAGTAGGCGCGGTAGGGCAGGGACCGCGTGTCCACCTTTTGCGGTTCGCCAGCGGCGGCACCTCGAGGGCGCAGTATCAATCGCCAGATATCTGCGAACAGATACGGTACGGCCTGCCATACACCTAGCAGGCTGCTGAATACGGCGCCGAGGGCGCCCACCAGAAACAACCACTTTCCGGCCGGGCCGACGAGCACGTCGAGCTGCTCGGAAATGGTAACGAGTAGGCGTGCCCCGCTTCCGCTGGTCTCAACGGTGTTGCCGATGATTACCATTGCGAGGCCGAATACTGCGGTCATCAGGTAACCAATGCCGAGGTCGATCCGGCACATCCACAGATCCTCGGTACCCGAGCGCCCCGCCTCTCTGATCCAGTAGCCATAGCACAGAATAGTCAGGGTCCCGCCGATGCCCCCGATGAGAGCGACGGTCCAGGTCAACCCGCCGTCTCCAAAATTGGGAATGGATGGGACAAATAGACCCTGAGCGAGCTCGGCAGGTGCGGGAGCGAGGAGTCCGGCCGTCACTACGGCAACCACGAACATGACGCCGATGCACACGCTCATGATCTTTTCGAAAAGCCTGAAACCGCCCGAGAGCACGAGCACTGTTCCAATCACGCTGGCACCGATCCCGAAAACGATCTTCCCACGCTCGGGATCGGAAAATAGCGGAATGATCGCGTGCAGAGTGACGCCGCAGGCGCCCATTAGCGCCGCGCTCACGAAGTAAGACCAAAGCAAAAAGTACGGCAGAAAGAGCCATCCGACTATGCGTCCGAAACGACCGATTGCGCCTTCGATCAGTGTTTGACCAGTTGCTAATTGCCAACGCGCCAGGCCCTCGTTGAGAGTAAACTTAAGGAAAGATCCGACAAGCACAGCCCAGAGAACCGCTACTCCGAGCTGACTTCCGGTAAAGCTTGCGGTGGCGAGGTCTCCCGCGCCGACGCCGGTCGCGGCAACGAGCACTCCAGGCCCAACAATGGCCAGCAGACCGGCTTTTCGGTTTGAGCCAGATGGTTTCGATGAGACGGACATGGTTTTTCAGTCCGCGCTAAATTCGACCCAATTCACGCACCAGCGTCTGCAGCGATTTTGCATTGAACGCTGGGAGGAAATGATCGACGAAGGGCAGGGCGGCCTTCATCCCGGCCGCGCGCACTTGAAAGGTCGTCGCGCCGTACATGGGGTTGATCCAGACGATTTTTTTTACCCGCCGCCGCATCACTCGCATCTCTCGCGCTATGTTATCGGCGCTGCCGTTGTCGTAACCGTCGCTGATAATGATCGCGACCGTCGAGCGCGAGGTCCCTTCCTGCAGAACGCCACGGTTCAATTTTCCGAGTGCGTTACCGATATCGGTCCCGCCCGACCAATGCCGCACCGTAGTGCCAATCTCCTCCAGGGTCCGGCGCACCGATCTGCGTCGCAGCAGGGAGCTTACCTCGGTAACTTTAGTGCTGAACACCAAAGTGCGAGAGTTCTTGAGCGCCCGTTGCAACCCGAGCATGAGTTGCAGCAGAAACGGATTGAATGCGTCCATAGAACCGCTGACATCGGATAGAAGAACGATGCGCGTCTTACGCGTACGCCTCTTTACCCTCGACAACTCGAGCATGTCCATGCCGTGTCGTACGTTGCGCCGAACCGATCGGCGTATATCGATCGTACGACCGCTCGGCGCCTGTTGCCAACGCCTGCTTGGCCGAGTTACCAGCCTTTTCGCGAGTTCGCGTATCACTTGTTCCAGCGGCGGGGCCGATTCGTCCCAGCGCGAAGAGAGGTTTAAGTCGCGCACCATTTCCTCGACGCCGAAGTGTTCGGAATCGGCAAGCATTTCGTCGTGTCCGCGCTGGTCGCCGTATTGCTTGTCGCCCCGGATCAGCTCCGGTCGCCACGGTTTGTAATCACCCTCTTCTTCTCGGGTGCCGTGCCAAAAATTCTGAAAAATGCGGTCGAATTTGACTTCGTCCTCGTGGCTGCTGGCCAGGTTGGTACGGACGGCGAGGCGGAAATCGTCCTCGTTAAGCCAATCGATCGATCCGAGCGCACGGAACACATCGATAATGCGGCCCTGGGTGACCGCCAAATGATCTTCTTTCGCCAGGCGGCACAGCGTGAGGGTCCTGCGCATGATGTCCGTATCGTCGATCGGCGACGGCTCCATCTGATCAGTCTTCGTTTGCCGTCGTTTCACCGTCAATGACGTGACTAGCACCGATACTGCGCAGCCGTTCGATATCGTCGTGGTATTTGAGGATCACGCCAGAGGTTTCTTCGACTACATCGGGGCTCAGCTCTTTGGCCCCGAGGCCCATTAGTGCCCGACTCCAGTCCAGCGTCTCGGCGACCCCCGGCCGTTTGTAGAAGTCGATCCCACGTAGTCGCTGCATGACTTCGGCGATCGTATTTGCCAGCGACGCCTCGATCCCCGGCACGCGCCGGAGGATAATCTCGCGCTCCTTTTCGGGTGACGGATAGTCAATCCAAAGATAGAGGCACCGGCGTTTCAGCGCATCGTTGAGTTCGCGCGTGCGATTTGAAGTCAGAATGACGTGCGGGCGATGGATCGCAGTGAAGGTCCCGATTTCGGGGACGGTGACTTGAAAATCGGAAAGGATTTCGAGTAAAAACGCTTCGAATTCCTCATCGGCCCGGTCGACTTCGTCGATCAGCAGGATTGCGGGTTTTGGCCCCGGGTGGCGGATCGCCTGGAGCAACGGTCGGTGAAGGAGAAACTCGTCGTTGAAGATTGTTTTTTCCAGGGTCCCGCGCTTATCTTCGTCGTGTTCGGCCATCCGGATATGCAGGATCTGCCGTGCGTAATTCCACTCATACAAAGTAGTGTTGGCGTCCAGGCCTTCATAGCATTGCAGCCTTATCAGCGGGGTATCCAGCACCGACGCAAGAACCTTCGCCACCTCGGTTTTGCCGACGCCGGCTTCGCCTTCGAGCAAGATCGGCTTTTCGAGATCTGCCGCAAGCTTGAGCGTCAAGGCGAGCGGGCGGCTCGCAATGTAGTCATAGGTCGCAAACGCGGCTTCGACCTCCTCAATCGAGCGAAATCCGGCGGCGGTGTTGATTGTCATGAAACTGTTCCTGCCTGGTATCGGGTTATGGCCGGTCTCCGATTATAATGCGACCTCGCTTACTTGATAGGCTAGGTCTCGCTCGTGGGATCACCGCCGAAAGGCCATTTTGCCCTCGACCTCGCCGAGGCGGACCGATAGGGTGCGATATTGACCCATTGCCGTCGGGTAAGCGATACCGAAAGTATTCCGGCGCGCGCTATTGCTCGTTGGCATTGGTCCGGCGTACGGGTTCTCGTACTATCCGAGCAGTAATCGGCAGTCAGAGGTTAGGGCGATGACGCTAGTATTGATTTTGGTGTTCGGCGTTCTCTTCGGAATGATCGGCGGCGCTGCCGAAGGCGATGAAGGTTTCGTTTTCGGCGCCTTACTCGGGATCCTGGCCGGTCTGTATACGGCCTTGCGGGTCAAGTTCGGACGGATCGAACGACGGGTCAAGGAAGCTGAAGAGGCGCTGAACATACTCTCGGCCGTAGCCACGCCGACCGGATCGACCGTTTCTTCGAAACCGCCGGTCGCGGCCACGCCCGAGACCCCCGTGCCCGAATTTGCCAGCGAGATTTCGCCGACCGAAGCCGCGACACGAACGGTTGTCAATGACGGGCCGACAGGGCCTGCGGCTTCGACCAAAGACAGCCCGGACCCTTGGCTCGACGACGATCGAGATGCGTTTAGGCGCCCCCCCGGGGCCGCCGCAGCGGACCGGCTTTTTACCGCCGTCGGCGGGTTTTTTACGACCGGAAACATCGTCGTGAAGGTCGGGTTGGTGGTCCTATTTTTCGGTGTGTCCTTCCTGATCAAATTTGCTCATGACAAGGCCATGCTGCCGGTCGAATTCAGACTCGCCGGGATTGCCGCCGTCGGTATCGGCCTGCTCGTTGTCGGGTGGAAACTGCGGGGGCGCAACCCCAATTACGCGATGACGCTGCAGGGTGGCGCCGTCGGAATTTTGTACCTCACCGTATTTGGCGCCGCTCGTCTCTATCACGTCTTACCGACGTCGATCGCTTTTGCATTGATGATCGGCTTGGTTTTGCTATCCGGAGCGCTTGCTGTTTTGCAGAATGCACCGACGCTGGCGGCATTCGGGTCGGCCGGCGGTTTTCTCGCACCGGTGCTGACCTCGACGGGGCAGGGTAGCCACGTTGCGCTGTTTTCCTTTTACGCGTTGTTGAACCTCGGGATCTTCGGCATCGCCTGGTTCAAGGCCTGGCGCATCCTCAACTGGTTGGGATTCGTATTTACTTTCGTCATCGCTACGGCCTGGGGTGCGCGCTACTACGCTCCCGTACACTTCGCCTCGACCGAGCCTTTTCTGATCCTGTTCACGCTGTTCTACATCGCTATCACCGTCCTGTTCGCGACCCGCCAACCGCCGCGCCTACGCAGACTCGTCGACGGATCGCTGGTATTCGGCGTACCGGCGGTGGGCTTCGCGCTCCAAAGTCGTCTGGTCCGGGAAATCGAATTCGGCCTCGCCTATTCGTCACTAATACTGGGCGCGTTTTATGTCGTGCTCGCTTTCGTTCTTTGGCGGCGATATCGCGACGACATGCGTCTGCTTGCTGAATCATTTCTCGCCCTTGGCGTAATTTTCGCGAGCCTGTCGATTCCCTTAGCCTTAGACGGTCACTGGACCGCGGCGGCGTGGTCACTCGAAGCGACCGGCATCATCTGGATCGGCTTGCGCCAAACGCGGATTGCCGCACGGGCCTTCGGCGTGCTGTTGCAGATTGGCGCGGCGTCGCTGTTCTTCCTGCAGGCGGAGGTACAGACGACGACACCGGCGGTGTTCAATAGCGCTTATGTGGGTTCGATCATGATTGCCGCGGCCGGATTATTGAGCGCCTACCTGTATGCCCGCTATCGCGTAGCCGTGCACCGCTACGAAGAACCGCTTGAAATCGTGCTCCTGGCGTGGGGTCTCATCTGGTGGCTGGGCGCGGGAATCAACGAAATCGTCCGACACTTGCCGGCTGCGGACGAAGGAGCGGCGTTGATTGCATTCTCGGCGTTTAGCGCGCTCGGGCTCTCGGCTATCGCCCGGCGCCTGGATTGGGATTCCGCCGGCCGGCCCGCGATGGGCTTGTTACCGGCACTGGCTCTAATTGCGGGTGTGGATTTCGCGGCGCATGCGGGGGACGGACCGTTTCGCCAACCCTACGCGATCGCATGGACCGTCGGCCTGGTCGTCAATTTCGGGTTGCTGGCCCGGTTCGCTGGAAACTGGGGCGAAAGATGGCGCGGGCCATGGCACGCCGGCTCCCTGTATCTGGTCTGCTTCTTGGCTGCCTGGGCGGCAACCGCATTTGTCGATCGCTCGACGGATTTGAGTGACGCCTGGATCTTTTCGACGGCCGCTTTAGTGCCGGCCGTCTTGATCATTGCGCTGGTCCGATCCGGCGATCGGATAGCATGGCCGGTCGCGAGGTTTGAAGACAGCTACCGGCGGATCGGACTCTTCCCGATCGCCGTCATCCTCGGTTTGTGGATCATCGCGAGCGTCACGCAAGAAGGCGACCCCACGCCGCTATCCTATATACCTATTTTCAACCCCATCGACGTTACCGGTCTGCTGATTTTGCTGAGCCTGTTGGTTTGGTGGTTCGACGGGCGTACAGCGGGCACAATGCAAAAAATCGAACCCCGCCACATTGTTGTTATGCTCGGTTTGTTATGCTTTTTCTGGTTCAACGCGATCTTGTTTCGAACGGTACACCACACCACCGGTACGCCTTATGATTTCTCGCTGATGTGGCGGGCGCCTACACTGCAGTCGACAATTTCTCTTGCATGGACGTTGCTCGGTAGCGCGGCCATGGCGCTCGCGGCGTTAAAACTCCAAATGCGGGAGCTATGGATTGCCGGCGCAATCCTTCTCGGATTGGTCATCGTGAAATTGTTCACGGTCGACCTCGCCGACATTGGGACGGTCGCGCGTATCGTCTCTTTCATGGGCGTCGGACTGTTGCTGCTCGTCATCGGGTATTTTGCGCCGCTCCCGCCGCGAACGGAGGGCAAGGAATGAGCGTTGGACGCCGCTTGCTGATTCTATTCGCCGGCGGATCGTTGTTTCCCGCCATCCAGGCGGCTCCCACGCCGCATGCGTTTGCGCGCGGCTACGAGATCGAATTGGCCGGCCATGCGCCGATTTATAAGTTACAGCTCACCGCCGCGATCTACCAGTCATCGGCTACCGCCGACCTGAGCGATCTCGCGGTGTTCAACGCGGCCGCAGAGCAAGTGCCGCATATGTTGCGGGCCGCGGCAGAAGTCCCGGTGCCCGCCGTAAGCAACTGGATCGCGCTACCGTTTTTTCCGGTACCGACCCAAGGCGCTACCGCCGAGCGGCGTATCATCGTGCAGACCGACGGTACGCTGATCCGCATCGAAGGCGCCGACAGCCACGCCGAACACGACGGCGCGATGGACTACCTTGTTGACGCCAGCCGGCTACAAAAGCGTCTCACGGAAATCGAACTCGCGCTGGTCGAACCCGGTAACGACTTCGTGGTGCCAATCCAGGTAGAGGCGAGTTCCGATCTGACGAAATGGACGCCGCTGGTCGCGAACTACCACCTAGCCGCGCTCGAATACGCCGGGCACCGGCTGACCCAGACACGGATCCCGCTACCGAACGGCGGCGCACGTTATTTGCGTCTGCGAGCGTTACAACAAAATGCGGTTTTCCGGATTGCGACAATCCGGGGGAAGGTGCGTTCGGAACGGGCGGTCGTACGCTCATTGGTGCGCCTCAAAGTCAGTAGTCGTTCCGCCACGCAGCACCCGGACGAAATTCGTTTCGATCTCGGAGGTTCTTTCCCGCTACACGAAGTTGCGATCGAGTTTGCACCGAACAAGCTCATCCAGGCCACTATCGAGTCAAGCTCCGACCCTGCTGACGCATGGCGTCGACGCTACACAGGCGCTCTCTATACGCTAGAGCGTAACGGTCTGCTGCTTCGACCGAACTCCTTAAGGCTTGCGGGAGTGAGAGACCGCTATTGGCGTTTGAGCGGCATCGAACCGATGCCCACAGCCGCATTGAGCGCCGAACTCACGGTCGCCTAGCAGCCCCAGGAGTTGATCTTTCTGGCCGAAGGAACGGCACCTTATTTGCTTGCGGTGGGACGCGCCACGCCATTGCCGGAAAAGACGGACTACGCCGGGGCGCTGGAAAAAATCACGCGTCCCGATCTCGACGCCAACGCGACCGTCGGGTCGCGCCTGGAACTCGGCGGCGATGATAAATTGACTGCAGACCAGACGATCCCCTGGCGCCGGTATCTATTGTGGGCGATCCTTGCCGGTGGGGTCGCTGCTGTCGGCATCATGGTCGTGCGGCTGATGCGGCAGATGAAGGTTAACGATGTGTGACAACCGAACGACAACGCACCGTTAGCCGTGTTTAACGGTGGAGAAACGCAGCCGGACGTAGTCGAGTTCCCAATTACCGTCCGCATCGCAGAGGTCACCCACTAGCGTCTCGCGCAACTCCGCCAGCAGTCCGATCCGTTCGTCACTATTGAAGGTGGCGAAAAAACTCTGTGTGAAAATCTCGAGCCAGTCCGTGATGTCAACCGCGATCGGCGTCGGACGCGGGAAATGCTCGATGGACAGGATTTCAAACCCTTGGGCTTCGAGACGTTCGGAGTATTCTTCTGGTGCCGGGAAATACCAAGGGTTCACGGCGCTCGAGTCGACACCGTGGTTCGATAACACGTTATCGATGCCGGTAACGATCCGCTCAACGTTTCCCTCGCCCCCCATTTCGGCCACGAACCTGCCGCCGTCGACCAGGGCCCGCGACACGCCGGCCAGTACCTCATCGGGGCGCTTCATCCAGTGCAGCGCCGCGTTACTGACGACCGCGTCGAACTCGTTAACGAACCTGAGTCGATGCCCGTCGGCGACGGACGCATTCAAACCACGAGCGATCGCTGCCTCCACCTGCGCCGGGCTGCTATCGACGGCGACCACTTCGCAACCGCGGGCGCATAGTTTTACGGTCAAAGCGCCGTCACCGCAGCCCAGATCGAGCACCCTTTCGTGCGGTTGCGGCGCCAGAAGGTCGATCAACGGTTCCCCGAGGGTCGCGACGAATCCGGCTTCGTGCGAGTAGCGCTTTGGGTCCCATTGTTGTGTCATATCGTTGTCAGCTGCGAGGTTGCTGGTCCAGGTAGCTGCCGGACGCAAACGTTCCTCGGGCTCCCAGTGCGTTAAGATAACACCGGCGGGTCACGGTCCGGTAGTTCAAGCCGAACGGCGTCCCGGCGGCCGCCGAAACACTGTGGCGGTAGGACGTCATCATGTACAGAACTAAGAGGAGTCGATAGTGAGCGAGGATATCAGAGCGATTGTTGCCGATCGGGACGCGGACGGGAAGGTCGCGGCGAGTTTGCAGACCCTGGCGCTTGCCGATTTGCCGGAGGAAGACGTGTTGGTCGATGTCGCGTATTCGACCGTTAATTACAAAGACGGACTAGCCGTAACGGGGACCCTTCCCATCTGCCGAAAGTTCCCAATGGTCTGTGGTATCGACTTGTCAGGGACGGTGGTCGAATCAAACCACTCGAAATGGCGGCCGGGCGATCGCGTATTGGCCAACGGTTACCACTTGTCGGAGGACTACTGGGGAGGTTACGCCGAAATGCAGCGGGTCAACGGCGACTTTCTGGTCCGAGTACCGGACGCGTTTGACCTCGAACAAGTCATGGCGCTCGGTACGGCCGGCTACACCGCAATGCTCTGTGTGCACGCGGTGCTCGCGCACGGCACCAAGCCCGAGGACGGTCCGATTCTGGTCACCGGTGCTGCTGGTGGCGTCGGCTCTGTCGCCGTGATGGCGCTCGCTAAATTAGGTTTTGAGGTCGCCGCGTCCACCGGACGCCCGGAGACCGAAGATTATCTGCGCGAGCTCGGTGCAGGGCAGATCGTGGCGCGCAGCGATCTGGCGCGAGAAAGCAAACCGCTCGAAAAGGAATTGTGGGCTGGCGCCATCGACGCGGTTGGCGATAGAACGCTCGCGACTGTAATCGCGCAGACGAAACACGAAGGCATCGTCGCGCCGTGCGGCCTCGCCGGTGGCTTCGGCCTCCCGGCGACGGTGATGCCGTTTATCCTGCGCGGTGTCACCGTCCGCGGCGTGGAGTCGATTTTGACCAGCATGGAACGACGCGAACGCGCGTGGGCCGCGCTGGCCGAATTAGTCGACCAAGACAAGCTGGCGGCGGTATTCACCACCGAATCGCTGGCGCGGGTCCCGGAGATAGGGGCGGAGATCCTCAATGGAACGATCCGGGGACGGGTGGTGATCGACGTCAACGCCTAGATAAGCGTTCCGAAATATCGATCACTTCCGTCATCCGTGGCGGTCGCAAGTCCGGGGTGACGCCAGGCGAACCTACGAACAACGTGAAGCGCATTTCGGATCAATTATCTAGCCCGCAGTTCGGTGTCGCCCGACCGTTCTTAGAATCGGATGGAAACGCCGCCGATGAGCGCGTGGGTGTCGATATCGATTTCGAGATCTTGCCGAACGAAAGCTGTCGTGCCCGCGGTCGGGTCGACCGACTGATCAAGTTTGTATTCGGGGGATGCATGCAGATATCGATATTCCATGAATAGATGCATGGCGTCGCTGAGCTTGTAGCTAGCGCCGCCGCCGACTTTATAGCCGAACGTCATCTCGGATTTTTCTTGTTTCGCGGTTCCGAAGAATCCGCCTTCGTCCAGATCTGAAAACATCATTCCCGGCCCGGCCACAATGTAAGGCGTGAAGCGGCCGCCGCGGTGTCGCAGGATCAGGTCGAAAGAGACCAGGGTGTTACTGATGCGCATGTCCGGTGTCCCGAGGATTCCGCTCGCCGCGGTCGGATCCGGCGAGAGGATAAGCAAGGCGGTCTGGCGGTCGATATCCCCGTCAAAGTGCGTGGCGTCGATCGCGACCCCAACACTCCGGTGCGTCTTCAACCAGAAGCCGATGCGGCCACCGAAGGCGGGACCGTTGTGGACGTCTAGGCTTTTCAGCACGGAGGTGCCGGATACGCCGCCGACCGGCAACTCCGACTTGGCGTCTTGATCCTGGCTCCAGGAGTAACCGCCGAACACGTCAGCAAATACGAGCGGATCACCTTCGGCATGAGCCACCGGCGCTGTCAATACACCCAATAAAAACAATGTGCTAAAGAGTTTCTGAAATGGCATGCTCGACCCTCCTGAGGACCCCGTAGTCATAAAAACAATAAGTTATCTGCATAATATAGAAATAACCTTAGCTATTTGCAAGTGTTCTTGCAAGAAAAGTTACTAAAACACAATAGGTTATTGTTAAAACCGGAGGTATTAGATTAAGTGAGGAACCGCGTTGATGTGCCGTCCGCGGCCGTACGCCGAGGGAGGAGCCTAGCCCGCATATTGCATGAGTGTCGGTGATGCAGCTGCATATGGGTTTGATT
>CAZFZX010000126.1:0-14050 GCA_964523765.1 uncultured Enterobacteriaceae bacterium
GCGCATGGGGCATATCGAGTTGGCCTGCCCAACTGCGCACATCTGGTTCTTGAAATCTTTGCCGTCGCGCATGGGATTGCTACTTGATGTCACCCTACGCGAAATCGAACGCATTCTTTATTTTGAGGCTTACGTCGTCATCGATCCCGGTATGACGGAACTGGAACGCGGGCAGTTGTTGTCCGAAGAGTCGTATCTCGACGCCATCGAACAATATGGTGACGATTTTGATGCGCGCATGGGCGCCGAAGCGGTTTACGAGTTGTTGAAGACAGTCGACCTCGCCGATGAGGTGAATACTATCCGCGACGAACTACCGCGGACCAAGTCGGAAACGAAGATCAAGAAATTGACCAAGCGTCTCAAATTGATGGAGGCGTTCCTGCATTCGGGCAACAAACCGGAATGGGTGGTAATGAAAGTTCTTCCGGTGCTGCCGCCCGAGTTACGTCCTCTCGTACCTCTGGACGGCGGGCGTTTCGCGACCTCCGATCTTAATGATTTATACCGGCGGGTAATCAACCGCAACAACCGCTTGAAACGTCTCCTCGACCTGAATGCGCCAGACATCATCGTTCGCAACGAGAAACGTATGTTGCAAGAGGCAGTGGACGCACTGCTCGACAATGGTCGGCGCGGACGGGCGATCACGGGAACGAACAAGCTGCCGCTGAAGTCCCTCGCGGATATGATAAAGGGTAAGCAGGGTCGTTTTCGCCAGAATCTGTTAGGAAAACGCGTGGACTATTCCGGGCGTTCCGTAATCGTTGTTGGGCCGACTTTGAAGCTGCATCAGTGCGGCTTGCCCAAGAAAATGGCGCTGGAACTTTTCAAACCGTTTATTTTCAGCAAACTCGAGCGGCGCGGGATGGCAACGACTATCAAGGACGCGAAGAAACGCGTCGAACGTGAAGGCGCAGAAGTTTGGGATATTCTGGAAGAAGTTATCCGCGAGCATCCGGTCATGCTCAACCGGGCCCCGACGCTGCATCGCTTGGGCATCCAGGCCTTCGAACCAGTTCTCATCGAGGGGAAAGCGATCCAGCTGCACCCGCTCGTGTGTACCGCGTTCAACGCGGATTTCGACGGCGATCAGATGGCCGTACACGTACCCTTGTCGATCGAAGCCCAGCTCGAAGCACGGGGTTTGATGATGTCGACCAACAATATCCTCTCGCCTGCCAACGGCGACCCCATCATCGTACCGACCCAAGACGTCGTTCTGGGTTTGTATTATATGACGCGCGAGTCGGCGAGTGCCGAGGGCACCGGTATGGTGTTTGCCGACATCGATGAGGTTCATAGGGCGCACGAGACCGGAAATGCTTCGCTGCACGCCCGTTGCAAAGTTCGCATGACCGAAAGATTCGTCGATGAGAACGGCGAGCAACAGGAGACCACCAGTGTCGTCGACACGACAATTGGAAGAGCCCTTTTGTCCTCGCTGCTACCGGACGGAATTCGTTTCGAATTGGCGAACAAAACCCTCGATAAGCGATCGATTTCGCGCTTGTTCGATTCCTGCTACCGCAACGTGGGCCTCAAAGAAACCGTTATCTTTGCGGATCGCTTGATGTACATGGGATTTCAGCAGGCGACCCGGGCCGGTGTCTCCATTGGCATCGACGACATGGTCGTCCCTGACGAAAAGAGCGCCATCATCCGGACCGCAGAAAACGGCGTAAAGGAAATAGAGGATCAATATGCAGCCGGCCTGGTAACGACAGGCGAGCGTTACAATAAGGTAGTCGACATTTGGTCTCACACCAACGACCAGGTCGCAAAAGCGATGATGGACAAACTTGGCACCGAAACCGTCACCGACACCGAGGGAGCGGTGGTGGAGCAAGACTCGTTTAATTCGATTTATATGATGGCCGATTCCGGAGCGCGTGGTTCAGCCGCCCAGATCCGGCAGTTGGCCGGCATGCGCGGACTGATGGCCAAACCGGACGGTTCTATTATCGAAACGCCGATCACCGCGAATTTCCGCGAAGGCCTCGATGTGCTGCAGTACTTCATTTCCACCCATGGTGCCCGCAAAGGTCTCGCCGACACGGCATTGAAGACCGCGAATTCGGGGTACCTGACCCGACGACTGGTCGATGTCGCTCAGGATTTGGTAGTGACCGACGTCGATTGCGGAACGACGGACGGATTCGTCTTGACACCTATTATCGAGGGCGGAGACGAAGTCGAGGCCCTGCGCGACCGAATACTCGGCCGTGTCGTTGCCGAAGACCTCAAAAAGCCGGGTGACGATGCCGTAATTGCGCCGGCGGGCACGCTGCTGGACGAAAAATGGGTCCAGCAACTCGACGACTACGGAGTCGACGAAGTCAAGGTGCGCTCGGCGATAACCTGCGAAACCCGCTACGGGGTGTGTGCTTCGTGCTATGGCCGCGACCTGGCGCGAGGACATCGGGTCAACGTCGGCGAGGCGGTCGGGGTCATGGCCGCTCAGTCGATCGGAGAACCCGGTACCCAGCTGACGATGCGGACCTTCCATATTGGGGGTGCCGCGTCCCGGGCGGCTGCAGTGAACAGCATCGATGTGAAGTACGGTGGCGCGGTGAGGCTGGTCAATATGAAGGTGCTCCAGCGCAGCGATGGCGATTTCGTGTCGGTGTCCCGGTCCGGTGAATTGGCCATCGTCGACGATATCGGGCGGGAGCGTGAACGCTATAAGGTCCCGTACGGCGCCACTCTGCGGGTCGCCGATGGCGCTGACGTCGAGTCCGGTCAAGCGATCGCGAATTGGGATCCGCATACTCATCCGATTATCACCGAAGTCGACGGTCGGGTAACCTTGAAAGATATCGTCGACGGCGTGACGGTTTCGAGGCAAATGGACGAGATTACTGGTTTGGCCAGGGTCGTCGTTAGCGATCCGAAGCAGCGTGGAAAGGCGGCAAAGGATTTGCGACCCATGATACAGTTGGTCGACGCCAAGGGCGGGGAGCTCAAGATACCGGGGACCGACATACCGGCCCACTATTTTCTACCACCGGGAGCGATTGTGAGCATTGCCGATGGCGGCGAAGTCAAGGTTGGGGACGTCGTAGCCCGTATTCCACAAGAATCGTCTAAAACACGCGACATTACCGGCGGCCTGCCGAGAGTTGCGGATTTGTTCGAAGCGCGTAAACCGAAGGAGCCGGCGATCCTGGCCGAGGCTACGGGCACCGTGTCTTTCGGAAAGGACACCAAGGGCAAACAGCGGCTCGTGATCACCCAAGAAGACGGCGAAAGCATCGAAAGTTTGATTCCAAAATGGCGGCACGTCACGGTGTTTGAGGGCGAGCACGTCGAGAAGGGAGAGACGATCTGCGATGGCGCGCCGGATTCCCATGACATCCTGCGGTTGAAAGGGGTACGCGAACTCACCCGCTATATCGTCAACGAGGTACAGGAGGTCTACCGTCTCCAGGGTGTGAAGATCAATGACAAGCACATTGAAGTGATCGTTCGCCAAATGCTCCGAAAAGTCGAAATTGCCACCGCGGGCGGCTCGCGTTTTCTGCGCGGCGAACAGGTCGAGAAGGAAAAAGTGGTCGAAGAAAACGAACGGATGCGCCGGGAGGACAAAGAAGGGGCCTCTTACGACCAGTTGCTGCTGGGAATCACGAAGGCCTCGCTGGCAACAGAGTCGTTTATTTAAGCGGCGTCGTTCCAGGAGACCACACGGGTGCTAACCCAAGCATAGGTAAACGGCCAGCGCGACGAACTCCGCGGGCTGAAGGAAAATGTCATCGTCGGGCGGTTGATCCCGGCGGGAACGGGCTTCTCCTACCATGCGGAACGCCGGCGCAAGCGAGATCAGAGTTTCGAGACACTTATGCTGACCGATGCCGAAGCCGAGGTACTATCGGAGTTGCAGCCGACCGGCAGCGCGGACGAATCGGTCGACCAGACGACGAAAAGTGCCGGATAAGCATTGACAGATTAGGCCCTAACTCCCTATAATTCCGCTTCTGCGACAGGCCGGAGCGTGCTCCTGCCTGTCGCTTTTTTTGGCGCCCGGCATTCCAGTCCCTTAACAGTCGCAATTTGCGGCCGAACTACCACGAGCACCGCCCAACTTGCGGATGCGAGCGTAGTTGATGCTGTTGCCGTCGCGCGGGAAGGCGGGAACGACCAGCCGTGATCGTAAATGGACCGGCCGGGCGAGCAACCGCCTCGAATTTGGAATACTAATGCAACGCGGTCTTAAGCGAGGCCGATCAGAAGTCGAGATTATGGCCACAATCAACCAACTGGTCCGCAGACCACGCAAACGCCAGCAAAAGAAAAGCAACGTGCCGGCGCTCGAGGGATGTCCGCAGAAACGAGGGGTGTGTACCCGCGTGTATACGACGACACCGAAAAAGCCGAATTCGGCGTTGCGCAAAGTGGCGCGCGTGAGGCTCACGAACGGTCATGAAGTAACGACCTACATTGGCGGCGAAGGACACAACCTGCAGGAACACTCGGTCATTCTTATCCGTGGCGGCCGGGTCAAAGATCTGCCCGGCGTGCGCTACCATACCGTCCGGGGAACGTTGGATACGTCCGGAGTTAGCGACCGTCGCCGGGGCCGCTCCAAGTACGGCGCCAAACGGCCCAAGGCATAGGGATCGCTAGAAATGTCCAGACGGCATGCAGCACAAAAACGTGAGATTCTGCCGGATCCGAAATACGGAGATCAGGTGTTGGCGAAATTCATCAATCTCGTAATGTCCCGTGGCAAAAAGTCTGTCGCCGAGAGGATTGTCTACGGGGCCCTCGATGATCTCAAGGTTAAAGGTGAGCCGCTCGATTTGTTCAAGCAAGCGCTCGAGAATGTCGAACCGAAAGTCGAAGTTAAGTCTCGGCGTGTAGGCGGCGCGACTTATCAAGTTCCGGTTGAAGTTCGGCCGCACCGCCGTATGGCGCTGGCGATGCGTTGGGTTGTCGATGCTGCCCGCAAACGCAGCGAGAAATCGATGGATAAACGCCTGGCAGGCGAACTGATGGACGCTTCGGACAACCGGGGAACCGCGGTGAAGAAGCGGGAAGACACGCACAAGATGGCGGAAGCCAATCGCGCTTTCTCTCATTACCGTTGGTAGCGTTCGGTCCGGGAGTTTGACAGGTGGCGCGCACTACATCGATCGACCGCTATCGCAATATTGGCATCATGGCCCACATCGATGCGGGTAAGACGACCACAACGGAGCGGGTCCTTTATTACACGGGTGTTTCCCATAAAATTGGCGAAGTCCATGACGGCGCGGCGACCATGGATTGGATGGAACAGGAACAGGAGCGCGGGATCACGATTACTTCCGCAGCGACAACCTGTTTCTGGAGCGGGATGGCGAACCAGTTTCCCGAACACCGCATCAACATTATCGATACCCCGGGGCACGTCGATTTCACCATTGAAGTAGAGCGCTCTCTGCGGGTGCTCGATGGCGCGGTCGGCGTTTTCTGCGCTGTCGGGGGAGTCGAACCGCAGTCGGAGACCGTCTGGCGCCAAGCCAACAAATACGAAGTCCCGCGTCTGGCGTTCGTCAATAAAATGGACCGTGCGGGGGCCGATTTTCTACGCGTCGTGGATCAAATCAGAGAACGCCTTGGTTCCAACGCGATACCGATTCAACTTCCGATCGGGGCCGAAGATTCGTTCAAAGGCGTAGTGGACTTGATCAGAATGCGCGCCATCTATTGGGACGAAGCGACACTCGGGATGGAGTTCGAAGAGCGTGATCTCCCGGAGGATATGCGGGATGAATGCGTGGCGTGGCGCGAAAGGATGGTCGAAGCGGCAGCAGAATCGGCCGACAACCTGACCGAAAAGTACTTGGAGAACGGCGATCTCGAAGTGGACGAGGTCGTTGCGGGTCTGCGTGCCGGTACACTGGCGAATGAGCTCGTACCCGTATTGTGCGGTTCCGCGTTCAAGAATAAGGGCGTTCAGGCGGTACTGGACGCGGTGATAGAGCTGATGCCGGCACCGACGGAAGTCAAACCGATCCGGGGCATATTGGATGATGGTGAGACGGACGCATCGCGACCGTCCTCCGACGACGAACCGTTCTCCGCGCTCGCTTTTAAAATCGCTACCGACCCGTTTGTCGGCAGCCTGACTTTTTTCCGCGTCTATTCCGGCGTGATCAGTTCCGGAGACTCGATCTACAATCCGGTTAAACACAAGAAAGAACGCGTCGGTCGCATCCTGCAAATGCACGCGAACAGTCGCGAAGAGATCAGAGAAGTACGAGCCGGGGACATCGCTGCCGCGGTCGGCCTCAAGGATGTTACGACCGGTGATACGCTGTGCGACGCCAAGCAAGTGATAACGCTCGAGCGAATGGAATTTCCCGACCCCGTCATCGCGGTCGCGGTGGAACCCAAGACGAAAGCCGACCAGGAAAAAATGGGTGTCGCGTTAACGAAGCTCGCCGCTGAGGATCCGTCCTTCAGGGTGTCGACCGACGAAGAATCCGGCCAGACTATTATTGCCGGGATGGGGGAATTGCACCTCGATATCATCGTCGATCGCATGCGCCGTGAGTTCAATGTCGTAGCGAACGTCGGAAAGCCACAGGTTGCCTATCGCGAAACAATCCGCAAGTCGGTCGAGAAGGCGGAAGGAAGATTCGTAAAGCAGACCGGTGGCCGTGGTCAATACGGGCACGTGGTACTTCGAATAGAGCCGGGCACCGCTGGCAGCGGTTTCGAATTCGTCAACGAGATTGTCGGCGGCGTCGTTCCGCGGGACTATATCCCAGCCGTTGAAAAAGGCATCGTCGAACAGTTGGCGAACGGTGTCGTCGCTGGATATCCGATGCTGGACGTGAAAGTGACTTTGTACGATGGCTCTTACCACGAGGTCGACTCAAGTGAAGTGGCCTTTAAAATCGCGGCGTCGATGGGCTTTAGAGACGGCGCTAAGCGGGCAGCGCCAGTGTTGTTGGAGCCCGTGATGAATGTCGAAATCGTTACGCCGGATAACTACATGGGAACGGTGAATGGCGACCTGAATCGTCGCCGGGGAATCTTGCGGGGAACTGAGGATTCGCCCGTCGGGACGATCATTCGCGCCGAAGTGCCGCTTTCGGAGATGTTCGGATATGCGACCGATTTGCGGTCTGCGACTCAGGGCCGGGCGACATACTCGATGGAATTCTCTCGATACGTGGCCGCGCCCAGTAGCGTCGCGGAAACAATCATTAAGCAAGCGTAACTAAGCGCCAAGTCCTGATTAGTACGGGGGTCGAAATGTCGAAGGAGAAATTTGAAAGAACAAAGCCGCACGTAAACGTAGGAACGATCGGTCACGTGGATCACGGTAAGACGACGTTAACGGCGGCGTTGACCTTGATATCGGCGTCGAAATACGGCGGGGAGACAAAGGGGTACGATCAGATAGATAACGCGCCGGAGGAGCGCGAGCGGGGCATCACGATAGCGACGGCGCACGTTGAGTACGAGAGCGACAATCGACACTACGCGCATGTTGACTGTCCGGGGCACGCGGACTACGTGAAGAACATGATCACGGGAGCGGCACAGATGGACGGTGCGATCCTGGTATGCAGCGCGGCGGATGGGCCGATGCCGCAGACGCGAGAGCACATTTTGTTGGCGCGGCAGGTAGGAGTTCCGTACATCGTGGTGTACCTGAATAAGGCGGACATGGTGGATGATGCGGAGTTGCTGGAACTGGTAGAGATGGAGGTTCGCGAGCTGTTGGATCTGTATCAGTTTCCTGGAGACGATACGCCGGTGGTGGTGGGAAGCGCATTAAAGGCGTTAGAGGGAGACGAGAGCGAGCTAGGGATGCCGTCGGTGGCGAAGTTGGTAGAAGCGATGGATAGCTACATACCGCTGCCTGAGCGACCTGTAGATCAACCGTTTTTGCTGCCGATAGAGGACGTATTTTCGATCAGTGGACGAGGAACGGTAGTGACGGGCCGTGTAGAACGCGGCGTAGTGCATGTTGGAGACGAGATCGAGATCGTCGGGATCAAAGAGACGACGAAGACGACGTGCACGGGAGTAGAGATGTTCCGCAAGCTGTTGGACGAAGGACAGGCTGGAGACAACGTTGGGGTATTGTTGCGGGGAACGAAGCGAGACGAGGTAGAACGAGGGCAGGTACTGTGTGTCCCTGGTTCGGTGAATCCGCACACTCATTTTGAGGCGGAGGTTTACGTGTTGTCGAAAGACGAAGGAGGGCGGCACACCCCGTTTTTCAACAATTACCGTCCGCAATTTTATTTTCGGACGACGGACGTAACGGGTGCGGTGGAGTTGCCTGAAGGCGTTGAGAT
This sequence comes from uncultured Enterobacteriaceae bacterium, assembly GCA_964523765.1. Lineage (GTDB taxonomy): Bacteria > Pseudomonadota > Gammaproteobacteria > UBA11873. The sequence continues at coordinate 8,301 of CAZFZX010000126.1, forward strand.
GGTAATGCCTGGAGACAACGTAAAGGTAGAAGTAAAGTTGATCAATCCAATCGCGATGGAGGATGGATTGCGATTTGCGATCCGGGAAGGCGGGCGCACGGTTGGTGCGGGAGTGGTTTCGAAGATCATAGAGTAATCGACGATCCAGGAAAGACGCCCCCGGGGCCGGTAACGGTATTGCGACCTGGACGACGATCCTGTTAACACAAAGTGAAGCGGAAATATGGACCAACAGGTAATTAGAATTCGGCTGAAGGCGTTTGATCATCGGTTGATCGATCAATCGACCCGGGAGATCGTTGAAACCGCCAAGCGTACCGGCGCTCAGGTGAAGGGTCCGATTCCGTTGCCGACAAAAAAGGAGCGGTTTACCGTGCTCATATCGCCCCACGTTAACAAGGACGCGCGGGATCAATATGAGATTCGTACGCACAAGCGCTTACTCGATATCGTAAATCCGACGGATAAAACCGTTGACGCGCTGATGAAACTCGACCTGGCCGCCGGTGTCGACGTCCAGATCAAGCTCAATTAGAACATCGGGAGCGACCCGGTATGGCACTCGGATTAATTGGACAAAAATGCGGAATGACGCGGCTGTTTTCCGAAGACGGCGAGTCGATCCCGGTAACCGTGGTGGAAGTCGCGCCGAATCGGATTACTCGGATCAAAACCGCGCAAACCGATGGCTACAGCGCCATACAGATTACGGCGGGGGCGCGACACCGCAACCGGATCAACAAACCAGAATCGGGGGAATTTGGGAAGAGCGCGGTGGAAGCAGGCCGAGGGCTGTGGGAATTCCGTGTCGACGAAAGTGAAGCAGAAAGCCTCGAAGCCGGATCGGAGCTAAAGGCCGATTTGTTTGAGGCCGGCCAGACGGTGGACGTAACGGGTACGACAATCGGTAAGGGCTATGCTGGTGTCGTTAAGCGTCACAATTTCAGTATGGGTGACGCCACCCACGGCAATTCATTGGCACATCGGGTTCCGGGTTCGATCGGGCAGTGCCAGACGCCGGGCCGCGTATTCAAAGGCAAGCGTATGTCCGGTCAAATGGGGAATGCGCGTCGCACGATACAGGGATTGGAAATCGTGCGGGTCGACAACGAACGAAATCTTCTAATGATCAAGGGGGCCGTTCCCGGCGCCAAAGGCGGCGACCTCATGATTAAACCCTCGGTTAAGACGCGTGGAAACTAAGTAATCATGGAACTGCAGATCCGGTCGTTTTCTAGCGGTGATTTGGCGGGGAACGTCGCACTATCGGAAGACGTTTTCGCCCGGGCGTACAATGAATCGTTGGTCCACCAGATAGTGACAGCGTATTTCGCTGGCGGACGTCGCGGCACAAAAGCGAACAAGAGTCGCGCAGCGGTACGCGGCGGCGGTGCTAAACCGTTTCGCCAAAAGGGTCTCGGCCGAGCGCGCGCCGGTACGATCCGCAGCCCTATATGGCGCGGAGGCGGAGTGAGTTTTGCCGCTTCTCCGAGAAATTATGCGCAAAAGGTCAATCGTAAGATGTACCGTAATGCGCTCTGTTCGATATTCTCGGAGTTGTTGCGCCAGGAGCGCATAGTGGTCGTGGATTCCTGCGAAATGACAGAGCCAAAAACCAAGGCGCTGGTTTCCGTACTGAAGCATTTCGAGGCGAGCGACGTCCTAATAGTTGCCGAAGATGTTACGGAGAACCTTTATCTCGCCGCGCGCAATCTTTACTGGGTTGGTCTCGTCGACGTCGCAACCGTCGACCCCGCCATGCTTTTGGCATATGAAAAAATCGTGATTTCACAAGCTGCGTTGGCGCGGATCGAAGAGCGTCTGAAATGAACCGAGAACGGCTGATGCAGGTTCTAGTGGAACCCAAAATTTCGGAGAAAGCGACGCGTGCGGCCGATGAAAACCGCCAGTACGTTTTTCGGGTCCTTTCGGATGCGACGAAACCTGAGATCAAGGCGGCGGTCGAAGAACTTTTCAGCGTTAAAGTAGAAAGAGTGCAGGTTTCGAATGTTCCCGCCAAGACGCGTTCTTTCCGTGGCAGTGTCGGCGTTCGACAAGCGTGGAAAAAGGCTTACGTCAAACTCGAATCGGGCTTCGACATAGATTTCTTGGCGGGTGATTGAAGAGTAAGGAACTAGCGGATCATGGCTCTGATAAAATCGAAACCGACATCGCCCGGGCGGCGCGGAAGTGTTCGGGTGGTTACGCCTGAGTTACACAAAGGCGAGCCCTATGGGCCGTTGCTCGAGCCCCAAAAGCGCACTTCGGGTCGTAACAACGACGGGCGAATTACGGTACGCCACCGCGGCGGCGGGCACAAACAACGCTACCGCCGGATCGATTTCAAGCGACGGAAGGACGGGATCCCGGCGAAAGTGGAGCGCCTGGAATACGACCCTAATCGTTCGGCGCACATCGCGTTGCTGTTATACGCGGACGGCGAGCGACAATACATCATCGCGCCGAAGGGTTTGACCGCGGGTGACACTGTTCGGTCCGGTTCCGATGCGCCGATTCAGACTGGAAACTGTTTACCGTTGCGAAATATACCGGTCGGGACGATCGTTCACTGTGTCGAACTCAAACCAAAAAAGGGTGCGCAGATTGGGCGCAGCGCCGGGGCTGGTATTCAGTATGTAGCGCGTGAAGGCGCTACCGCGACGTTACGCTTGCGGTCGGGCGAAATGCGAAAAATACCGATCGAATGTCGGGCAACGATTGGCGAGGTCGGTAACTCTGAACACTCCTTGCGATCGCTCGGTAAGGCTGGTGCCAAACGTTGGCGAGGCGTACGGCCGACCGTTAGGGGCGTCGCAATGAATCCGGTCGACCACCCGCACGGCGGCGGCGAGGGCCGCAGTTCTGGTGGCCGACACCCCGTTTCTCCGTGGGGACAGCCGACTAAAGGTCACAAGACGCGAACAAACAAGCGAACCGACCAATTCATTGTTCGCCGACGCAATAAGCGCTAGCCGCGGAGTCAGTTATGCCACGTTCCATAAAAAAGGGTCCGTTCGTAGATCATCATCTGCAGCAAAAAGTTGACGCGTCGCGGGCGAATAACGACAAGCGGCCGATCAAGACATGGTCGCGGCGTTCGATGATCGTTCCGGATATGGTTGGCTTGACGATCGCTGTGCACAACGGCCGTCAGCATATGCCGGTATATATAAGCGAGAACATGGTTGGGCATAAGCTCGGCGAATTCGCACCGACGCGGACGTTTCGCGGACACTCGGCGGATCGGAAGGCGAAATAGCGAGGTAATCCGATGGCTACGGTCGCAAAACTCAGGAATGCGAAAATTTCCGCACAGAAGGTTCGGTTGGTCGCCGACCAGATACGCGGTTTGCCCGTGGATAGCGCCATAAACCTATTGACGTTCAGCAATAAGAAAGCTGCGAAAATCATCAAGAAAGTTCTGGAATCCGCTATCGCCAATGCCGAGCACAACGACGCGGCGGACGTGGACGAATTGACCGTCAGTGAGATCATGATTGACGAGGGACCGACGATGAAACGATGGCGCCCTCGGGCCCGCGGAAGGGCAAACAAGATATTAAAACGCATGAGTCACGTCACCGTGGCCGTCGCAGAAACGGGGCAATAAGAATGGGACAAAAAGTTCACCCATACGGCATTCGTCTCGGCATCGTCAAGGACTGGACGTCGACGTGGTACGCCGATACGAAGAATTATGCGAATTATCTCAACGCCGATCTGGAAATACGAGAATTTCTACGTAAGAAACTTGCGCACGCGTCGGTGAGCCGCATTCAGATCGAACGTCCGGCACACAATGCGCGCATCGTAGTCCATACGGCTCGCCCGGGCATCGTGATCGGTAAGAAAGGCGAAGACATCGAATCATTGAGAAAGCAGGTGACTGCGCTTTTGGGGATCCCGGCGCATATCAGCGTGGAGGAAATCCGCAAGCCGGAACTCGACGCCTATCTCGTTGCCGAGTCGGTGGCACAGCAACTGGAGCGCCGGATCATGTTTCGCCGAGCGATGAAACGGGCAGTCTCCAATTCGATGCGTCTCGGCGCACAGGGGATCAAAATCAACGTCGCCGGCCGGCTCAACGGTGCGGAAATAGCTCGGTCCGAGTGGTATCGAGAAGGTCGAGTACCATTGCACACGCTGCGCGCCGATATCGACTATGGTCTGGCGGAGGCTAGCACGACTTACGGCGTGATTGGGGTGAAAGTCTGGATATTCAAAGGCGAGATCATCCAGCGGGCTGAAGAACCGGAAGAAGAATCTTCAGAAGCAACTGCCGCAGCTGGGAGCTAAGTCGTGTTACAACCGAAAACAACAAAGTTCAGGAAGCAACAGAAGGGTCGAAATCGGGGTTTGGCGCTCCGCGGCAGCAAGGTAAGCTTTGGAGAATACGGCCTGCAAGCCACGACGCGTGGCCGGTTAACGGCCCGACAAGTAGAGGCCGCCAGGCGCGCGATTACCCGGCACGTAAAACGTGGCGCGAAAGTTTGGATCCGGGTGTTTCCGGACAAGCCGATATCGAAGAAGCCTCTCGAAGTCCGTCAAGGAAAAGGCAAGGGTAACGTCGAGTATTGGGTGGCCGTGGTCAAACCGGGCACAGTGTTGTACGAAATGCAGGGCGTTGGAGAAGAACTCGCGCGCGAAGCATTTCGGCTCGCGGGCGCAAAGCTCCCAGTTAGAACGAAATTTGCCACGCGGAAATTGATGTAATGAAAGCAAAAGAACTACGCGAGAAAACTGCGGAGCAGTTGAACGAATTATTGCTCGAAAAGCGGCGCGAACAATTCAACCTTCGTATGCAAGCGGGGTCGGGGCAGCCGCCTCGATCGAGTCAGTTTGGTGAAGTTCGGCGCGACATTGCGCGCATTAAATTCGTTCTCGGCGAAAAGAAATTGGATAACGCAGCATGAGTGATCACGGTAGCAGGGCTCAGACAGTCGTCGGTGAGGTTGTGAGTAACCGAATGGAAAAGACAATTTCGGTTCTCGTTGAGCGTCAGGTCGAACACCCTCTATACAAGAAATATATTCGACGCTCGACCAAGTTGTTGGCTCACGACGAGAATAACGAGTGCAATGAAGGCGACACCGTGGCGATCGAAGAGTGCCGCCCGCTTTCTAAGAGGAAATTTTGGCGGCTGCAGAAAGTGCTGCAGCGCGCGCCACAGGTTTAAAGCAGAATCGAGCGGGTACGGCGGAGACAGCCAGAATGATACAAATGCAATCGATGCTTGATGCGGCCGACAACAGCGGCGCGCGCCGCTTGATGTGCATTAAGGTATTGGGTGGATCCCGGCGCCGGTACGCGAATATCGGCGATGTTATAAAGGTCACCGTCAAGGAAGCGATACCGAGGGGAAAAGTGAGAAAGGGAGAAGTATTCGAGGCCGTCGTGGTGCGAACGCGAAAAGGCGTGCGGCGCCCGGACGGGTCGCTTATTCGTTTCGATGGCAACGCGGCGGTGCTGCTGGACAAGCAGTTGCAACCGATCGGCACACGGATTTTCGGACCCGTTACTCGCGAATTGCGGACGGAACGTTTCATGCGGATCGTCTCGCTCGCACCAGAAGTTCTTTGAGTCAGGGTGGCCGGCATGAAAAGAATAAGGAAAGGCGACGAAATTTACGTTCGGTCCGGCAGAGACAAGGGTAAACGCGGTACGGTGCTGCGCGTCTTAGACGAGAACCGCGTGCTCGTCGAGGGCGTACACGTCGTCAAACGTCATACGAAACCCAACCCCCAGGCGGG
>CAZFZX010000127.1:0-14018 GCA_964523765.1 uncultured Enterobacteriaceae bacterium
CATGAATCGCGACCGCAGCTCTCAAATCGATGCCTTATTCAGACGTTCCCTAACTTATGAGGAGCCTGTACGCTGAGGATCCGACCCCGAAGGGCTTTTTGGAGAGCATGAATGACAACCGACGAACCCGGGTTTGAGTGCGAGTTATTCCGACACGGCGACGGCGATGTAGCGATCTTTACCGTATCCGGGCGCACCCGCATCAACGTGATAGGGCGCCAGGCCGTCACGCGATGCGCGGAGGGGATCCGAAATCAGGGAGAGACGCCCGGGATCCGGTGTGCTGTGCTCCAAGGTGCCACGGACGAGGCGTTCGTCGGAGGGGCTGACCTCAAAGAATTGCGCGGGCTCGAAAAGCACAATGCAGCGGAGTTTGTCGGCGCGATTCACGAATTGTGTGCGGCGATCAGAGATTTTCCAGTGCCGGTGATCGCCCGCATCAAAGGGTATTGTCTCGGCGCCGGCCTGGAAATCGCCGCGGCTTGCGATTTTCGGATCTGCGATTCAACTGCCGTATTCGGGATGCCTGAAGTCAAAGTAGGTGTGCCATCCGTAGTGGAGGCCGCATTGCTACCGCAGCTAATCGGTTGGGGTAAGACGCGCGAACTGGTCTTTCGCGGGAACCTGATCGGGGCGGAAGAGGCGGATCGCATCGGTCTGGTCCAACAACAGGTCGGCGAAAGCGATATCGACGAGGCCGTGGCAGCTGCCGTCGGCGACATCCTTGAAGCGGGTCCGAACGCGGTGCGGCTGCAGAAATCGCTTTGCCGTCAGTGGGAACAATTGGATATCGAGGCGGCGATCCGGGCGGGTTTGGCCTCTTTCTCGCGGGCCTACGAAACCGACGAGCCGAAACGTTATTGTCAGAGGTTTTTTGACCGTAACAAGGAATCGGAAGCGCCTTAACTTTCATGTTGGCACCAACATCGAGGGAGCCGCACGCGGGAGTATGCGTGCGACGGGGTCCGTTGCTACCCGTCGGAAATCGGAGGTGCTATCTCGGGATTTACCACCGAGTCCTCCGCGATCGGAACCGCGGGGTCGACGGCGCCGGTGCGGCGATGGTCGCGGGCAATGAACAGGTAGTAGGCGGGGACGACGAACAAGGTAAACAGCGTCCCTATCCCTAAGCCTGTCGTGATGACGAGACCCATCTGAAAACGACTTACGGCACCTGGGCCGCTTGCGCCGAGCAAAGGAGTCATCGCCACGATCATAGCGATGCTGGTCATCAGAATTGGCCGCAGTCGGATCGTTGCCGCCTGTTCGATAGCTTCACGCTTTGAAAACCCTTTGGTCGTCTGCAAACGGTTGGCGAATTCGACGATGAGGATCCCGTTCTTCGCTACTACTCCGATTAAAGTAATCAGACCGAGTTGGGTGTAGATGTTGATCGTACCGAAGCCCAACGCGATGAAGGTCAGTGCTCCGGCAATCGACATCGGAACCGACATGAGGATTATCAGGGGGTCGCGCCAACTTTCGAACTGCGCGGCCAGCACGAGATAGATAACGACGAGTGAAACGAAGAAAGTTACGACGAGCGCGCTGCCCTGCTGCGCGTATTGCCGTGCCATGCCGGCATAATCCCACGAATACTCACGCGGCAGGATGCTTTTCGCCGCACCGTTTAGGTACTCGATCGCGTCACCCATCGTCACCCCGGGCGCTGGAACTCCCTGCAGGATCAGGGAATTCAATTGCTGAAACTGGGTCCTGTCGCTCGGTTCCACCGATTGCTCGAACGAAACCAGTGTCGCGAGCGGTATCAAACGACCCTCACCGGAGCGGACGTAGTAGCTCTGCAGCATGTCGTGCGTGGCGCGATGTTCCCGCGCGACCTGCGGGATGACCTTGTAGCTGCGGCCTTCGAAATTGAACCAGTTGACGTAGTTTCCACCCAGGAACAGCGAAAGCGTGCGGCCAATCTCTTCCATATCGATACCGAGCGCGCCCGCTCGATTTCTATCCAGCACGATATTGGTCTTGGGGCGCGTGAATTCGACCGCTTTCTGGAGAAAAATAAACTTCCCGCTTGCGAGCGCCTGATCCAGCAGTTTATCCACGGCGCGATCGAGTTCGGCGTAATCCGTTGCGGCGAGTACGACGAACTGTACCGGCAGTCCGCGCCCGGCTCCCGGCAAGCTCGGCCGCGGGAATACGGAAACCTGCAAGCCGGCAACGCTCGCGAGCTTGTATTGTAGTTCGCGGCCGATCTCCGTTTGCGAGCGTGTTCGGCGATCCGGCGGGATCATCTTGAACCCACCGAACAGGGCATTGGGTGTGCCGCCGGAACCCAGCATGAAAAAGCTTTCTTTATATCCGTCGATGGTCCCGTACACTTCGAGCATCTTGTGCGCATAGTGCCGCGTATATTCGACCGTCGCAGTTTCCGGGCCGCGTCCCGACACGAAGACGATGCTCTGGTCTTCGGTAGGGGCGAGCTCGTTTTGCGCTATCGAGAAGAGAAAGTAAATGCAGACCAGTACCGCAAATCCGGACGCGACAATGACGGAGCTGAAGTTCAACGTCCGCCGCAGAACCGCTCCGTAGACGCGCGCTAGGAATCCAAACGAATTTTCCACCGCTTGTTCAAACCGTCCGTGGCGCGAAGATTTGAATACTTTCGCGCACAGCATCGGCGAGAGTGTGAGAGCGACAATGCCGGAAATGATCACGGCGCCGGCCAACGCGAAGGCGAATTCGATGAACAATGAGCCGACAAGACCACCCATGAACCCGATAGGGGCATAGACGGCCACCAGCGTCGTCGTCATCGCTATGATGGGAAGCCACAGTTCCCGGGCGCCGATGATTGCCGCGTCGAATGCCGATTTCCCGTTTTCAATGTGCCGATGGACGTTCTCCACGACGACGATGGCGTCGTCGACGACGAGGCCGATCGAAAGCACCATTGCAAGCAAGGTCAGAAGGTTGACAGAAAATCCCATGATGAGCATAAGAAAAGCGCCGCCGATCAGCGACAGGGGAACTGCGATCGCCGGCACACATGCCGCTCGCAGAGAACCCAAGCAGATGAAAATCACCAGCAACACGATCAGGACGGCTTCGCCGAGCGTTTGGAATACTTCCTTGATTGATGCTTCGATGAACTCACTTCCGTCGTAAGGAATCATTACGTTCATTGCCGACGGCATCTGGGCCTTGAGCTCCGGGATCTTCGCGTGAACACCGCGCGCGACATCGAGCGGATTGCTGCCCGGAACGGGATCGATACCGATGTAAACGGCGGTTTGTCCGTTGTACCACCCACCGGAATCATAATCCTCGGAGCCAAGTTCGGTTTCAGCTACGTCCGCCAGCCTGACGAGCGTACCGTTTTCTACCCGCACGACGAGTTTTCTGAAATCTTCTACCCGGGTCACGTCAGTCGTGGCACTGAGATCGACGGCCACGAGCTCGCCCTTTGTTTCGCCAGCTCCGGCGAGATAGTTATTCGATAGGAGAACCTGTCGTATGTCGCCCGCCGTGACACCAAAACCGGCCATTTTTCGTGGATCGAGCCACACCCGCATGGCGAACGTCTTGTGCCCGAACATTGTCGCTTTCGCGACACCGGGGATTGCCTGCAGCCGGGGTCGGACCACGCGCAGCAAATAATCGGTAATTTGAGACGGATGCATGCTCGCGCTGTAGAAGGCGATATACATGAGCGAGCCGGTGCTCCCCGTATGCGAGTCGATGACCGGGTCGTCCGCTTCGCGCGGCAGGACGTTGCGTTGGCTTGCTACTTTCGCCTGGATTTCGGATACCGCGTCTTTCGGGTCGTAGTCGAGCTTCATATGAACCTCGATCTTGGAAATACCCTGGCGGCTGCTCGAGGTCAGGTAATCGATCCCATCCGCTTCGGCGACGGCTTGCTGCAGCGGCGTCGTGATGAAGCCCTTGACGAGTTCGCCGCTTGCCCCTGGGTACGTCGTCGTAACGCTGACGACTGTGTTCTTGGTGTCCGGATACTGACGAACTTCGAGCGCAAAAATTGCGCGTAGGCCCAATACCAGGATCAGGAGGCTCACGACGCTCGCCAGCACCGGACGCTCGACGAAAATGTCGGTGAATTTCATTGAATAGAGCTTCCGAGGCTCACCGTTCAGTCTTTGGCGATCGAAGAAAGTCGTTCCGATTCTTCGATCTCGACCGACATGTCGTTACGCAGTTTGTTGTGACCGGCACTTACGATATGTTCTCCCACGGACAATCCGCTCGATACCGCGACTCTACCTGAGCGAATCTCCCCGGTGTCGATTTGACGCCGCGATACCCGGTGACCTCCGCCGTCGGCTTGCACAACGAATACCGAGTTGCCGTAGGGAGTATAAGTCACAGCAGTTTCCGGTATCGTCAAGACGTCGTCTCGCTGCGGTACGGTGCTCCGGATTTCCGCAAACATACCCGGGCGCAGGCGGCTATCGTGGTTGTCGAACTTCGCCCGGATCCGAATGTTTCGGGTCGCCCGGTCAACGCCAGGTTCTACGGCCGTGACTTTGCCGTGAAAGGTTTCTCCCGGATACGCGTGGACCTCCGCTTCGACGATCTGCCCAAGCGACACCTGGCTGAAAAAACGTTCTGGTGTAGCGAAATCGAGATAAACGGGTGCCAGCATTTGTAAAGAGACGATTTCCGATCCTGAATCCAAGTATTCGCCAAGGTCGATTTTGCGGATCCCGAGCGTTCCGCTGAATGGCGCGCGGATCGTCTTTTTGCGAACGCTTGCAGCTTTCGCCCGCGTCATCGCCGTCGCTTCATCGCGTTTGGCTGCGGCGATATCAAATTCAGATGCAGAGATCGTGTGTTCAGCCACCAACCGTTCGGATCGCTCGAACTGTAGTTCGTTTAGACGCTGTTCCGCTTTTAGAGCCTGGAGTTCGGCCGCGTCGACGCTGGTATCCAGAGTAACGAGCACATCGCCCTTGTCGACCTGTTGGCCAGAAACAAAGTCGATCGAGGTGACCATGCCTTCTATTTCGTTGGTGACGTCGACGTCCTGAACGGCCGTAAAAGAACCGATCGCGAACAGATAACGTTGCCAGGTTTCAGCCATTACCTCTTCAACGGCGATCGTTGGCAGGGGCCTGGGCTGAGCTGCCAGTAACGCCAGCTCTCTTTCTTGCTTGTTCTCGAGCGACTGTACCGCGAACCATAAACCCACGACAACGGCTGCGATCAGCGTAACCCGAATGACGATTTTCAACTTCAATCCAGTAGCGTTGCGGTCAAAAAGATAATCGACTAGGGAATCTCTGATTCATTCTGGGACAGTCGAGTTGCCGCCCAAAATTGTTCAGGTCAAGGCGCGGCGCGCAGGCAATAGCAGGGACTATTGACAAGCGCCGCAACGCAGACGTGGACGGTTTTGGGCGCAAGGCGACGTTCCATGAATTGATCAGAGGTTCCTTAGTTTAGCACTTCATTGTTCCGGCAAAGAGCCTTGGAAGTGCAAGCACGGGCGCTTCCACGTCCGATATTGATCTGGATCAACGCTGCCGACGAAGCGGGATCTACACTGTACTGGGCAAAAAGGGGGCGCGGCTATGCAAGATTCCATTGCGACGATGCGAATCGCCGATTGTGTGACGCCTTTTTTGATCACGCTTGGAAAGTACGATTCGCTCGCGCAAGCGTACGAAGAGATGACCAGGAACCGAATCAGGCGACTACCCGTGGTCGAGGGCGAGCGGCTGATCGGCATCATCACGCTGAGCGATATCTTGCAGTTCAAGCCGGCGGAAGTCGGACGGTACCTGTCGTTTAAGGAATTGTCAGTAACGCTGGATGATCTAATCGTCGAACTAGTCATGACAGCCGATCCGGTCGTCGTGTTCCAGACCGACCAAGTCGGATATGCGGCCGAGTTGATGCTTGAACATAAGGTCGGCGGCTTGCCCGTTCTGGATTCGTCGAAGAAGTTGGTCGGTTTGGTTACCGAATCGGACATATTTCGATTGCTTGCGCACCAATGGCGCTCTACCGGTTCGACAGGCTCTTAGTAATTCGAAAGGACCATAGTATGAATACCGCCGACTTCGAAGCGAAACTGATCGGCTTACGGCAGCAGCTAAGCGATAGACTCGGCCGCGTCGAGGACCATATCAAACGTCACGATGGACCGTTGAGCGCCGATTTCGGCGAACAGGCGACCGAACGGCAAAACGACGAGGTCGTATTCGCGCTAGACGACAGCCTCAAAGACGAATTGCGCGCGATAGACGCCGCACTCCATCGGATCACCAACGGCGAGTTCGGGACTTGCGTGAGATGCGGCGAGGAAATCGAAGCGACGCGCCTCGACGCGGTCCCGTTCGCGGCAACCTGTGTCGGGTGCAAGGAACCCGCATAAGGCTCCTAAATCTCCAATAACCCGATCACCGTGCCGGTGCTCAGGGTAGCGAGCGTTCCGCCAACGATCGCGAGCGGACCCAGTCTAATCACTTCGTTGCGGCGTTCGGGCGCCATGGCGCCGATCCCGCCAATCATTATTCCTAAGCTGCCGATATTCGCGAAACCGCTCATGGCGTACAGCAGAATAAGCCGCGATCTCGGGGAAAATTCAGTCGCGGCGACATCCGCGAATTGCCGGTAGGCTACGAATTCATTGATGACGGTCTTGATTCCGAGGAATTGACCGGCGCGCGGCGCTTCTGACCACGGGATCCCGGTTAACCAGGCCAACGGAGCCATCAGCAGTCCCAGGATCCGTTCGAGGCTCACCGCCTGCCCGCCGATCGACGGAAACAAAAAGGACAAGACGAGATTCACGAGGCTGACCAGGGCGATCAATACGATCAGCATCGCCGCGATGTGCAAGCATAGTTGCAATCCGTTCTGGGTACCGTCGGTTATGGCGGCAACGGTGCTCGAAGCTCCCTCCGGCGGTACCCAGCGACCTTCCGTCGGGGGCGCTGTTTCCGGCACGATGACGTGGGCGATGGCGATCGCCGCTGGGACGCTGATTACCGAGGCGACGAGCAAATGGCCGATCGCGTCAGGGATGACCGGCGCAAGGAACCCCGCGTAGAGGACCAGTACCGTCCCGGCGATTGTCGCCATACCGGTGCACATGAGTACAAATAATTCACTGGTCGAGAGGCGCGCGAGATACGGACGCACGAACAGCGGCGCTTCTACCATTCCGACAAAAACGTTGGCGGCGGCCGCGAGACCGACTGCCCCCCCGATGCGAAACGTTTTCTCGAGTAGGAGCGAGAACAAGCGGACCACCGCGGGCAGCACTCGCCAATGGTTAAGCACAGCGGTTAACGCGCTCAGTACCAGAATCAGCGGTAGCGCCCTAAAGGCGAGGATGTAGGCGCTTCCCGGAGGATCGGCGACGAACGGTTGTGGTCCGCCACCGAGAAACCCGAAAACAAAAATGCTGCCGGTCTCTGTCGCGTTTTGTAGGGTAACGACTGCATCGTTTAGGCCGTTGAAGGCACTCCGCATGATGGGCAAGCGGATCAGCAGCCAGGCGAGAACAACCTGGATCGCGACCCCCGCGAACGCGTTGCGCCATCGGACCTGGCTCCGGTTAGTGCTGAAAACCCACGCGATCGCGCAAAAGCTCACGAGTCCGAGTACTGAGTGTAAATAGAGGTATCCTGTTTGTGGCATTGTCTGCAGCCGGCTAGTGCGTCAACAGGCTAATATTGAGGAGTTCAGTTTTCGCCCGGGTGTTCATGGCAGGGCGGCGCGCCGCAGTTCGTCGAGATGGGCGGCGACGCACTCCCCGATGCGCGAGAGGTTGTAACCGCCTTCCAGTACGGAAATGATTCGTCCGTCCGCGGTGCTCTCGGCGACATCGATCAATTGTCGGCTCATCCACGCGAAGGCGCCGGTCGATAACTGGATTTCGGCCAGGGGGTCGTCCCGGTGAGCATCAAAACCCGCGCTGATGAGTAGGATATCCGGCGCGAAAGCGTCGAGCGCGGGCACGATGCGTTGTGCGAATGCCCGCTCATAGGCAGAATCGCCGGCGCCGGCTGGCATCGGGCAGTTCACTACGGTCCCTTTCCCCTTTCCCTCACCCTGCTCCGAGGCGGCGCCCGTCCCCGGGTAGAAGGGGTACTGGTGCAAACTGATATACAGTACGCTCGGGTCTGTTTCGAAGGCATGCTGCGTGCCGTTGCCGTGGTGGACGTCCCAATCGACGATTGCGACTTTGTCTATGCCGTGTTGCTGCTGCAGGTACCGGGCTAGGATCGCAACGTTGTTAAACAGGCAAAAGCCCAGTGCAGCGTCGTATTCTGCGTGGTGGCCGGGGGGGCGGACCAGTGCAAAACCGTTTCGGATCGCACCCCCTATGATGGCATCCGCTAGGACCAGCGGCGCGCCCGCGGCAAGTAGTGCGACGTCGTACGATCGGGGTGAGATGGCGACATCCATGGAGTCGAGATAAGGTGCTCCCTTTCTGCAGGCTGCTTCGGCGCGACGCAGGTAGTCATCGGCGTGAATTGATCTGATCCAGCGGAGATCGGCCCGCTGCGCCGGCAATCTTTGCAGCTTCTTCGTCCATGGAAGTTTTCCCAAGTGCGATACGATCGCGCTCGCGCGCTCTGGTCGTTCGGGATGTCCCGGGCCGGTATCGTGTTCAAGAAATCCAGGATCAAATACGAATCCTGTCGTCATGCATCTCACTCCTGTATCGTAGCATTATCGAATAAAACGGCTTTTCAAGTGAACCGGAGGTTCGATTCAGTACGTCTGCCGATGCGGTTGGTACCCTGCGCACCTAGTCGCACTTTCCGCCCGCGGGTGCGGTCGCGAGCTGTTATACGGCCGGCGTCGGCCTGCGCGCGCGGGTTGTGAATCTCGCGAGGCGGTGGAAACCCTTCCGGATTTTATCGACGAAAGCGTCGAAATTCTCTGCATTGGATTGAACCCGTCGCCAAACTCGGTGCGCCGCGGTTATCCTTTTGCGACGACGCAGAACCGATTCTGGCGGGCCCTGAATCAATCGCGGTTGGTAGCCGGCGATTACCCGCCGAGCGTCGAGTCGATGCATCGTTTGCTCTCCGAGGAACACATGGGTTTCACGGATCTGGTCAAGCGCCCGACGACCGGCGCATCGGGATTACGCGCGCACGATTACCGCAAATGGGCGCCGGTCCTAATGGGGAAAATCGAACGTTGTCGTCCGCGCGTTCTGTGGTTTCAGGGAACGATCGCATACGGCAACTATCTGCGGTACGGGCTGGGTAGGAAACGAAGTCGGGTCGAATGGGGAGCGCAGGACCGGTTCGGCGACCGCGCGGCGGTATTCGTCACGCCCAATCCGAGCTCCGCAAACGCCAGCTATTCGCTAAACGACATCGTCGGGTGGTTCGATCGAGTTGCCGAATTCGTTCCTGACGCGTGAGTAGCGGGGATCAGTCTACGAGGGCCTTGCCGCGATTCTTAGAGCCCGATAGCATCGATTCTTTGAGTTCACTGTCGACTAGGCGGCTCAACGGAGCCGAGCTGAGAACCATGTCGGCGACGATCAAGCTCGCTTCATCGAGGACAACGTCGAAGTCCTCGTCATCGTCGTTTTCGACCTCATCCTCGTCGTCGTCCGAAAGATCCGTTTCGTCGGGTAGCGGTTCGTGCCCGCGCGCGATCCGGATCTGATTTTCGCGTTCGCGCTGTTCACGTTTGTTCTTATCATGCTCTGCTTTGCGGGTCTCGAACAGGAGCGAGACTTCCTGCCGTTCACGCGCGACTTCGATCGCGGCCTCTTGTGCGAGCACCGCTTGGAAGGCAGGGTCCACGGCTACCCTGGATTCGTGCAGTCGGCGCAGCCGATCGACGCCTGCATACTCGCCGCTCACGGGTTTGAACCGGGCAGCCGCAATATGGTCCCACGGCAGCGCGTTGTTTAACGCACGTTCGCCATGATCGTCGGAGCTCAAGGCGGTCGGAAAAGTGATGTCGGGAATGACACCTTTATGCTGGGTGCTACCGCCGGCGACCCGGAAGAATTGCGCAATTGTCGCTTTGAGTTGGCCGAGTTTCCCGTCCATGGTGTCGTCAAAGCGGTTTAGATCCACGAGGTTTTGCACCGTTCCTTTGCCGAAGGTAGGTTCGCCGAGAACGATTCCCCTGCGGTAATCCTGAATCGCACCGGCGAAAATCTCCGAGGCCGATGCGCTGTTGCGGTCGACGAGTACCGCCAGCGGACCGCCGTATGCCAGGCCGCGGTCCGTGTCGCGCTCCAGTTGCACCCGCCCTTGAGAATTACGGACTTGAACGACGGGTCCGACGTCGATAAACAGACCGGTCAGGTCGGTTGCCTCACTCAATGACCCGCCTCCATTTCCGCGCAAGTCGATGATTAAAGCGTCGATTGTTTCCTGGTCGAATTCCGCAATTAGCTGACGCACATCGCGCGTCGTGCTGCGATAATCGTCGTCACCGCGGGTGCGGGCTTCGAAATCCATATAGAAAGTGGGTACATCGATTACGCCGATACGCAGCGAGTTCGGGCCGTTGCCGGTTTCGATCGTTGAACTCTTTGCCGCCTGTTCTTCGAGCTTAATCGTGTTGCGTTCGATACTGATGACCTTTCCGGGGCCGTCCAGACCGGACTTTTTAGGCAAAATCTCCAATTTGACGATAGTACCTTTCTTGCCCCGAATGAGGTCGACGACGTCGTCCAATCGCCACCCGACCACGTCGACGACTTCCCCGTCGCTGCCCTGTCCGATACCAATGATCCTGTCGTCCGCGTGCAGCTTCCCGCCTTTGTCGGCGGGGCCACCGGGTACGATTTCGCGCACGAGGGTGTGTTCGTTTTCTGTCTGCAGAACCGCGCCGATACCTTCGAGCGACAGGCTCATCCGGATCTTGAAGTTCTCCGAAGTGCGGGGCGAGAAGTACGCGGTATGAGGGTCGATCGACGTGGTATAGGCGTTTATATACATTTGATACACGTCTTCACTATTCAGCTGGCCCGTGCGGCGGGTGATGCCTTCGTAGCGTTTGCGCAGCGTGTCGTCGATTTCGTCCGGGTCTTTCCCGGCAATCCGGAGCGACAAAATGTCGTTTTTCACCCGTTTACGCCACAGATCGTCCAACTCCTTCTCGTCTTCAGCCCAATCGGCATCTTCACGGTCGAAGACGAAAGTTTCGTCGCGGGTGAAGTCGAACGGGTAATCGAGCAAGGCGAAAGCCTTTTCAATCCGAGCTTCGACTCGCTCGCGATAGCTTAAATACATATCGTATACGGGGCGAAGATTGGATCGGCGCAAATAATCATCGAGCAATTCCGCGTGCAGCACGAACCCGTCGATGTCTGATCGGAGCAAGTAACTCTTGGTCGGATCGAGCATCTCGATGTACCGATCGAGGATTTTCTCGGATAATTCGTCGTCCAGCGGCGGTTTTTTGTAATGGTAATTAGCGATGAAGTGTGTGATGAGCCGTGTCGCCCGTTTGTGTTCCGCACGCGGCGCCAATTCGTCTTTGGGAGTGATCGGAGCTGCGGCGTGCGCGTGCGCCCCGCAAAGAGCCGCCACCACGATGAAAACTGTACAAACAGGCCTCATAGGTCGCTCCAATCGCCTTGATATCATGTCGGACTATTAACAATGCTTACGACAAGCGCCGAGCTTTTGAGTTTAGCTCATTTGCGCCTGAGGTGCCTGCTCATTTGGGCGAGTTAATTGTCACGGAACTAATTGTTTACGGGAACTTACTGGAATTGTTCACAATAATGAAGGCAAAAATACCGAAGCGAATGCTCCGGTCAGTACGTTCAGCGCTCCCGGATCCGCGGCCGCGGCGGTGGTCTCCGGTGTTCGTGTTTGTTGTCGGCGCGCGGGACGCACCTTTAGGTTCGCTATCGACGCGAGTCGTACCGTGACCGGGTCGGCGAACGCGTATTTCATCGACAGCCCCGCCGGGCTGAAGGAATTCTTATCGGCGCTGGATGGCGAAGAGGTGATCGCTATCGATACGGAATTTATGCGCGAACGGACGTACTTCCCGGTGTTGTGCCTGATCCAGGTTGCGCTCTCCGATTCAATCTGGAGTATCGATGCGCTCGTGCTTGAAGATCTGACGCCGCTATTCGCCGCTCTGTATTCGCCTTCGCGGGCAAAAGTACTCCACGCGGCACGCCAGGATCTCGAAATCTTTTTTAACAAGACGGGCCGGATCCCGACGCCGTTGTTCGATACGCAAATTGCAGCCGCTTTGCTAGGGCGGCCCGACCAAATCGCCTACGCTGGGTTGGTTTCCGAGTTCTTCTCGATCGAACTCGATAAGACATCGTCGCGGACGAATTGGGCGCAGCGTCCCTTGACGAAAAGTCAACTGGAATACGCCGCCGACGATGTTCGGTATCTCACGGAACTACAGCGCCGGCTCACGGAAGAACTCCGTTACAGAGGCCGCGAGTCATGGTTGGAGGAGGAATGTTCGGGGCTGAGTGATGTGGCACGCTACGAGAATGAACCGGGCGCGGCGTGGCGCCGGGTAAAGGGGGTCGCTAGGCTCGGTCGGGTTGAACTTGGCATCGCGCGGGCACTCGCTGCGTGGCGGGAACGTAGCGCGAGATCCCGCAATCTGCCTCGCGGTTGGGTATTGAAGGACGATCGGCTGATTGCCTTGGCGCGGGCGGCGCCCCGTTCGAAGCCGGATCTGCTCGGCGTTGACGGGCTCTCGCCAGGTCTGATTCGACGTTACGCCGATGAACTCTTGGAAACCATAAATGGCGTCGACATGGATTTTCTCGATCCCGTGCAGCCGCAGTCGCGGCGTTTAACCGATAGCGGGAAATCTCTAGTGCACGACCTGCTGAACGAATTGCGCAAACGTGCGTCCGCCAGCGAAGTTTCGGTAGGGTTGCTAGCTACTCGCCGCGACGTCGAGGCGGCCGTGTGCGGGCGCGATGGAATTCGATTCTACAAAGGTTGGCGCCGCGAACTCTTTGGTGATTTCGTTCGGCGACAGGTCGTCGCTCATTCGCATGTACCACTATTCGAATAGCGCGGTTCGACCGAGCCGCCGTAGTATCGTCGAATTGCTACTGGCGTCTGCGTTGGCGCAACTCGCGGTTGTTCAGCCTCCGGCATCGTCCGCCGCAGAGTTCGAGTCGGCTGCGCCGGGACAACGCGTCTTTTCCGATGCGCCGCTGATACCCGTATGGATGGAGTGGTTGCACGGGCACGTCGACTTCCAGATCGAACGCCTGAGCATCGATGCCGGCGAGTTTCGCAACGTTCGCTTGCCCTTGCGGTTCGAAGATGGCGCCGTGAAGGTCGCGGGCGCGTCGGCGGATTTCGCGGGAGGTCGATTGCGGCTGGTTTTCACTCAGGATCTAGCGAGTCGACGTACCGTAATGTCGGTGCAAGGGTGGGAAATGGAGGCGGCGGAATTGCCGTCGCTGCCGCCGAACGCGATATCGGCGCCGTTCGATTTTCGACTCGAGCTACAGGGCACTGGTCGTTCCGGTCGTGAAATCGCGTCGACGGCCGATGGGGTACTCGACATCGGCGTTCGGGAAGGCGTCATCGCGAACGCTGATCTCGACCGTGTCGGTAAGGATCTGTTTTCCGTTATCCTCGCCGGATTCAATCCGTTTGTCGTGCGCGACGGGTCGACTCGGTTCGATTGCGCCCAAGCGAGACTGGAATTCGCGGACGGTCTGGTCGACGCGGCGCGCGTTCTCGGTTTGCAGACCCCCGGATTCGACATCTTTTGTGGGGGAACGCTCGATTTTGCTGGCGAAAAAGTAGCCTTGGTATGCCGCCCACTGCAGCGCGGTAGCTTCTCGTCTAATGCGCCTGCAATGGTCGAATCGATGGAAATCACCGGTTCGTTGCTGGAACCCGAATTACGGGTGTACAAGTCCGGGTTACTGCGCCAAGGAGCGTCTCTAGGAGCCGGGATCACCTCGAAACTAGGCGTGTCTCAGTTTGCCGAACTGCTGCGTACGGAGACCGCCGGGCGGCCTTGCGAGTTGTCGATCGACTAGCCTGAATATTGCACGAATAAGAAAGGCAAAGCCCCTTTAATCCGGT
>CAZFZX010000128.1:0-13808 GCA_964523765.1 uncultured Enterobacteriaceae bacterium
ACCTGCCGGCGGTGTTCCTGCGCATTGCCAGTATCGATCCTTTGTACGTGGAAGCCGTATTGGCGAAGAGCGTGTTCGGTACGATCTATCCGCGGGCAGAAGCGGAAGTCATCCTGGAAGAACCGATCGGCGGAACGTATGCGGCTCGCATTTCGGTAGTCGACCCGGTGATTGATGCCGCCAGCGGTACGTTCAGCGTACGCCTTGAGCTACCCAATCCGGACGGTACGATCCCGGCCGGCCTGAAGTGTACGGTGCGCTTTGAAGCCGAAAAAGTGCCGGCCGGCACCACCGACTGAGGGGCATTTCAGGTGCTGCAGAGACGGTACCGAGGTGAGTTCGTACGCATCGGTGGTAACCCGGCGCCCCGTAGCCGATAATGCGGGCACCCAGGCCCGCCACCGCATGGACCAAGCGCGACTGCTGAACAGAAAAACTAATAAAATTAATTGCTTGGTGCCGAGGAGAGGACTTGAACCTCCACGGGGTTGCCCCCACTGGCACCTGAAGCCAGCGCGTCTACCAATTCCGCCACCTCGGCAAAGAGGCGCGCAATCTACCGAACCCGTCTCTGTGAGTCAATGAACCCGAGGAAAAAGAAAACCCAAGATGTTCAAGCCGTCGACAACGGTTACGACGTTCCCATCCCTTCGCGAGAAACCCTAACCCAGTTCCTCGAAGCCGCGACGTCGCCGGCGAATCTGCGCGAGATAGCCGCCGCCCTCGACGTCACCGAAAAACCGGCGCTCATCGGTTTGCGGCGCCGTTTGAAAGCGATGGCCCGTGACGGCCAGGTCATGCATACCCGCGGCAATCGGTTTGGTCTCCCAAAACGGATGGAACTCATTGCCGGTCGCGTTTTTGGCCACGCCGATGGTTTCGCCTTTGTGCGGCCGGACGACAATGACGCGGACATCTATCTGTCGCATCGCGAAGCCCGCGGCGTCCTTCACGGCGACCGGGTGTTGGTGCGCGTCGCCGGCTACGATCGGCGGGAACGTCCCTACGGTAACGTAGTCGAGGTGCTGGAGCGTGCCAATACTGAAATTGTCGGCCGTTATTACCGCGCCCGCGGGGTCGGGATCGTGACCCCCGACAATCGCCGCATCAACCAGGACATATTGATACCCAAGGCCGGTAAGCGGGCCAAAAACGGACAGTTTGTGGTGGTTCGGGTGCAGCAGCAGCCGGACAACAGGCGCGGGCCCATCGGTGAAATTGTCGAAGTACTCGGTGACCACATGGCACCGGGTATGGAGATCGACGTTGCTATTCGAAGCTACGGGCTGCCCGTCGAATGGCCGCGAGCCGTCATCGATGGAGTCGATCAGGTGCCCGCCGAAGTCGATAGCGAAATGCTTGCGGGCAGGAAGGATCTGCGCGATACGCCGTTCGTTACGATCGACGGCGCGGACGCCCGCGATTTCGACGACGCGGTGTTTTGCCGCAAATCCGCAACCGGTTACGTCCTTTATGTCGCCATCGCCGACGTCGCGCATTACGTTACACAAGGCAGTGCGCTGGATCTCGAAGCACGCGAACGGGGTACTTCGGTCTACTTTCCCGATAACGTGATACCGATGCTCCCCGAAGCATTATCGAACGGGATTTGTTCGCTGAATCCCGAGGTTGACCGCCTGGTCATGATCTGTGAAATGCGTTTCGACGCGCGCGGTGAGATGACGAAGTACCGATTCTACAACGGCGCGATCCGATCCCATGCCCGTCTGACCTACGACGAGGTCGCGACCTGGCTGAAAGCCCCGGCTGTCGCGGAAAAAGGATCGGTCAAGTTTCATGTGGCGACGCTGTACGCGCTGTATCTGCTTTTGAAGGAGCG
Source organism: uncultured Enterobacteriaceae bacterium (assembly GCA_964523765.1). Classification (GTDB taxonomy): domain Bacteria; phylum Pseudomonadota; class Gammaproteobacteria; genus UBA11873. The sequence goes on from CAZFZX010000128.1 coordinate 1,841, forward strand.
TCGGGATCAGCGCGGGGCGCTCGAATTCGAGTCTCAGGAGCCATATTTCGTCTTCAACGAGCAACGCAAGATCGAGCGCATCGAAGCGCGGCAGCGCAACGACGCCCACCGCATGATCGAAGAATCGATGATCGCGGCGAACGTCGCGGCGGCGACCGATCTCATAAAGCATCGGCGCGCCGCGCTGTTTCGTGTCCATGCACGGCCCGATGCCGAGAGACTCAGTGCGCTCCGCGAATTTCTGACCGGCGTCGGCTTGCAGCTCGGCGGCGGTGACGAACCGTCGGCGCTCGATTTTGCTCGTGTACTCCGCGACGCCGAAGGCCGCCAGGATCGGCATCTGATCGAGATGATTCTGTTACGGGGTCAAAAACTCGCGGAGTATAACGCCGAGAATACGGGTCACTTCGGTCTTGCCCTCGACGCTTATGCTCATTTCACCTCCCCGATCAGACGGTATCCCGATCTGTGCGTACACCGCGCGCTCAAAGCACGGATCGCCCGGCGCAAACAATCGCCCGAACAAACCCGCGAGGTTCCGGCCTTAGGTCAGCACTGCTCGATGACGGAACGCCGCGCCGATGAGGCGACCCGCGATGCGGTCGCGTGGCTCAAATGCGAATATATGGAAGATAAGATCGGCGACAGGTTCAGCGGTGTCGTCAGTTCGGTGACTTCTTTCGGTGTTTTCGTGGAACTGGACGATATCTTCGTCGAGGGTCTGGTTCACGTGACCGCGTTGCCTCAGGACTATTACGAGTTTGACCCGGTAGTTCACTCCTTGCGCGGGCGCGCTTCCGGGCGCGAATTTCACATCGGGCAATCCTTGGAGATCACCGTGGTGAGGGTGAGTCTCGATGATCGAAAGATCGATTTTACGCTCGGCCAAACCGCGCCGCGGCGCCGGCGTCGGCGGTAGCGATGGCCGGTAGGCACTTTCTTAGCTGGGGGATCCACGCGGTAGAGGCCGCGCTGACCGTCGCCGCCGAAGGCGCGCTCGAACTTTGGTTGAAAGAAGGGAAGCCGTCGGCCGAAATTGCGCGCATCCAGGAGCTGGCCGATGTTGCCGGCGTCTCGACTCAACGGGTACCGTCGAAAACGCTCGCCCGTCTGGCGGACGGTGCTGCGCATCAGGGCGTCGTACTGCGCCGCCGCGTACCGGCCGCGATGGAATTCGACGATTATCTCAGTCGCCTATCCGCGCCCGGCCCGCCGCCATTGCTGTTGGTGCTCGATCAGGTTCAGGATCCGCAGAACTTTGGCGCCTGTCTGCGGGTCGCCGATGGGGCCGGCGCGGACGCCGTATTGGCCCCTAACGATCGTTCCGCGCGGATCGGTGGGGCCGTCGCCAAGGCCGCGAGCGGTGCGCTCGACAGCGTACCCATCATTACCGTCGTGAATCTCGCCCGCGCGCTCGAAAGCCTGCGCACCGCCGGATTGTGGCTGGTGGGCGCCGCGCACGATGCCCCGGCGACAATTTATGATTGCGACCTCTCTGTGCCGCTGGGACTGCTGCTTGGCGGCGAGGGGAAGGGATTGCGCCGGTTGACGCGGACGAAGTGCGACCGCTTAGCGCGGATCCCGATGGGCGGCGCGCTAGCGACTTTAAACGTGTCCACCGCAACGGCGATCGCTTTGTTCGAGGCCAATCGGCAGCGGCGGTGCGCCGTATAATAGTCCTGCCAGTATTTCCGCTGCGGGAGCGCCCGTCCGGCCAGCGGTCGCCGGAGGCGCGGGCCGGCGGGCGGGGTTTTGCAATGCGGCGCCGGTTTGCCTAAAATACGCGCCTTGATCGGGCCTATCGGCCCACCTTATACCTCCTTGCTTCACCGCAGCCGGCGGGAAGCTTTAATCCACAAGGGGAACCGAAATGCGGCACTATGAAATCGTGTTTCTGGTCCATCCGGACCAGAGCGAGCAAGTGAACGCCATGATCGACCGCTACCGATCGATGATCGAATCGGGCGGCGGTACGATTCATCGCCTGGAAGACTGGGGGCGGCGGCAACTCGCTTACCCCATCAACAAGATCCACAAGGCACACTACGTCTTGATGAACGTCGAATGCGACGCGCCGACTCTCGACGAACTGAGTAGCGCTTTTCGCTTCAACGATGCCGTTATCCGGGATCTGATCATCAAACGCGACCAAGCGGATTTGGAACCGTCGCCGATGGCCAAGGCTAAGGAAGAGCAGGACGCCCGCGAGACGCAAAGTAGCGAACGCAGCACGAACAGGGAAGGAAGCGGCCGCTCGCAGGAAGCCGTCCGCGAATCGCCCGCGGCCGACGAAACCGTTCGTGAACCGGCCGCGACCGACGGGGCGGCTGAGGAAACCGCTGAAAAAAGCGCCGATGCCGCTGAAGGCAAAGCAGAATCCGCCGCCGCGACGGAAGCGGCTGGCACAGACGACTGAGAATTCGGAGGACCCCGATGGCAAGATTTTTCCGACGACGCCGATTTTGTAAATTCACCGCCGAAGGCGTTAAAGAGATCGATTACAAGGACCTCAATACGCTGAAGGCCTATATCACCGAGAGCGGCAAAATCGTTCCCAGCCGGATATCCGGGACCAAGGCTAGATATCAACGGCAGCTGGCCACGGCGATCAAACGGGCAAGGTATCTGGCACTGATCCCCTACTGCGACGCGCATTAACCCGTACTTCCCTTTCGTTTGACTCGCGTGTCGCGCCGATGGGTGAGAAAGGCCGACTCGCAATAATCCGCGCGATGCCGGCCGGCTAGGATGCTTGCGATCGCAAAATTTGCGATGCGCAGCCCCATGGCGGCGTCGATCAATGCCGCCGCTTATGCGGTGTTCGCCTTGTTTTTTGCGCCGTTCATGATTGTCAGCGGCGCGATTATTGGTTTAGCGACGTTGCGCTTCGGGGCCGCCGAAGGGGTTCGCGTCAGCGGCGTCGCAATACTCGTCGCCGCCGTGGCGTATTACGTACTGTTGCAGCAGGCCGCGGCGGGCGTGCTGCTATGCCTGACCTGGGTGCCTGCCTTAATCGTCGGATGGGCGCTGCGAAGATCGGAGAGTCAGGGCCTGGCGATGACGATCTGTGCGCTGTTCGCCGCGCTTTATGCGGCGTCGGTACGCGCGCTCGTACCCGACGTCGTCGCGTACTGGACGCTCCGTTTGGAAGCGCTCGGCGAAACCGTCAGAGCACAGGGCGGAACGTTTTTCGACCCAGAAGAGATTGCGCTCGCTGCGGGGGTTATGCACGAAGCGACGGTCGTGGTCATGTGTCTGTATTGGATGGTCACCATAGTGCTTGCCAGATGGTGGCAGGCGGAATTGTATAACCCGGGTGGATTTGGTGGCGAATTCCGTGGCTTAGTCCTGCCGCGAGTGGTCTCGCCGATTGCCGCGCTGGTAGCGGTCCTCGCGTTGCTGCAGTTGAGCGCCGGCGGGGTCCACGGTTTACCGAGTGACTTGCTCGTCGTGCTGGTGGTATTGTTCGCGTCTCAAGGGCTCGCTGTGATCCACCATCGCGTCCACAAGCTCGGTTTGGCGAAATGGTGGCTCCTTGGGTTTTATGTGTTGCTGATCGTGATGCCGCATCGAATCGGGTTGATGCTAGCATTCATCGGTATCGTCGATACGTTGGCCGACCTTCGTCGGCTACGCCGCGAAAATTGATCGGGCGTGCGTGCCGCGGCCCGCAGAAAAAGATTGCATTCGAGTAGAGGAACGCTGTTATGGAAGTGATTCTGTTGGAGAAAATCCACAAGTTGGGCGACCTGGGTGATAAGGTTCGGGTGCGCGCCGGGTATGGCCGGAATTTTCTTATTCCTCAAAAACGGGCGGTGCCGGCGACCCAGCAAAATATAGAGAAATTCGAAGCGCAGCGCGCGGACCTGGAGAAGGCACAGTCGGATGCCCTGTCGGTGGCGCAGCGTAGAATCGAAGGGATGGCGGATCTGTCGGTTACCATTGCCGCCAAAGCGGGCGCGGAAGGAAAGTTGTACGGGTCCATCGGTACGGCAGACATCGCCGCGGCGATTTCCGCGACCGGTAACGACCTCGAGAAGCGCGAAGTGCGCCTTCCTGATGGACCGTTGCGCGAGTTGGGCGAACATTCCGTGACCCTACACCTGCAAGCCGACGCCGAGACATCGGTTATGGTATGCGTGGTCACCGAAGACGAACCCGTCGTCGATTCCGGACACGAAGAGCCGGTCGAAGAGTAGAGAACCGCCGCGGAAAGGCGGATTTCGCCAGGTTTTCCGATCCGTCTGATAACCGAGAAAAACTGTTCGCTTCCAATGAGAGAAAGATCTGACTCAAAGTGGCTTTTCCTCGCGACGACTTCCATTCTCGAGCGGGCTCCCGACCCGGATAGCTCACACTTTCGAACCGTCCCTTCACGGCCGCCGAGACACGAGCAGATTTTCTTCCCTCGCGAAGTGGAGCCGTCTCTGGCTCGGGAGGTCAAGCTCTGCCGCGCGCCAACGGACTGTGTCATCGCAGTAGCGAATGGCGACAGGGCGAGGCCTGGCGGCGTTCGGGTCAAAACGACCGGGCCCCCGTAGCATGGTTTCCGAAAACGCGACGTTTGCCGGCGCCCGGCGTGATGCGGTCGCAGATTCGCTCAAGGTTCCGCCCCACTCCATCGAAGCCGAGCAGTCGGTGCTCGGCGGGCTGATGCTCGACAATGAAGCATGGCTGCAGGTCGTCGAACGACTCACCGAGCGCGACTTCTACCGTCGCGACCACAGCGAAATATTCCGCGCCATCGACGCGCTGGCCAACGATGCAAAACCATATGATGTGGTCACTTTGGCCGAGTGGTTGCAGAAAAATGAACTGCTCGAGACGGTCGGCGGGCTGCCCTATCTGGCTGAGCTGTCGGAAAACACACCTTCTGCCGCCAACATAGCCGCCTACGCAGACATCGTACGCGAACGTTCGATTCTGCGGTCCCTGGTGCGTGCCGGTACCGACATTGCCGATAGCGGATATCGTACCGAGGGCCGCTCGGCCGATGAGTTGCTGGACAACGCTGAACGAATGGTCTTTGAGATCGCCGAACGAGAATCGCGCGGGAAACGCGGATTTCGTCGCGTCAAGGATCTCCTGGTCGACGCGCTCGATCGCATCGATCAGTTGTTTCAGCGTGACAACCCGATCACTGGCGTCGCCACCGGGTTTTACGAAGTCGATGCGATGACTTCCGGATTGCAGGCATCCGATCTTGTTATCGTGGCCGGGCGCCCGTCGATGGGTAAGACCGCTTTTGCGGTCAACATAGCGCAACACGCGGCGATCAAAGAATCTCTGCCGGTTGCGATGTTCAGTATGGAAATGCCGAGCGAGCAATTGGCGATGCGCATGCTTTCGTCGCTGGGGCGCATCGATCAACACAAAGTTCGCACCGGAAAGCTCGGCGATGACGATTGGCCGAGGTTGACCCATGCCGTCGGTATCCTGTCGGAAGTCAACATGTATATCGATGACACGCCCGCGCTGTCTCCCGGTGAACTGCGCGCTCGTTGTCGCCGGCTCGCGCGGGAGCATGGTCTCGGGCTCATCGTCGTGGACTATCTGCAACTGATGCAGGTCCACGGTTCGAAAGAGAATCGGGCGACCGAGATCTCCGAAATCTCTCGATCGCTTAAAGCGTTGGCGAAGGAATTGAACGTTCCGGTGTTAGCCCTGTCGCAGCTCAATAGAAGCCTCGAGCAGCGTAACGATAAGCGGCCGGTGATGTCGGACCTGCGCGAATCGGGTGCGATAGAGCAGGATGCCGACGTCATCATGTTTATCTATCGCGATGAAGTCTATGACGAAGATAGCGTCGATAAAGGCATTGCCGAAATTATTATTGGCAAACAACGTAACGGGCCGATCGGGATACGCAAACTACGATTTTTCGGGGAATACACAACATTCGAAAACCTTGCCTATGAGGATTTCTCCTCTGCCGAGGGACCGGGATGACTCGACCCGCACGGGTCATAGTCAACGTTTCGGCAGTTCGGGCAAACTTCAAAGTCGTACAGGCCTATGCCCCGCGTACGCGAGTCATGGCCATTGTCAAAGCTGACGCATACGGGCACGGCATTGCCCGCATCGCAGGTGCGTTGGAACGCCAAGCCGACGCCTTCGGCGTAGCATCTCTCGACGAGGCGCTCGCATTACGGAACGCCGGGATAGAAGGCTCCATCGTTTTACTCGAAGGTCCGTTCGCCGCCGATGAAGTTGGTGAAATCGTAGCCAACGGATTCGAGACCGTAGTGCACACGCAAGCTCAGCTTAGACCCTTGAGCGAGGCCAAAGCTGACATTCCGCTCTGGGTAAAGATCGACACCGGAATGCATCGGCTCGGATTTCCGCCGCCCGACGTAGACGCCGTCGTCCGGCGTTTGCGCGGAACGCACCGCCCGATCCGATTTATGACCCACCTTGCCAGCGCACATCACGAAACCGATGCGAGTGTCACCGAGCAATTGCGTGTTTTCGGGTCCGCCGTCGCCGCGCACGGCGGGGAACGCTCGATCGCGAATTCGGGTGCGGTGTTGGCCTGGCCCGCGTGCCATGCCGATTGGGTTCGACCCGGTCTCATGCTCTATGGCGTGTCGCCGTTTCAGGGTAGCCGCGGCGCCGATTACGGTCTGCGACCCGCGATGACGGTGGCGTCGAATCTGATCGCCGTTCGTGAAGTGGAGGTCGGTGGCAGCGTCGGCTATGGCAAAGGGTACGTGTGCCCGGAACGCATGCGCGTCGGTGTTGTTGCGTTCGGTTACGGGGACGGTTACCCGCGGCAGGCGGCTACCGGTACACCGATCGATGTCGCCGGCGTCAGGACGCAGGTTATCGGCGAGGCGTCAATGGATATGTTAACGGTCGATTTGCGACCGGTCCCACAGGCGGCGGTCGGCGATCCCGTCGTACTCTGGGGCCCTGATCTGCCGGTAGAAGAAGTAGCGATCAGCGCGCAGACGATCCCTTACGAGCTTCTGTGCCGGGTACGCATGCGGGCGCGTTATGTCGAGAGCGAATAGGGCCGACAGGATCCGATGAAAAGTAAGCGCGAATACCAATGTCAGAATTGCGGATCGACACAACCGAAGTGGTCCGGCCAGTGCGGCGAATGCGAAAGCTGGAACACGCTGGAGGAGACGCGCGTCAGTACAGTTCCGTCGGCGAGCCCGCGTTTCGAGCCCTACGCAGGACAGCGCACGGAAGTTACTCCGCTCGCCGATGTAACGCCCGAAGAAGCCGTCCGCATGACCTCCGGTATTGCCGAGTTGGACCGCGTTTTGGGCGGTGGGATAGTTCCCGGATCGGTCGTGTTGATCGGCGGCGACCCCGGGATCGGAAAATCGACGCTGTTACTCCAGAGTCTCGGCAAGATTTCCGCGTTGCCGGGTATCGCGCCGCTCTATGTCAGCGGGGAAGAGTCTGCATCGCAGATTGCGCTGCGAGCCGAACGTCTCAGGTTGAACGCCGAGGGCCTGCGGCTGCTCACCGAGACCGATGTGGACCGCATCATAGAAGTCGCAGGGAAGGAGCGTTCGCGGCTCGTTGTGGTGGATTCGATTCAAACAGTGTACTGCTCAGATTTGCAATCCGCGCCCGGCAGCGTCGGGCAGGTCCGAGAAGCGGCGGCGCGCCTCGTCCGTTTCGCTAAATCGAGCAACGCGGCCGTGTATCTCGTCGGTCATGTAACCAAAGAAGGCGCTTTGGCAGGGCCTCGCGTGCTGGAGCATATGGTCGATGCCGTACTCTATTTCGAGGGCGATCAAGCCGGGAGATATCGCTTGATCCGCGCGTTCAAGAACCGCTTCGGCGCGGTCAACGAGCTGGGTGTATTCGCAATGTCGGACCACGGATTGAGGGAAGTATCGAACCCGTCCGCGATCCTGCTGTCGCGCCACGACGAACCGGTACCCGGCAGCGTCGTCCTGGTCAGCCGCGAAGGCACTCGGCCGTTGCTCGTCGAGGTCCAGGCGCTGGTCGACGAGAGCGTTTTGACGAACCCTCGCAGAGTCACCGTCGGTCTCGACCACAATCGCCTGTCGATGTTGTTGGCGGTGCTGCACCGGCACGGTGGTATCGCGACCGCGGATTGCGACGTATTCGCCAATATCGTCGGCGGCGTTCGCATAGCCGAGACGGGAGCGGATCTGGCGGTGTTGTGTGCGGTGGTTTCGAGCCTCCAAGACCGACCGTTATCGCGCGAGCTTGCCGTGTTCGGCGAAGTCGGGCTTGCCGGGGAGATCCGGCCCGTACAGAATGGTCAGGAGCGCTTGCGCGAGGCCCATAAGCAAGGTTTCAAACGCGCTATCGTTCCTTTGGCGAACGCGCCGAAGGAGCAGGTGGGCGAGTTGGAAATCGTCCCGGCGGCGCGACTTCTCGAGGCGTTGGACGCATTATGAGGTCGGTTTTCGGGCGCCGTCGTTGAGAGATTCCGATGTCGTGCTCACGATTTCCGCAGGCGGTGTGACCCGCGCGTTTTTCACCACGTGCTCGGTGCCGTGCACGATCTCGATCGTGTAGTCATCGATTCGCAGACTTGTGCCTTTTTCCGGAATATCCTCCAGGGCTTCCAGGATCAGGCCGTTGAGCGTCTTCGGACCGTTTTCGGGCAGGGTCCAGTGATAGGCGCGATTTAATTCACGAATATTGGCAGCGCCGTCGACCAGAAACGTGCCGTCATCCTGCGGGTAGACGTCGCGGGTATAGCTTTGTGCGTCGGTCGTGAACTCGCCGACGACCTCTTCTAGCAGGTCGTCGATCGTCACCAGCCCTTCGATGTCTCCATACTCATCGACCGTCACAGCCAGTCGTTCGCGTCGGCGTTGAAAGTTGATCAGCTGCGTATGCAAATTCGTTTTGGTCGGGACGAAGTATGGTTCGCGCAGCATCGCCGCAAAGTCATCGATGTCGAATTCTTCCATCCCGCGTAACAAACGCGTCAGCGCGCGTACGTGCAGAATGCCTACGAGATTGTCCAGACTGCCCCGGTAACACGGTACCCGCGTATGGCGGCACGCGGTTAACTGGTTCACGATATCGGCCCACTCGTCTTCCATGTCGATGGCATCGATTTCGGCTCGCGGTACCATAATATCTTCGACCGTTGCGTGCTCGAGGTCGAGGATCCCGAACAGCATTTGTTGGTGTTTGCGCGGGATCATCGCGCCTGCTTCCTTCACTACGGTGCGAAGTTCTTCTCGATCGAGCGCGTCGACCCCGACGCGCTGCGGGCTGATGTCGAACCAGTTCAAGATCCCATTCGATATACCATTCACGATCCAGACGAACGGGTAACACAACCATAACAACGGTTTCAACAAAAGCGTCGAGGGAAACGCAACACTTTCGGGGTTGAGCGCGGCAACGGTCTTTGGAATTACTTCGGCAAAGATCAGGATTACGATGGTCAGAAGAATCGTCGTAAATACGAGCCCGTCGCTACCGAGGATGTGCAGCGTGAGAATTGTCGCGATCTGCGTCGCGACGATATTGACAAAATTATTACCGAGCAGGATCAAACCTATCAGTCTATCCGGCCGCGATAAGAGCTCGCTAGCCCGTTTCGCGCCGGCATGATCGTTTTCCGCGAGGTGTCTCAGGCGATAGCGATTGAGCGCCATCAGCGCAGTTTCGCTGCTCGAAAAATAAGCCGACATGCCGATCAGCAGAATCAGCACACCGACGAGAACCAGGATCGATGATGTGGTCATAGCGGGCTAGATAATTGATCCAAAATGCGCTTCATGTTGTTCGTAGGTCCGCCTGCCGTCACCTCGGACTCGATCCGGGGCCCTTATTCCGAAAGTGATCGATATTTCGGAACAGCAATATAGCCTTGCGGCGGACTTTCGCCGTTTCCCAGCGGCGCAAGTCTGGAACGTCGCCCATCGGTATCACGTTGAAAGTGATGCATCTTTTGACAGCGCTATTTAGACCCGCTGTAAGATGAGTTCTAACACCACTTTGGTCCCGAAGAAGCCGAGCGCCAATAATAGAAACCCGAAGATTACAAATTTGATCGCGCGCCGGCCGCGCCAGCCGAAGCGCCACCGTCCAAAAATAAGGGTCGCGAAAACTCCCCAAGCCAACAGTGAGAAAACGATTTTGTGCGCGAGGTGTTGCGCGCGAATGTCGGCGATATGCAGCGACCCCAGAGCTAAGCTTACCGTGAGCAAAACGAACGCGAAGCCGGTGAGCTGGAAAAGGACGTTTTCCATGGTCGGCAGCGGCGGCATAAAGTCCATGCTTGGCCGATGACGGCGGAGTTTGTAATCAGCAATACCGAGGTAAATCGCCTGCACCGCGGCGATGGCGAACAGTGCGTAGGCGATGATCGACAGCACGATATGTAATTGGATCGCGGGGGCCGTACCGGGCGGGAGGACATGGCTGCTCGGGAAGAGGATCGCGAGCGCAATCATGACGGCGATCGTCGGGAATATCACCACCGCCAGGCTGTCTATCGGGCGCCAGATCATGATCAACAAGATCGAAGCGCCTATGCACCAACCGGCAATGGACGCCGTATTGAAAATCGCGAGATTGACGCCGCTGTTCGCGAAGACGGTCCCATAAAGGACGGCACCGTGCGCCGCTGCCGCGGTGGCCAACAGCGCGATTGCCTGACGTTTCGCGTCGAGACCCGCGATCGGTTTGCCCGCAAGCGGTTTCGCGATACGGATGGACGCGATCAAGTACAGTACAATCGCCGCGAGTGCGATGTTCAAGTTTTGCATATGTCGGTGTCGATAATCGCATATCCTGTGTCGATCATGAAGCAATCCCTAACCCCGCGCTCCCGATTGGTGTGAGACCCGCCGCGCGGATCGCGTTTTGCTGGGAATTGGGCCGCGGGCTCGGTCACCTCACTCCCTATCTGCCCTTGATCCGAAAGTTGAGCGCGCGCGGAGACGAAGTTTTGTTCCTTGGCAAAGATCATCACCGCGTCGCCGAGGTGTTCGCCGATTTGCCGATCGAGGCGGTCGCGATTGAGAGCGGTTTCACTGCCCCGGCGGATCAGATCCGCGGTGCCGACAGCTACCCCGAGGTCCTCTACAACTGCGGGTTCAACGACGCGGAGGCACTGTCCCGGCGCGTAAACCATCTTGGGGCATCGATCCGGGAGATCGCCCCCGACGTTCTGATCGCTGATTTCGCGCCTACCGTCATGCTCGCCAACCGCATCTTAGGATTACCCCTAGTGGCAGCTGGCAACGGCTTCCAACTACCCGTCAAATCGATACCCATGCCCCGTTTCCGCTACTGGCAGGGCGCGGTTGGACAATCCCTCCAGGAAAATGAAACCCGGGTGCTGGAAATCGTCAATTTAGCGCTCACCGATGCCGGCGGGCCGCCGCTGGACTCAATCGCAACTTTGCTGCAGGCCGATTGCGAATGGCTGAGGACATTCGCGGAGCTCGATTTCTATGGTCGCCGTGACGGTGAGCGCTATCTCGGTGCTTTCCCCGCCGATCATTTCGGTCAGCCGCCGCAATGGCCTGCCACCGGCGACCCGCGCGTATTCGCTTATCTGACCCCCGGACCGGCGACCTCGACGGCGTTGCGCGCATTGGTGGAAGCGGGCGCCGCCGTCTGCCTTTATGCCCCGGAACTCGCCGCCGCGGAAAGAAGCTCGTTGGATCACGAGCGGATTTGTGTCGCCGCAGACCCCGTCGATATTACGGCGGTGGCTCGCGATTCCGGGTTGTTCGTGACGAATGGGAATCTGAACACCGTCGCGGCGGCGCTGCTGGCCGGGAAGGCGCAGTTGGCACTGCCGACGTCGGCGGAAAAGTATCTCAACGGCCGGCGTCTGGAATTGCTCGGTGCGGGCCTCGCCGTGCCGCAAGCGAATCCCGGGCGAATCCCGGATAAGCTTCAGGCACTGTTGTCGGACGGGCGATATACTCGGGCCGCCGAGCGGTTCGCCGAAAAATACCGAGCTGCCTCGAGAGAAACTCAGACGCGCACGATGCTA
>CAZFZX010000129.1:0-13799 GCA_964523765.1 uncultured Enterobacteriaceae bacterium
AGCGAGAATCCGCCGGAATCGCGATAGAACGGCGCCGGGGACAGTTCGCTACGGTTCGAACCACGCAGTAATTCCGGGAATCGGACCGACTATCAACGCATTACCGCGCAGGCGTTGTTCGGCTAGTGCAATATGCAGGCTAGGAGCCGCTATGAGGCGCCGTTCAGGTCTCGACAGCCAACCGCTGGTGCCACTCGGCGATCGATTCGTCAGGATATTCTTCGAATTGCCTGTCGCGCGCGCCGAGATCGAGCTTGACCCATGCAGGCTTCGAACCGAGCATCAAGTGGGTACGTTCGGGCGGGGTGGGCAATTCCGTATCGATCGCAGACGCGAACGGGTGCAACAATTCCGGCCATCTCGGATCCCATATCCACAGCGCGGCTGCGCAGCGCTTACAGAAATGCCGCTCGGCCGGACTCACTTCTCCGGCGCCGCGCCCCGGGTTCCTTATCGTCGCGTTGAAAACCGAGACATCTTCCTTGCCGTGCACTTCCAAGCTCGCAGCCTCCCCTCCTAGGTTGATCGCGAAACCGCCGCCACCCGCCGTTTTCCGGCAGATCGAACAGTAGCAGATGTTAAATGGATAGGGATGGCGCGATTCGACGGAGAAAGTCACCGCCCCGCACGCACAAGAACCTTCAAGTTTCATTCAAAAGATCCCTCAAAGCAGTATCGATAAAATCATTATCCGCCTGGTTCATCCCGAACCCGGCGGCGTGCCCCCAAGGCGAAGGAATAGGACGCAACTCGGCATTCGGCATCCCGGCCACCTCGAGTTCGTTATCGGGAATCCGAAAATACAAATCCGTTTCCGCCGGCATTACGATTGCGCGGCAGCGGATGGCGCTCAGCGCGGCTTGAAAATCGCCATTGAACACAGGGTTCGCGCCGATATCGGCCAAATACCAGGTCCGGGCCATGGCGAGAAGATCGTTAGCATCATTTTGCAGGAAGTAAGCTTGCGTCAGACGCACCGCGTCCTCTACCGATTGCAACCCAATTTTCTTGTATAACTCTTCACGAAAAAAAGTCTGCGAAAACAACCAACCCGCATAGACCCGCCCAAACGCCAGCATACCCTTCATCGGAACCGACTCGTACCAACCGTCATTGAAAGCCGCGTCGGCCCGTAACGCGCTGGTTGGACCTTCGATCATCAATTGATTGTGTTTCGCAGTCTTTGCGGAACCGCAAATCACAGCGATCGCATCGACCATGTCGGCGTATAACGCTCCCCACTGATAGGCCTGCTGCGCGCCCATGGAAAAGCCTGCAACCAAGCGGATGCGGTCTATACCCAAGTGCTCGGTCACGAGTCGATGTTGACAGATGACGTTGTCATACAGGGATATTTCCGGGAATGCGGCGCGCCCGATTGGCGGATCGGTATTGCTCGGCGACGACGACGAACCATTGCAGAACATGTTCGGGACGACGACAAAATACCGCGACGTATCAACCGCTCTACCAGCGGCCATGAAATACTCCGTATCGGTATGACGGCCCCCATAAAAGGTCGGAACAACAACGACATTGTCCTTATTGGGGGAGAGCGCGCCGTAGGTCTTAAATGCAATCCTGGCGTCGAAGGTCACGCCTGACTGGGCTGTGAATTCGGGAATGACATAAGTTTCGCAGCTGTTCACAGACGCCTCCCTCGGCGCGAATTTGCGAACCAACTTAACTACTGTCAAAAATACCGTCAAGCGGTACGCCCGGGAGACACCCGGAGCCCGTAGCGGGCGAGTACGCAAGGGTTCCGGCGCGAAAACGTGCCAGCGTGGCGATTGCATGCCAAAATGGCGCGCCTACTAGCCGCACGCCTAACGCCCCGTTCACAAAGGAGCAGCACCCGATATGCCGACTTACCAAGCGCCGGTCCGCGATACCGAATTCATTCTCAATGAGGTCATCAACATTCAAGAGTACGCGCACTTGCCCGGTTTCGCCGAGGCGACACCGGATCTGATTTCCGCTGTTCTGGCCGAAGGCGCGAAATTCGTCGAAGAAGTGACTCAACCGTTGAACAGGGTGGGCGATGAGTCCGGCTGTACCCAGAATGACGACGGGTCCGTCGCGACCCCTCCAGGGTTCAAGGAGGCATACGATCAACTCGTGGAAGGAGGCTGGGGCGGCTTGTCGGCAGCGCCCGAATACGGTGGGCAGGGGCTGCCGCACGTGATCGGCTGTGCTTTCGAGGAGTACATGATCTCCGCCAATATGGCATTCACCATGTACGTGGGCTTGACCCAAGGCGCCATCGCGGCCATTTCGGCGGTCGGATCAGAGGAGCAAAAGCGGACTTATCTCCCAAAAATGGTCGGGGGTACCTGGAGCGGGACGATGAATCTCACAGAGGCTCACTGCGGGACCGATCTCGGCCTGCTGCGCACCCGCGCCGAGCCGCAAGCAGACGACACTTACAAGGTCACGGGGACCAAGATATTCATCTCTTCGGGCGACCATGATTTGACCGAGAACATTATTCACCTGGTCCTGGCGAAGATGCCGGACTCGCCCGATTCCGTGCGCGGAATATCACTATTCATCGTTCCGAAAATCCTCATCGGCCGGGACGGAGCACTCGGGGAGGCCAACGCCGTGTCGTGCGGGTCGCTGGAACAGAAGATGGGGATCCACGCTAACGCGACGTGCGTCATGAATTTCGACGGCGCCACGGGCTATCTTATCGGTGAAAAAGATAAAGGAATGCGCGCGATGTTCATCATGATGAACGCCGCCCGCCTGGGCGTCGGCGTACAAGGATTAGCTCAGTCCGAAGTCTCCTACCAAAACGCGGCAAGTTATTCTCGGGAGCGGCTGCAAGGGCGGTCTCTGACAGGCCCGAAAAACGAAGACGGCGACGCAGACCCTATTATCGTGCACCCGGACGTCCGCCGAATGCTGATGAACGCCAGATCCTTCAACGAGGGCGCTCGTGCCCTCATGCTGTGGGGAGCCCTACTCGTGGATCTTGCGCACAAAGCCCAATCGGAGGACGAGCGGCAAACGGCCGACGACCTCATCGGTCTCTTGACGCCCGTGATCAAGGCCTACTTTACCGACAAAGGATATGAAAACGCCACAAACGCTCAGCAGTGTCTCGGTGGTCACGGCTATATTCGAGAGTGGGGCCTGGAACAATTTGTCCGCGATGCCAGGATTGCCATGATCTATGAAGGGTCGAATGGTATTCAGGCGCTCGACCTTGTAGGTCGCAAGCTGGCTCGCAACGGAGGCCGGGCGCTACGCGCATACGTGGGGCTCCTGAGAACCTATATCGCCGAGCAGGGAGCTTCCGAAGAAATGACCGAATTCACCGAACCCCTCGGCCGCGCGCTCGACGACTTGCAGGGCGCGACGAGTTGGTTGATGAAAAACGGTTTGGCCAATGCCGACAATGCCGGCGCGGCGTCAGTACCCTACCTGTATATCATGGGTCTGGTATCGCTCGGATACATGTGGGCCCGGATCGCCGACGCTTCTCTGGTAGCGATTGCGGGTAGTTCCGACGAACTTGATTTCTACGAGAACAAACTACGGACCGCTCGATATTTTTTTTCGCATATGATCCCCGAGACGGCCGTGCATCGGACTCGGGTAGAGGCCGGATGTTCCAATTTGATGGCACTCGACGCATCCGCCTTTTGATGCGACATTTTGACGAACTATTCGCGCTGGCCGCCGCCCGCAAAGGAGGCGCCCGCCCGCTCGAAAAACTGCTGAGCAAGCCAAAGACCCCGCGCAGCCTGCGCAAGATTCCAGACGACAGATGGCTCAGCGAAATGACGAAGAGCGTCTTCCAGGCAGGTTTCGTATGGCGCATTGTCGAAGCAAAGTGGCCGGATTTTGAACGCGTGTTCGAGAACTTCGACGTCCACGGCGTCGCCTACTTATCCGACGAAGCGATCGAGGTTCTGTTGGGCGACGCGACGATAATCCGGCACCACAAGAAATTACGGTCAACAAGGGAGAATGCCGCTTTCCTTCTCGATCTCGCCGCTGAACACGGAACCGCAGCCAAATTTTTCGCCGACTTTCCCTCCGACTCATATATCGACCTGCTCGATTGCCTGAAAAACCGTGCGAGCCGGATGGGTGGTACATCGGCGCAATATTTTCTCCGGAAAATGGGTAAAGATTCCTTCATACTCTCGCGTGACGTCGTGAGGGCGTTGATCCGAGAAAAAATAGTCGATCGAAACGCAACGTCGAAGCGGGATCTTCGGGCGGTACAAACCGCATTCAACACCTGGTGCGAACAGGGAGGCCGCTCCCTGACCGAAGTCAGTCGCACTCTCGCCATGGGCGTCGACTCGTGATCCGGATCCGAGAACTCGATCATATCGTCCTCGGTGTGAACGACCCTCAGGCAATGATTGATTTCTATTGTGAGGTTCTAGGTTGTCGGCTGGAGAAGTGCAAGGAGGCGCCCGGACGGATCCAATTACGCGCAGGCAATTCTCTCGTCGGTCTGGTTCCGGTGGACAACGGACCCGGGCGCGCCGATGCGGCGACGCCGGAGGGCCGCCGGATAGGCTCACACCGTTTTTGTTTTCGCGTGGATCCGTTCGATGCGGCAGAAATCGCCGCGCATCTCTCCCGATATGACATCGAAGCCAGTGAATTGTCGTTGCGCTACGGTGCGGAAGGCATTGGGCCTTCGATCTACATCACGGATCCCGAGGGCAACACCGTGGAACTGAAGGGTCCGCCGGACCCATCGATGACGGCATGATCCGGACGGAGGCAAATTGTGCGCTCGGGTATCTAAATATGCGTTCCAAAAGACGCTTCACTTTCGTGCTTGTACCCGGGCCCCTCATACCGGGCTCGACCCGGTATCCAGTAGATGAAGCCCGCCGCAGGCGGACATTGTTCGACTGGACCCCGGATCAAGTCCGGGGTGACGGCAGTTGGGATAACGATAAAAGTGAAGCATGTTTTTAAATGCTTATTTAGTCGAACTGCCGGATCGCAGCAGCGATTGGCCCCACGGTAGGAAACGCGCAGTTCGCGTCGACCAGTCCGGTAGGCGCTTCGCCGACTGGATCAGTCAGTCGTTTTTCTGCTGAGGGGAAGATCGTTTGTCTTTCGTAACGAAGAAAATTTTGGCGCTATTCAAAGACCGGGTAAGTTCGCGCCGCTCCGATGAGAGATCCCGGCTCACCGAACGTACGCACGCCGGCCGCAAACAAGACCCGTCGTTCGAATGGGGCGCGATCCGCTCGCTCATGCCCTATCTATGGCCGCACGGGCTCCCCGAAATCAAAGTCAGGGTCGTTACAGCGCTGGTGCTGTTAGCGTGCGCCAAGATTGCCACCGTGTATGTACCGTTCGTGTACAAGGGCATGGTCGATCTCTTCTCCGACCCGCAGCGGGTCGCCATAGAGCTACCGGTCGCCCTGCTCGTCGGTTACGGCGTATTACGCGTACTCTCCATTGCCTTCGCCGAGTTGCGCGACGCGATTTTCGCTAAAGTCGGACAGCGTGCCATACGCGACGTCGCGCTAACGACGTTCAAGCACCTCCACGCTCTCGGCTTGCGCTTCCATCTCGAGCGCCAAACCGGTGGCTTGTCGCGGTCCATCGAACGGGGAACGAAGGGGATCGATTTTCTGCTCACCTTCATGCTGTTCAATATCCTCCCGACGTTGCTCGAAATTACCCTCGTATGCGGCATTCTGTGGGCCCTTTTCAATTTCTGGTATGCGCTCGTGACGTTTGTCACGATAGCGAGTTACATCGTCTATACGCTGATCGTGACCGAGTGGCGTCTCAAATATCGACGCCAGATGAACGATACCGATCAAGAAGCGAATACCCGTGCGATCGATAGCCTATTGAACTATGAAACTGTCAAATATTTCGGCAACGAACAGTACGAAGCGCAACGTTTTGATCGGTCCCTTGCACGTTACGAACGCGCCGCGGTCATTAGCAAGAGTTCGCTCGCGCTACTGAATATCGGGCAAGCTGCGATCATCGGCGTCGGCCTAACCATCGTGATGGCGATGGCGGGCGCGGGCGTCATCGCGAACCAGTTGAGTGTCGGAGATTTCGTGCTCGTCAGCACCTACCTCATTCAGCTCTATATGCCGCTCAATTTTCTAGGCTTCGTGTATCGTGAAATCAAGCAATCGCTCACCGACATGGAAGCGATGTTTCACCTTCTCGAAGTCAACGCGGAAATCGAAGACTCACCCGAGGCGCCAACACTCCCGATCGGCCCCGGCGAAATCGTATTCGATTCCGTTACCTTCGCTTACGACGAACGTCGTACGATATTGCATGAGGTCAGCTTCCAGGTGCCGGCCAGCCACCGCGTGGCGATAGTCGGCTCAAGCGGGGCCGGGAAATCGACGATCTCGCGACTGTTGTTCCGTTTCTACGACGTCGATGCAGGTGAAATACGAATCGACGGTCACAATATTCGCGAGATCCGTCAACAAAGTGTACGCGATGCCATCGGCATCGTTCCGCAAGACACGGTGTTGTTCAACGATACGATTTACTACAACATTGCTTATGGTTGCACGGCTGCCACACCGGCAGAAGTGGAGCGTGCTGCACGGTTGGCTCGGATCCACGATTTCATCACGCAATCCCCAGACGGTTATCAGACCATGGTCGGCGAGCGCGGACTGAAACTATCGGGCGGCGAAAAGCAGCGGGTAGCCATCGCGCGCACTATATTGAAGGACCCACGGATCCTGCTTTTCGACGAAGCAACCTCCGCGCTCGATACGCGCACCGAGCGCGAAATTCAGACATCGCTACGGGAAGTGTCTCGCGGGCATACGACCCTCGTCATCGCCCACCGCCTGTCGACCGTAATCGACGCGGACGAAATCATCGTTTTACACGAAGGCCGTATCGAAGAGCGCGGCGCACACACAGAGTTGCTGGCCCACGACGGTCTCTACGCGGCGATGTGGCAGCGGCAGCAGGAAACAGCGAATGGTGCCGGAGTTGACTTAAGGAAGCTCTGATTAATTGACTGAATCGCGCATTTGCCGCCGCGCGCTTTCGCGATGCCGACGGCAGATCCGCCGCGCTTAGTCATAGTAGTCGACTCCGAACCCCGAATCCGTAATTGTGCGGTGTCGTGCAATTTGGTTTATTCTCGATCTGATCAGCTTGCGGCGCACGAGGGAGCTTCCGGTACCGCCCGGCAGCTCAAACAGCGACCCACGAGGGCGATAAAATGAATAGAATCGGCGACAGTCTGCAAGGAAAAACGGTCCTCATTACTCAGAGCGGGAGCTTCATGGGCCCGGTGCTGTGCGAAACGTTTGACCAGCATGGCGCAAATGTTGTTGCCGATCCCGAACCTTTACTGGAGCCGCACGCGCCGGCCGAACTGGTCGCAAAAGCCGGTCGAGTAGACGTTCTGATCGCAAACCTCGCTGTCGCCGCGCCCAACACCCCTGCCGACGAGGTCGGGGATGAGGAATGGCGAGAGGTCTTCGGGCATCTCGTCGACCCGCTGCCGCGCCTTTGTCGGGCCGTACTGCCGCAAATGATCGAACGCCGCGCCGGAAAGATTGTCGTAATGGGCAGCGCCTCGGCGCTGCGGGGAATGAAAAGATTCTCCACCTATTGCGCAGCTCGTGGCGCACAGCTGTCTTATGTGCGGGCGGTAGGCGCCGAAGTAGCCAAATTCAACGTCCAGGTGAATCTGATTGCCCAGAACTTTGTGGACAACCCGACCTATTTCCCGGCCGAGGTGCAGGCATTGGACAAGTTCAAAGAACGATTGGCCCGCGAGGTACCCGCCGGCAGGTTGGGGACGCCCGAGGAAGATGCTTTGTTCGCTGTGTTCCTGGCGGCCGACGAGGTTAACTTCTTCGCCGGGCAGGGAATTCCATTCAGTGGCGGTTGGGTCGCCTGAGCACGATTCGATCGTGAACGCTGCCCGGACACGCTGTAATCGGCCAAGCAAGTGGGATCGCGACGCTATGCTGACAAATACGCTGTACGCTGCAAGAGGGCGCCGAGGTTAATCGGTGTGAATTTTCAGATGAAGTGCCGGCTGCTACCGCTCCTATTCTGTTTCATCGTGATGGCTAGTCAGGCAAATGACGCTTCGACCGGGCGGTCACCTCTATGGATCGACGTGCGTACGTCGGCTGAATATGAAACCGGCCACCTGCCCGGCGCACTCAATATCGGCTTCGAGCAGATCGGCGCGCGTATTTCGACAATCGCGGTAGCCAAAGACGCACCCATCATCGTCTATTGCAAGAGCGGCCGACGCTCGGGTTTCGCCAAGCAGACGCTCGAGAAACTCGGCTACTCGAATGTCGTTAACGCGGGCGGGATCAGCGACGTTTTGCGTCAAACGAGGCTCGAGGCGGTAACGGGACCCGAATGCGCCGCGAGAGAATGTTGAACCGCCCGAACTGAACTGGCCCGCATCGCCTCGATGGACAACCGCGCGTACGCACAACCGATTGCGGAAAGAGAACTTTCTCGTCGCGGGCCGGACGTGGAAACGACCCGTGTAAAAAAAAAGCCGGCGGTGAGCCGGCCTTTGATACGTTCTTGTTGTTTTTGTCTTATTGTTAGTTTGCTTTTTCAGGCAAAGGCAGTTTAACCCATTCCCGATAGAAAGTCTCGATGTCCGGCTCAAAATCGTTGAGGATTGGATACCAAGGTACCGGCGCCTCCACGTCGTGCAGGATCCCGCATTCTGGACAGAAGAACTCGCGGATCTCCTGCCAGTCGTGATGCGGTGCCATTAGCTTCGGCTGCAATTCATTTAGCAGTTGTTCGGTGTTGCGGACGTATATCGACGCGTGCATCTTCCAATTTTCGTCGTACTCACCCATCACGTGCCCGCAGGCGCATTTGTTCACCCACATCTTGGAGTCCTTGTCCTGGACAATATAAAGGTGCGGCCCCCTCGGCAAGATGATCTTGTCCGGCCACTCGACCCGCTCTTGCAATACCTCCAGGTAGATTTCGAAACGCCCGGTATCTTTCGGCATCGACAGCATCCGGTGTACGGTCTCGAACGGCAGCTTCCCATCGACGAGATCGCCTACTTCCTTTTTAGTGTATGTCGTCACTGAATTTTCTCCTCCAAGTATCGCTACTTCTTGTCCCAGTCGGCGTATTCCTTGGGCCGCACGACGCTCTCGTCAACAAGATTGACGCGGCGTACGTCCGGCAGAGAATCCAAGGGAACGCTGTGCTGCCCGAAGCCTTCCGTTCCGTCCTCGCCGAGGCGGATAAACCAATCCTCGCTAAGGCCCCAGAATTGGCGGAATTCTGTGACGAATTTATCGGATAGGAAGAAGCTGTTAGCGTACATATGTTTCACTTGAGGGGAACCGTCCTTCGCCCGAACCCGCTTGGACTCCTGCTCGATCCAATCCTTGACCGGCATGCCCCTGGCAACGCGCTCCCGCTTCATCTCCTCGCGTCGTTTCGCCGTCGCTGTAGGGTCTACACGCCACAAACCGTCTTCGTCCTGCGCTATTGCTGCGCCATAGACCGATTCCGCAAACCGTGGCAAAACGTAGTGTCCGTTGAGATCCGCCTCGACGTTTTCGCACGTCCGCTCGATCGGATCGCCGAAACCGGGACCGCCACGGATCAGGTTCAAATAGAGGTCGTAGTCCTCAAAAGCCTGCTCGGTCGCCATCGTCTGGTGATCGCGGATGACCTCCGCGTCCGGACCCAGAGATTTCTCCCACTCCGGAAAATCCGGATCCCAATCGTGACCAAACGGGAGCGAATCGCCGTTGGCTATCCGTTCTTTGAGCCCAGTATTGTGTGCTGCAAACCGATAGCCGGCAGACGACGGGTACCCGCCCATCATTCCCCAGTTGCAGACGACGTACCCGTCGCCCATAAAAGTCATCGCCCAATCTTTAGCTTTCCAGATCAATCGCAACGTTTCGAACCCGCTGCCGCCACGATACTTCCCGTATCCGCCGGAATTGGTTTTTATCGCGCGGCCCAGATAGATCATCGGCTCAGCGAGCTCCCAGATCTCCATGTCGCCCATATCGCCTTCCGGATTCCAGATGGCGGCGGCGCTGTCGAGACCATCGGCAAAAGCCCGGGCGCCGGTGCCGGAGGCCGCGGGCTCAAAACTGTTTACAGCGTGGAAGTCGCCGTCCTGATTGATACCGCCACCCTGCAGCCAATTCGCTGTCGAGCTGTTGCCGCTATTCAACTCTTCGATGTACCCGCGGCCAAAATAACAACGGCCGAGACCGCGCCACAATGAGGTCCAAGAGCCGACCAGGAAGTGCCAGGCATAAGCATGCCCCGTGCGCCGGTCATCGGAGTTCATCCACGTCCCATAGGGCAAATGAAACTCGGTGCCGTAATACGGCCCGTCGTTGACACGCTCGTTGGGCACCAAGTGTTGTGTCATGAAGACCCAGATCCCGCTCGTGAAAGCAACCTGACTGGAATTGTAGGTGTGCCATCCCCACCGGCTGGCGCCTTCGAAGTCGAGCTTCCAGCTACCATCGGCCCGGATCTCGATGGTCGAGGGCGAATGCATGATCGAATCGATCTTGGCGTACTGGGCCGGTGTCGACATCGCTTCGTGTTTGTACGGAACGTCGATAAATGAAACCTGCCGGTATTTGCCCGGGATCAACATGGTCTTGATACGGTTCGCCAGCGCGCGTCGCCCGTCTTCGATGATCTCGTATCCGAATTCTTCGAAGACATCGATACCGACATCACCGATGACCTCTTCGACGGCATCGCGAATCATATGGCAACCAGCGATACGGGTACGCTCGTCCAGAATCCAATAGTTGGTCGCGCGAACGTTGCGCTGACTTTCGTGCAACCAATCGCGCAAAGGCTCGTCGTTAACACCGGTTTTGCGGCATGTAATCTGGATGCCGTCGCCGAAGCGCGAAAACTGGCCGTTCGACATCGAACCGGGAGACACGGCACCAAGGTCGATCACGTGCGTTACGCCGCCGACCCAGCCGACGAGGTGGTCCTTCCAGAAAACCGGTACGATGGTCGCCACGTCGCACGGATGTACGTTACCTATAGCGCAATCGTTATTGGTGAACATGTCGCCGGGCTGAATGGTCGGATTGCGTTCCCATTCGTTTTCGATCATGTATTTGATGGCGGCACCCATGGTACCTACGTGGATCATGATCCCGGTCGAGGTAAGCAGTGAGTCGCCGGCCGCGTTATACAACGTGAAACACAGTTCTCCTTCCTGTTCGACGATCGGGGAAGCGGCAATCTTTTTTGCGGTTTCACGGGCGTCGACCAACACCGCGCGGATCCGCGAAGCCAATTTCTCAAAAAAGATGGGGTCGCCTTCCTTGAGTTCGAGACTTGCCAATCCATTGTAGTGGCCGCTTTCGCGCGTGCGTTCAACGACCTCATTACGATTATCGCGAAGCGTCAACCCGTTACGACACAAACCGCCCTCGCGGGCACCAACTTTCATTAGCGTACTCATAACTGCACTCCCCGAACGGGCGAACTCTACACTTCGTGTAGATGGAATAAACGGTGAACGTCGAGTTCCGTCACCCAGCCATCGGGTACGACAAGTGTTGTCGCCGGCGACTCGATTACAGCGGGACCGGGGATCCGGTTCCCCGCTCTCAACGCTTCCATTTCGAACAATCTTGCCTCTTTCCACTCACCGCCCTGATAGAAAGGCCGCGCTCCTCTGGAGGCCGCGGCCGGTGGAATTTGACCCGCGTCTTCTTCTTCCGGAACCTTCGGCTTCTTCGTTGCCACGACACCGCGCATGATCGCGCCGGTGATACCGAAGCCCAACTCCGGCGAGCGAGCTGCGCTGGCGTACACCCTGGCATACGTCGCATCGAAGGTCTCGACGATACGGGCCCAGTCCTCTCCCGTCGCGACCGAAGTCAACGGGGAATCGATTTCGAGGTCGTTCAGCTGGCCGAGGTATTGCATTGAAAAACCGGGCTTCAGCAAAACTTCTTCTGCGGGAAAGCCGTTGATCCGAAACTCCTCGACGACTTTCTCGGACAATTCTTCCCATGCCAGCTGCAGAGTTTTGCAGCTCATGGTCTTCACGTCCTCTCCGCTCCCCGGCGGTACCGCAATATCGACGCTCTTGTCGTAACGGTACTCAAACTCCGCCGTCGCGCAACCGAAGGCCGAGAAGCCGGCAGCCCAAGCCGGGATCACCACATCCTTGAAACCGAGACCCTGAGTGTAACCGTAAGAATGAACCGGGCCCGCCCCGCCGTAGGAGAAGCATACGAAATCGATCGGACTATAACCCTTGGCGTTGATCATCGAACGAAGGTGACCGCGGAGCGACTGATCGAGGATCTCGATCACGCCGGCCGCGGCCCCTTCAACGGTGAGTCCGAGCGGATCCGCGACTTGCTCCTGGACCGCAGCGCGCGCGCGGCCGACGTCCAGTTTCAAGAGCCCACCCAAGAAATTGTCCGGATTGAGATAGCCCAGGATCAAGTGGCAATCGGTCACGGTTACGGTGTCGATACCGCTTTCGGGCCAACACACGCCGACACGATAGCCGGCGCTATCGGGGCCAAGCTTGATCGATTTCGAGTAAGGATCGATGCGCACGAAACTGCCGGCACCGGCACCCACGGAATCCATCGCGACCAGCGGCAGCGATACCAGCAGCCGCGCCATATTGGGATCTTTCTGAATCGCGAACTCGCCCTTGGTGATCAACGCCATGTCGAAGCTCGTGCCGCCGATATCGGAGCAGGCGATGTTGTCAAATCCGAGCTGCTCCCCAAGAAATTTGGAGCCGATGACGCCACCAATCGGGCCAGATACCAGCGTGCGCGCCAATTCCTTTGCTTTCCAACTGATGGTTCCTCCGTGGCTCGCCATTACCCGAAGGTCGAATTCACCGCCGAGCTTGTTCAATTCGGCGCTGAGTCCGTGGAGCGTCTTGCGCGAAGGCTCGGCGGCATAGGCTTCGAGGATGGTCGTGTTCGATCGGTGGCTCTCTTTGCGCGTCGGATAGTATTCGGTAGAGGCAAAAACAGGAATATCGACCGCGGCATCTTTCAGTACTTCTTCGCAGATCTCGACGACGCGGCGCTCGTGAGTGCCGTTTTTATGCGCATGCAACAGACAAATCGCAACCGCTTCGACATCCTTCGCAATCAGTTTCTCGACCGCTTCATAGACTTCTTTTTCACGTAGCGGAATGACGATATCACCCTGGCTATCACAACGCTCCGTCACGCCGACGGTCCGGTCGGCCGGCACTAGCGGTTCGTCGAAACGATGCGTGTTGAGATGCAGCCGATCTTCCAGCGAATAGCCGAGATAACATTGGATCCCGCGTCCCATGCGATGGAAATCCTCCATACCGCGGTTCACGATAAGACCGACCTTCATGCCTTTGCGTTGAAGCACACGGTTGAGCATCGCCGTACCGGAATAGACCGACGTCACGAGCTCCGGAAAGACATCCTCGATCTTGCGTTCCCACAAATGCAACGCATCGATCGAGGATTCAACGACCGCATTCGCCTCGTTGTCGGGATTACTCTGCGACTTCCCGACGACGAATTCGCCGTCCGCACGTACGAAAAAGGTATCGGTCATCGTGCCACCCGCATCGATTCCCATCACCTCCACGGTATCGGCTTCGTTTCCCAACGTAATATCTCCTCTTTGCTTTCCCGGCTTTTCCCGCCGGCCGAGACCACCCATTCTACAAGCTATTGGTTTCGATCGGGAAAGTGCCCACCCGGCTGCCCTCGCAGAACTAGGGAACTTCTGAATAAGTCATCGATCTGATCGGTAGGCAAACGGATACAGAA
>CAZFZX010000130.1:0-13490 GCA_964523765.1 uncultured Enterobacteriaceae bacterium
GGGGCAGGTCGGCGGCAAAAATGCATCGCTCGGAGAAATGATCCGTCATCTCGGCGCCGCCGGGGTAACGGTTCCGGGTGGGTTTGCGACGACCGCTGATGCGTATCACGAATTCCTGTCTCAAAGCGGACTCGGTGACAGGATCGAACGCCGCCTCGAGAATGTCGACATTGAGGATGTCTCGGCCTTGACCGCCTGTGGGAAGGACATTCGCTCCTGGATAACGGAAGCGCCGTTACCGGTTGCATTGGAGGAGGCGGTCGCATCGGCGTACACCCGTATGACCGAAGGGGAGCAGGGAGAGTTTTCGGTGGCAGTGCGCTCCTCGGCGACCGCGGAAGACCTGCCTGAAGCGTCATTCGCGGGGCAACAGGAAACCTATCTCAACGTTAGGGGGTTGAAGGACGTAATCCGTCGAATAAGGGACGTTTATGCGTCTCTGTTCAATGATCGGGCGATATCCTATCGGGTTCACCAGGGGTTTGACCACCGGCAAGTCGCGTTGTCGGCCGGTGTCCAACGAATGGTCCGAAGCGATCTCGGAGCCAGCGGCGTCCTGTTTACGCTCGACACCGAATCCGGTTTTCGTGATGTCGTGTTCATTACCGCAAGTTACGGGCTTGGCGAACTCGTTGTCCAGGGAGCGGTTAATCCGGATGAATTCTACGTGTATAAGCCGGCGCTCGCGGCTGACCGCGCGGCTATATTGCGGCGAAACCTCGGCAGCAAGCACGTGAAAATGACATACGCCGATGAAACCAACGGCGATACCGTCGAGACACTCCCAGTGGACGAGGCCGACCGGATCAGATTCTGTATCAGCGATGAAGAAATAAATGAACTCGGTCGTATCGCGATGGCGATCGAAAAACACTACGGGCGTCCGATGGATATCGAATGGGCTAAGGACGGTGAAACGGGGCAAATCCACGTCGTTCAGGCGCGTCCGGAAACGGTCCAAAGCCACGGCGATCAGATTATCGAGCGGTATGAACTTCGCGGGTCTGCCGCCGTGTTGACGGAAGGTCGCAGCATTGGGCAGCGGATCGGCGCGGGGAGAGCTGTCGTCATGGCCGATGTCAGCGCGATGGACGACCTTCGCGAAGGCGATGTGCTCGTAACCGATATGACCGATCCGGATTGGGAGCCGGTAATGAAACGCGCGGCCGCGATCGTAACAAACCGCGGTGGACGAACCTGTCATGCGGCAATTATTGCGCGCGAACTCGGCGTCCCCGCAGTTGTCGGCTGTGGCGACGCGACGGAGCGCGTCGCGACTGGACGGAAAATCACGGTCTCATGCGCCGAAGGCGATACCGGTTTTGTCTACGATGGCGAATTGGAGTTCGACCGCCACCAGATCAAACTTGATTCAATGCCGGATATTCCGGTAAAAATCATGATGAACGTCGGCAATCCCGATCGCGCCTTTGCGTTTTCGAACCTGCCGCATAGTGGCGTCGGCCTAGCGCGTTTGGAATTCATCATCAATCGCATGATAGGTATCCACCCGCGCGCCTTGGTTGAATTCGAGAGCCTTCCGCCCGATCTGAAAAGCGAGATCATTCCGCACTTCCAAGCCTATGGATCGCCACGCGAGTTTTTTGTTACCCGCCTGACGGAGGGGGTTTCGACGATCGGAGCCGCCTTTGCACCGCACCCGGTCATCGTGCGCTTGTCCGACTTTAAATCAAATGAATACGCCAACCTCATCGCCGGGTCGATGTATGAACCGCATGAGGAAAACCCGATGTTGGGGTTCCGCGGAGCTTCTAGGTATGTCGCGGAATCGTTTCGTCCGTGCTTCGAAATGGAGTGCGAGGCTTTGCTGAGGGTTCGCAACGATATGGGGCTCACCAACGTCGACGTGATGGTGCCGTTCGTGCGGACGGTCGCCGAAGCAAAGCGCGTGACCGAGCTACTCAGAGACTGCGGGCTCTCGAGAGGAGAAGATGGGCCGCGATTGATCATGATGTGCGAGTTGCCCGCGAATTCATTGTTGGCGAGCGAGTTTTTAGAGTATTTCGACGGATTCTCGATCGGATCCAACGACTTAACTCAGTTGACCCTGGGGCTCGATCGTGATTCCGGGCTGGTTGCGAACTCGTTCGACGAGCGCGACGACGCCGTCAAAGTATTGATGGAGTTGGCGATATCGGCTTGTCGGAAAGCGGGCAAGTATATCGGGATTTGTGGGCAGGGCCCCTCTGACCACGAGGATCTTGCGCAATGGCTGTTAGATCAGGGTATCGAGAGCATGTCCTTGAATCCCGATTCGGTCGTCGAGACTTGGATCGATCTGGCCGCACGCTGAACCGTAAACTGTGTCGGGGGGAACGGCGCCCGTCCGGCGGGCGGTATAGCTCATACCCGATCTGCGGGCGCACAAACCAGTTTTGTCAGATATAGGTTTCGAGCATCTCTCGTTCGTCATCCGTGATCGAGGTATTTTGCATGCGGTTCCGGATCATCAAGTCCGTAACGCCGCCGGAATTGATCAGCAATTTTTTCTCATCCGGCAGCAAGCTGTCGAGAAAGAACAAATTACTGGGCGGTATGAGCTTTTCTTCGACGATCATATCGACTTCGTCCGTCATAAGCCGATATTTTCCGATCCCCTGCAACATTCTGCTTTCGGCAAATTCCTGGGTTACAATTCCAGCGCCGTAAACAGAATGGATTTCCATTTTGTAGCTCATGATCACCGACGGATCATCCCCCCGGCCTATCTTCGCCTCGATCGAGCTGAAACGGGCCGGTAGAAGTTCACGAAGAGTGTCGAGTAATTCGGCGTCTTCGAGCCTTTCGGTATAAATATCGAGAATATTATCGATATCGAGACCGTCGTAGGTGTCGGTAGAAAAAAGTTCGTTGCGTCGGTAGGAGAGGAGCTTGTAGGAAGTGAATCCGATCACCGACAGAATGTCCGTCAGGTCCCGGATGTTTTTGTTGAATCCGAGAGCGCAGACTAGCTGCGAATGGTTGACATCCAGCTGACTGGCAGTGTGATTGATCTTCGCGATGAAATCGTCGTGCTGGAGTGGCTTGATTCGATAGAAGATCTGCACGAGTTTCTCTTCCGGTGCCGCCAAAATATCTCGAAACTCCGCCATTCGCCATAAACTCCCTAAGGCTCGTTAGCGCTGTAAGCGGCGCCGCTACTGAGCCGGTTTTGGCGCGATCCTGGGCGCGTCCATCGCCGTCTATTTGTAATGACCAAACTTCTCTCCCCGCGCCAAATACGCCACAACTAGTGCGGCGAGGCGACGCCGCCGATAGCTTTACCGGCCCCGAGCACCGTGCGCTATTCGCTTGTGTGCTAGGAATCCAATAATTGTAACTGCTCTTCGAGTACTTTGCGTTCCTGCGGCGAAACGGTCCCATCGGCCAATCGCTTTTCCACTAGTTCCTTAGGGATAAAGCCCCTGATTATAAGGCGGCGCTTCTCCTCCGGAAGTATTGTATCGCGAAAAAATATGTCACCAACTGGTATCAATCTTGCCTCAACGATCATGACCACTTCATTCAACAGTGCTCGAAAACCGCTATGAGTTTTGCTCAGGCGACCCTCGGCGAATTCGATTTGCGCGACACCGTCGTTGTATATCGCGCGCATTTCTTTCTTGTACCGCTCGATGACGATGGAATTCACGGTGGCTTCTATCCGATTCTCGATATGGTGCAGCCGATTGATCAGCAAATATTGCATTACTTCAAGCATCTGCATGTCGTTCGGTACGTGCAGATAGACCGCCAGTACGTCTTTGATACCGAGCCGATCGTAGATGTCATTGGCAAAGAATTCGTTGCGTTCCCGCGCTAACTCGTCATAAGAGTCGAAACCGACGATTTCGACTACATCCGGTAGATCCTGGATATTTGAATTGAAACCGAGGGCGCAGACCATTTGGGCATAGGTCAAGCCTAGGTTTCTGGCGTACTCTCTGGGGGATGCGGCCGATTTGTTCCCGGCGCCCGAACTCGTTTTGTACAGCAGCTTCAATAGGCTTTCGCCCGAAGATCGTAATATCTCCTCAAATTTTGCCATCGTCGGTACGCGCAAGAGCTTCGGTTGAGCCATGATATCACCGCCGGGCGACGCCGCCGCAATCGTCGTGCGGTAGGATTTAGTCGACCACCAGGTTTTGGATGGATTCGAACCGACGCACCCAAGGTTTGTGGACGCGCAACGCTGGTTCGAGCGCAGCGAGATGCGCGGCAGCTTCGGCGTAGGATCGGAACGAACCGACAAGGGCGAGGTAACGGACTCGTTCGTCGCGTACTACTCGTAGATAGGCCCGTGCGGATATCGGGTCGTGATGTTCCAGGACTTTCCTGATTGCGGTTTCGCTAATCCCCGTTGCAACCTGCAACGTGTAGCTATCCGCGCTCTGGTTCAACACCCATTCCGTCGTATATATCCCGGTTTGCGGGGAAGCGTCTTCGATGCTAGATGGTCCGCCGAGGCGCTGAAACGAGTCCCGGGCCGCGTCGACAGTTGCCGCTGCCCGGCGATACCAGGAACGGGCCTTCGTGAGGTCGGGCTCGCAGCCGATTCCCTGCTCGTACATCGCGCCTAAGTTGTATTCGGCGATGGGCAGCCCAGCCGCCGCCGCAGCCTCGAAGCTAGCGAAAGCGGCGGCTAACTCAACCTCCGATTCAGCGGATTCGAATTGAATTGCGCCTAGCGCGAAACGCGCTTGCACGGAACCGGCGGCGGCAGCGCGACCGAACCACTGCGTAGCGGCTTCCCGGTCGACCGGGAAGCCGGATCCTTTTGCGTATGCCAGGCCGAGGTTAAATGCGCCGGCGGCCGATCCGTTCGTCGCCGCAACGCGCCACCAAGCGACGGCGCGCTTGACGTCGCGGGGGATCTCTTCGCCGAGGTAATTCCGGTTGCCGAGTTCGAGTGCCGCCTCGGGCAGGCCCTGGTTCGCAGCTTTGCGCAGCAATTCGAGCGCGGGGACCGGATAATCGGACACGATCGTACCCGACTCGATAAGCGTGCCGAGCGCCGCTTGGGCCCGCGGATCCCCGGCGTCGACGAGGTGGCGGAGAACGGTCGCCGCCCCGTTGTAGTCGAGCCGCTCGAGCGCGCCGAGTGCCAACTCGAGTTCATTCGCAGAGCGGGCGTGGTGGCTCCAGCCCGACATCGCTAATACCGCGGCGAGAAACGGCCAGAAAATAGGCGTACCCGGTCGTATCCGGTTACGGATGTCGCGGCTTGATGCAGTCCGGTCCTTCATGGGCGGGTGAATTGACAAAAGTACTCACGGCGACTGCGCTAAAGGTAACATCTGCGGTTGGTTTTAGTAATCCGACGAGCCGTTGTGGCCGCGATCCATCATCGAGCCACGTCGCGTAATGCTCCCGCGCAACGACGACCGGCATGCGGTGATGGATCCTTTCCAATTCACCGTTTGCCTCACAGGTAATGATCGAGCAGCTCAAATACGGATAACCGTTCGCGTCGGACCATTGTTCCCAGAGGCCCGCGAAAGCAAACGGGCGGCGGGACGCGGCAAAAATGTAATAGGGTTGTTTGCCATTTCGCTGTTTCGCCCACTCATAGTACCCGTCGGCCGGGAGCAGACATCGCCGCTTGCAAAAAGCGGTGCCAAAAGCGGGCTTAGTGGCTACCGTTTCGGCCCGGGCATTGATCAATCGGGAGCTGATCTTCTTGTCCTTCGCCCATCCGGGAACGAGACCCCAATGCAGGTTTGCCGCCTCGCGCGAACCATCTTTTTCCACGATCGCCGGCACCACCTGGCTTGGGGCGATATTGTAACGAGGAGCCCAGGCGGCCAGACCCGTTACGCCGAATTCTTCGACCAGCGTCTCGCCGTCGATCGCTAGTGAGTAACGCCCGCACATTCTGCGTTACGCGGACTCGGCCATTCGTTTCGTCATAGCATGAGTTTTTCAGGAGCTGTCCGCTACCGTTTCGGCACAATTCGTTGCGCGTGTGCTTTATCGGTGAACATTGGGAGGTCTGCGCTGTCGCCAAGCCTCATTCAGATTCGAGCGAATCACCGCGCGAGCCAAAGCGCATGGAGAAATCGATAGCCGTCAGGTGTTTGGTCAAGGCGCCGACGGAGATGAAATCGATGCCCGTTTCGGCAACCGCCCGGATCGCGTCCAACTCAAAACCACCCGAAGCCTCGAGTTTAGCGCGTCCGCCGGTCGCGCGAACGGCGTCGCGAAGCGTGTCGATAGGGAAATTGTCCAACAGTACGATGTCGGCGCCCGCCGCGATGGCTTGTTCGAGTTCTGGGATCGATTCGACTTCGACCTCGATCGGAATGTCGGCGAATTGGGACCGCATCCGGGCGACAGCTCGCGCGATGGATCCGGCCGCTTCAATATGATTTTCTTTGATCAAGATGCCGTCGAAAAGGCCCATGCGGTGGTTGTTTCCGCCACCGCAGAGCACTGCGTATTTTTGCGCAGAGCGCAGGCCCGGGATCGTTTTACGCGTATCGAGCAGGACGACGTCCGTTCCGCTCAGCACCTCTGCATACCGTCGTGTCGCGGTCGCCGATCCCGACAGTGTCTGCAGAAAATTGAGAGCCGTGCGTTCGCCCGTAAGCAGAGCGCGGGCACGACCTTCGAGTTCGCAGACGATGTCACCCGGGTCGAGCCATTCGGCGTCGTTACGTTTCCACGCGACCGAGCAGCCCGCGTCCAACTCCGTGAAAGCCCTCTGGAACCAGGCGGTGCCGCACAGTATCGCCCGTTCGCGGCAGACGACCACAGCGTTTGCCCGGGCCTCGGCGCCGATCAATCGAGCGGTGATATCGCCGTCACCGACGTCTTCGGCGAGCGCGCTGTGAACGACAGCGACGATGTCTCGAGGCAATTCCAGTGCGCTCCCCTGGCTATCGGCGGACATTTTGAGTGTCTGCCTTTTCCTGGATGTAGTTTCGTGTTTCCGAAAAGATAATCGGGCTCAGCAACAATATCGCTATCAGATTCGGGACTGCCATCAGCCCGTTAAACAGATCGGCGAACGCCCATATCAAATTCAGTTTAAACATGGCACCTACGAGGATCGCCGCGATCCAGACGGCTCGATACAGCGGAATCACGCCGGTTCCGAACAAATATGCGGCGCACCGCTCCCCATAATAGCTCCAACCGATGATCGTCGTGAAAGCAAATACCGCCAAGCCGAGCGCCACAATATGGCTGCCCGTGGCACCGAGGCCGCTGGAAAACGCTATCGCGGACATACTCGCGCCCTGCTCCCCGGAAACCCACGCACCTGTCACGATGATAACGAGGGCTGTCAAAGAACACACGATGATAGTGTCGATAAACGTTCCGAGCATGGCCACCATACCTTGGTGCACGGCATTGTCGGTTTTTGCCGCGGCATGGGCGATCGCCGCGCTACCGAGTCCTGATTCGTTGGAGAAGATGCCGCGCGCGAAACCCCACCGGATGGCCATCCAGACCGTCGCCCCCAGAAATCCGCCGCCCGCCGCGGCACCCGAAAACGCGTTGTCGATAATCGTCGCGAACGCCTCCGGTACGACCCGGGCATTGAGTACCAGTATCGTCACCGCGGCAACGATGTAGCAAACGGCCATCAATGGGACGAGGCGTTCTGCGACGTCCGCGATCCTGCGTACGCCGCCAATGATGACGCTCCCCGCGGCAAGCGCTATCGAGAGACCGGTGACGTAAGGCGGTATGGCGTAGGTGGATGACAGTACGTCCGCCACCGAGTTTGATTGCACCATATTCCCGATCCCGAATGCGGCAACCATCCCGAATAGTGCGAATGCGCCGGCCAGCCATTTCCAGTTCGCGCCCAAACCGTTTCTTATGTAATACATCGGGCCACCAACGTACTGTCCATTGTGATCGATTTCTCGGAATTTCACGGCGAGCAGCGCTTCACTGTATTTCGTTGCCATACCGAACAATGCGATCACCCACATCCAGAAAATCGCCCCGGGACCGCCGAAATAAATTGCCGTTGCGACACCCGCAATGTTGCCGGTGCCGATGGTCGCGGACAGCGCCGTTGTCAGCGCCTGGAACGGCGATATCTCGCCTTGAATCCCAGGTTTGAGCGGCTGTCGCAGCAAGTGAATCGCATACGGCAAATAGCGCCACGGCATCGCGCGCAAACCGAGCGTCAGATAAATCCCGACCAGCGCCAGCATCGGGATCAGCACGAAGTCACCCCATACAATGCCGACGAGACGGGTGATCCAAGTTTCGACTAGTTGCACTACTACTCTCCGCGAGGTAGTTGTTTACGGTTTGGGTCGAGTGGTCCAAGATAGCGCTGAGTCAAAATCAGTATGTCGTCACGCTGCGCGAAGTCCAGGCGTTTTAGGAAACTCATGCCCAGAAGAACCTGCTCACCGGCAAGCGCCGGAACAATGCTCGCCGCGACATTCTGCTCTTCGATTTCTCCGATGACTAAACTATCGATAGAAGTCGCATAGGCGGTGGTAATACCATTCGCGGTAACCGCTTGCCCCTGGGGCCCTTTGCGCAGGCCGGCCTGTTTTGCGAAAGATTTGGAGACCGATACCGCCGTAGCGCCGGTATCGAGCAGGAATTCCGCGGTGTGCCCGTTGACGCGACCATTGACAACGTAATGCCCGGCGCGGTTTCGTCGCAAAACAATGGACTTTGCGCCGTCGCTCGCGCTGACCGAGATTGGGCTGCGGTTCGGATTACGACGGCGATCGATGGCGTCCGAGAACAAAAGGGTCAGTAGAGCGAGCACCAACGCGGCCGCTAGCACATACATTGTCGCGCCGATCCGAATCGGGCTACTCATACGGAATAAGTGATCATTTGGGAACAAAAATTGATTTTTCGGGAGTCTCTCCCGGCCGCATTTGTGTCGTTTTTCACGTTCGAGTGGTAACCTATAGTCGCGCCATAGTAGAGCAATAAAGCGCACCGCCGACCACCGTTCCTACACACGAAGCGATTGGTACAGACGCATGGATACTCCCCTATCAGATGAAATTATATGCCGACCCGTCCGTCCAACGAAATTGGCCCCGAGCTTGTTGGAAGAAGTCGCCGCCGGCCTATTCGCCGCTCGCAAACAATTGCCCCCAAAATATTTTTACGACGACCGGGGATCCGAGTTGTTCGATCGGATTTGCGACGAGCCGGAGTATTACCCTACGCGAACGGAAGACGCGCTATTGAAACAGTCGGCCAAGGACATCGTCGGGCGAGTTGAGCCGTCGCAGATTATCGAATTCGGCAGTGGTATGTCCCGAAAAATTTGTCATTTATTCGATGCCTGCTCGGAACTCGAATGCTATCCGACATACGTCCCGTTTGACGTATGCGATGACGTTTTGATCAAAAGCGGGTACGAGTTAACGAGGAAATACGAATGGCTCGAGGTGGCCCCATTATCGGGCGATTACACGGCCGGTTTGGGAAACCTACCGATCGGATCCGGCCAAAATCTGCTGATGTTTCTTGGCGGGACGATCGGGAACTTTACTGAAGAACAAGGAATCGCATTCCTGACTGAAATACGCACTTTGATGAGCAGTTCAGATTGGTTGCTTCTCGGTGCCGACCGCGTAAAAGACCCCGACGTTCTGCACGCCGCATACAATGATGTGGCCGGCGTTACCGCGGAGTTCAACCTGAACTTGCTCGATGTATTGAATCGAGAGCTGGGTGCTAATTTCGATCGCGGGAATTTCGAGCACTATGCTTTCTACAACCCGGACGGGAATCAGATAGAGATGCACCTGGTCTGCGTCGATGATCAGGAGGTCTGGTTTGAATTGCTCGAACGTTCGTTGATTGTCAAAGAGGGTGAAGGTATCCGTACCGAAATCAGTCGTAAGTTCACCCGAGGCTCACTCGAACATCTGCTGGGTAGCGCGGGTTTTGAGGTGCAGTCTCATTACGAAGCGTCGTCGCATCTTTATTCCGTTGTCCTGGCGCGACCGTTGTAAGAGGTCAACGACTTTTGCTTAGCAGCGTTACCCTCGAACCGGCGTCGGGATGGTTCGCCGATATCGAACGCGTTGTGTCCCCGAATTTTGACGCCCGTCCGGAAGGGGTTGTCGTCGATCTGGTTGTCGTCCATGCGATTAGTCTTCCCCCGGGAGAGTTCGGCGGCGGGAATATCGAGTGTTTTTTCAAGAATCAGCTGGATTCGTTGAAGCATTCGTACTTTCGCTCCATCGAGGACCTCGAGGTGTCTGCGCATCTGCTCATTGATCGAAGCGGGCTGTTGAAGCAGTTTGTGTCGACTAAGTTTCGAGCGTGGCATTGCGGCGATTCATCGTTTGACGGGCGGGGCGCGTGCAATGATTATTCAATCGGTATCGAACTCGAAGGCAGTGATGAGCATCCGTTTACTCCGGCGCAATACGAAATGCTGGCAGATGTTCTCATCGAGGTATCGGTTCATTACCCTTTGGCTAGCGGCGCGCGGATCGTCGGTCACAGCGACATAGCCCCGGGGCGCAAGACTGATCCAGGGCCGTGTTTCGATTGGCAAGTGATGCGGAACATGATGCAGGATAAACGGCGGCTGCGAGAAAAAGGGGGCCCACAATGACGTTTCTGATTGTTTTCATTTGTTGCGCCGCAGAACTTACGTACATGAGTTTCGAACCTTTTCGTAAAGGGCAATGGATCGGTTTCTGGCATCGGTGGGTGGCGAATGAATTAGGGTTGAGGAAATGGTTGGGCAGCAGTTCGTTCGTCGTGTCTCTGCTGGTGCCTTGCTTTTTGACAGCATTGTTGTTCGGGCACGTTCTCATCGATTCGACGCTGCTATCTATGATCGCAGGGATCGCGATATTGCTATTTTGCTCCGGACCCGGAGACATTGCCCGTGAAATTGATTCCTACACCGATAGTTACCTCGATGAAGAAGGGGAATTGCCACCGCCCGAAAATGCGAATTTTCTCAGCGTTGTCAGCGCCAATGACTTAGATCCCGACGGGCCCTACATGCGAGCGGTCGCGATCCAGGCGAACGACAGGTTGTTTGCACCGGCGTTTTGGTTTGCCGTGTTGGGCCCAGTGGGCGCTTTGCTATTTCGCATGAGTAGCGCGCTGCGTTCCATACTCGATTCGTCTTCGGCTGAGCACGGACTTATAGAACGGCTCTACAATATTCTTATATGGTTGCCGGCGAGATTGCTGGGTGTCGCTCTCGGTCTAGCGGGAACGTTGGGTCCAGTCATCCGGGTATTGCGCGAACACGATTACGGTTTGTCTGGATCCGCGACCCTACTCGCCGACGCATCGATCGCCGCACTGGAGCGGCACGAGCATGACGATCCGGGCCGTGGTGACGAGCACATTGCCGCAATTATCAGCATGTTCAGCCTTGTGAAACGCGGTTTCGTTGTCTGGCTCGTCGTGCTTGCTCTCCTGGCTGCCGCCGGTCTCGTTTGACAATCAGAGGTTCCCTAGGCAGATTCTAATACCGCGGTGCGGGGTCACGCGGTCGCGGCGTTCGGCGCCGCGACGAAGTCGGCGACGGACATCCGACGGAGACCGGACTGGTCGTAAACCGCGACCATTCCGTCTTCGTACCAATCTCCCAGGACAACACGCTCGAATTCCGTGCCGCCGTCGCGGAAGGTGTGGATTGCAGGACGGTGGGTATGTCCGTGAATGAGGCGGACAACCTGGAATTCGCCCATGATACGTTCAACCGTCGATTGTTCGACATCCATGATGAAATCATCTTTTCCCGACATCGACGCTTTCGTACCGTTACGCGTATCCGCCGCGATCTTTCGTCGTTCATCGACGGGCTGTGCTAGAAAACGTTTCTGATTTTCCGGATCCCGGACATATTTCCTGAACGCCTGGTACTGAATGTCTTTGGTGCACAACAAGTCTCCATGGGTAAGCAAGGTGCGGGCACCGTACAGATCAAGCGTGTGCCAATCGTCGAGCAGGGTCGCGCCGGACGCCCGCTCGAATTCGTCGCCCAATAGAAAATCTCTATTTCCGCTCATTACGAATAGCCGGGCACCGGAGTCCGCAAATTCTCGCATCGCCCGTACTGTTTTTGGGTGAGGATCCGAGTCGTCGTCGTCGCCAAGCCAGATGTCGAAAAGGTCGCCTAGAATGTAGAGTGAGTCGGCGACTCCCGACGCGCGTTTAAGAAAATCTTCGAATAGGGAAACTTTTTCGGGCCGCTCCGAACCAAGATGCAAATCGGATGCGAAAATATGGCTCACGGGAATCGCCCGGATTATTCTTGCTCGACCCTGGCGCCTTTGATTTCGATTACGTCCGTCGGAACGTCACGCATGTTGCCATGTGAGGATGTCGATACGGACTTAATCGCGTTAACGGTTTCCATCCCTTCGACGACGCGTCCGAATACGCAATAACCCCAACCGTCCGGCGATGGTTCTTTGTGGTCCAAGAAATGGTTGTCCTCGACGTTAATGAAGAATTGTGCGGTCGCCGAATGAGGATCCCCCGTGCGGGCCATCGCTAAGGTAGCGTTAAGATTACTGAGGCCGTTGTCGGCTTCGTTCTTGATGGCCGCGCGAGTATTTTTGGTATTCATATTCGCGTCGAGGCCGCCTCCTTGTATCATGAATCCGTCGATGACGCGGTGAAAAATCGTACCCTCGTAGAATCCCTCCTCGACGTATTGAACGAAATTCTCGACAGTATCAGGGGCTTTTTCGCGTTCGAGTTCCAACGTGATAACTCCCACGCTTGTCTCGATTCTCACACGGGTGGCGCTCGTCATACTTGCGACTCACAGTATTTTGGGTCGGGTTATGGTGACTCGGGGGCCGACGGAGCGCAAGCATCGGTACGAGGTCTGGCCAAGCGCGGATAATGTTGCAACGGGTCCGGGTAATTGACCCTCTTATGGGTCCTGCGTATCATCGCCGTCTCCCGCATAAAGCGGGTTTTGGCTGCGGTTTTTCTACGGGGCATAGCGCAGTCTGGTAGCGCACCTGCTTTGGGAGCAGGGGGTCGGGGGTTCGAATCCCTCTGCCCCGACCAGGTCGTAGGAGTTCGTCGTGTTCGGGCGCCCGTCGGGACGCTTAGTCGAAATCGAGGGTTCGAAGCGCCTGTAGCTCATATGGATAGAGCATCGGCCTTCTAAGCCGAGGGTAGCAGGTTCGAATCCTGCCAGGCGCGCCAAATATTGGTATATCGTCGATGGGTAGCCATAAGCTATGGGTTATGAACCGGAGCGCGTCGAACAGCGGCATGCCGTCGACGGGTTCATTTGACATATGACATAGCTTATTGCTGACAACGGTGGGCGTAGCTCAGTTGGTAGAGCACAGGATTGTGGCTCCTGAGGTCGCGGGTTCGATCCCCGTCGCTCACCCCACTTTTCGTTTGTCATGCGCCAGGCTCCGAGTGAAAGGCATCGGTATCGACCTGAAACAGAGGCGTTGTCGGTTGCCTCCTCAGGCTCGGAGCCGTCGCGCTTGCCGGGCCATTAGCTCAATTGGTAGAGCAGCTGACTCTTAATCAGT
>CAZFZX010000131.1:0-13484 GCA_964523765.1 uncultured Enterobacteriaceae bacterium
CCAGATACGCCGCCTTTATTCAACTTCCTTAAACACCAGATTCAGTTATAACTCAGATATATGACAGTCCGATTTCAATTCGACCGCCACCCGATGTGGTTGCATCCCCTTCGATATCAACACCATCCACTAAATCACCTGCACTGAATATCATGGAACCTGCTAGAGAATTTAGAAATACCGCATCATCTGCAGTTAACAAGGTATCGTTCAAAATACTTAATCCACCAGCAGCGATACAACATCCGAAGGGCGTAAGCGTTATTCCGTCAGAAATTGAACCGTTTGCAGTTTGATCATCAATGCTGCCGAAAAACACCGTACCGATAGGAACGCCAGAATACACACCAGAACCACTATCTAGCTCGATCAAATCTAGCTGTCCGCTGAAATTGATAGTTCCAGCATAGACCGACCCGGTCAAAAAAGTGATGCTCAGAACGAGCGAAATCTGAAGTATTCTCATCCATAGCCCCCAGCATCAAAGCTTTGTTGCATTAATGCGTCATCGGAAGTTAATTCTTAGAGTTCCAAGCGCACGGTAGAGTTAACTGACAAGAAAGTCCAACTGTTGAAATCGAAATTCCGGGGACAAGAATTCCGGGCGAAAATTCCGGGGACACAATACCAAACTCCAACGAACGGCGTTGTTCAACGACTCAACGATCTCGACAATTCCTTCTTTCCGTTCTTTAAATGGCGACCACCTAATAAGCAGCAATAAATGGGGTCGGAGTCAATAAAAGAGTAAGCCCCAAACGGCCAGTTGTTCCTTGCCGTTAAGTGGTTAATTGAGCAGTGTCCCTCGAATGGGTGCCTCATCCGCCTCGGTGTCAAGTCGTTCCCGTCGGCCGGCCCAAACAGGGTGCGGTCGCCGATAGGAGTAAACAGGTCGGTTTCTTGGCCTTGCATTAGCGTGGATGCGCATTATAATGCATAAATAGTATATTAGATGTCTTATAGTGCAGTTATGGTCTCTCAGGAGATTCGCCGGTTTTCATCCGAAGATAAGACGTATTTGGCGACGGTCGGTAACGGCGTCAAACGTCTCCGTGCCCGGCGCGGTATGTCGCGCCGGATCCTGGCGCAAAGTTCTGGTGTCTCTGAGCGTTATCTCGCCGAACTCGAAAGCGGTAAAGGAAATATCTCGATATTGCGGCTGCGGCGGATAGCCGATGCCATGAGCGTTCCCGTCGAGGATCTCGTCTGCGATCGGGCGGTCGATTCGCCCTCGCACGCCTTCTTACTCGAGTACGTGCGCCAAGCGGATCCGGAGGAGCTGGTGCGTCTCCACAAAGAACTTTCGGCGCGCAACCGCGGCGGCCGCGAAGGTCGTCGACTGATCGCGCTGATCGGGCTCCGCGGTGCCGGCAAAAGTACTATCGGGAAGGCCCTCGCAGCGACCCTGACGGTACCGTTCATTGAACTGGTCGGAACGATTGAAGAGCGGGCCGGCATGGAGGTCAACGAGATCTTTTCACTCGGTGGCCAGCCAACCTACCGGCGGTTGGAGCGCCAGTGTCTGGAGGAAGCGGTTTCGCGCCGCGACCGGGCGGTCCTTGCGGTTGGCGGCAGCCTGGTTTCGGAGCCGATGAGCTATGAACGCCTGCTCGACACCTGCATCACAATTTGGCTCCGCGCGATCCCCGAAGATCATATGGCGCGGGTGATTGCGCAAGGAGACAGCCGGCCGATGGCCGGCAGTCCGCGGGCGATGGAGGATCTGAAGCGAATTCTAGGCGAGCGTGAGAGCCTGTACGGACGCAGCGATTACGCCGTCGATACCTCCGGCCGCAGCCTCCAAGAAACCCTCGACGAGATCCTCGAGTTGCCACGTGTAGCCGAGATCGTTCTCGACAAAAAGGTTGCCTAACGATGGCCACTACTATGGAATCGACGACACCGCCCGCGCCTTCTGCGCCAATTAATTTTCAGACCGAGCCCGATCGATACCGCCACTGGCGTGTCAGCTTCGATACCAACGTCGCGGTTATCGCGATGGATGTGGAAGCATCGGGGCCGCTCTTTCCGGGTTACGAGCTGAAGCTGAATTCCTACGACCTCGGAGTGGACATCGAACTCTACGACGCGCTGCAGCGCATGCGTTTCGAACATCCCGAGGTTGGCGCGGTGATCATCACCTCGGCTAAAGACCGTGTCTTCTGCGCCGGCGCGAATATTAAGATGCTGGGGCAGTCGACGCATGCGCATAAAGTGAATTTCTGCAAGTTCACCAATGAGACACGCAATTCGATCGAGGACGCGACCGAGTATTCGGGGCAGAGTTACCTGTGTGCGATCAACGGTCCGTGCGCCGGCGGCGGCTACGAGCTCGCGTTGGCTTGCGACCACATCATGATGGTGGACGACGGTTCCACCACCGTCGCGCTCCCCGAAGTCCCCCTGCTCGGCGTCCTGCCTGGTACCGGCGGTCTCACGCGTTTGGTCGACAAGCGGTTCGTGCGCCGTGATCGGGCCGACTTCTTCAGTACGCTCGAGGAAGGGATCGGAGGGGAGCGCGCCGTTCAATGGAAGCTCGTCGACGAAGTGGTGCCGGTTTCTAAGTTCGCGGACGCGCAGTCCGACCGAGCCCAAGCGGCCGCCGACCGATCGGATCGTCCGCGTGCCGAACCGGGAGTCCGCCTGACGCCCCTGCGACGCGTTTTCGACACCGACGCGGTCCATTACCAATTCGTCGACATTGCGATCGATCGAGGCCTGCGGACCGCCACGATCACTATATCGGCGCCGCCGGCGTCGCCGCCTGCCGATTTGGCGGCCATCAAGAGCTTGGGCGCGGATTTCTGGGCCCTGGCTGTCGCGCGCGAACTCGACGACGCAATCCTGCACCTACGCGCGAACGAGGACGAAATCGGTACTTGGCTCATGAAAAGTTCCGGAGACAGCGACTACGTCGAAAAGACGGATGCCGTTCTCGCCGAATTCGCGGACGACTGGTTCATTCGCGAGATCACCTTGTATTGGAAGCGGGTGCTCAAACGCTTCGACGTCAGTTCGCGTACGTTGATCGCCGCTATCGAACCGGGTAGTTGCTTCAGCGGTACGCTCTTGGAAACCGCCCTGGCCTGCGATCAGATCTTCATGCTCGACGGCGAATATGCAGGCGAACCGAATCCGCCGGCGGCAATTCGCCTGACGGAAATGAACTTTGGCCCCTATCCGATGGTGAATGGACTCACGCGGATAAGCAGCCGCTTCCTCGACGATCACACGCAAATCGAAGCGCTCCATAGCCTGGTCGGCGAAGGGCTCGACGCGCAGGCAGCGGACGCCGCCGGGTTGGTGACGTTCATCCCTGACGACATCGATTGGGACGACGAAATTCGAATCGCGCTTGAATCGCGCGCCAGCTTTTCCCCGGACGCGATGACCGGGATGGAAGCCAACCTTCGCTTCGGTGGCCCGGAGACCCTTGAGTCCAAGATTTTCTCGCGTCTGAGCGCGTGGCAGAACTGGATCTTTCAGCGGCCCAATGCGGTGGGCCCCCGGGGGGCCCTGGTGCGCTACGGGAGCGGGATGCGCCCTGACTACGACAAACAGCGTGTTTGAACGCCGAAAGAAGTGACGATATGGCAGCGAATGCAAATTACCAAGACCTGATCCCGAACAACATCGGTCTCGATTCGGACCGGCGGTTGCAACGCGCGCTCGAGTCGTGGCATCCGAAATTCATGGAGTGGTGGCGTGTACGGGGGCCGGAATACTTCCAGGACAACGACATCTATCTGCGGACCGCGACCAGCGTCGACAGGAAAGGCTGGGCGCATTTCGATTACGTCAAAATGCCCGATTACCGGTGGGGGATCTTTCTCGCCGAATCAAGCGCAGAGAAATCGATTTCTTTCGGCGAGCATCGGGGCGAGCCGGTCTGGCCGGACGTCCCCGGCGAATACCGTGCGCCGCTTCGCCGCTTGATCGTGACCCAGGGTGACACCGAGCCGGCGTCCGTCGAACAGCAGCGTCTACTGGCAGCGACGGCCCCGTCCCTGATCGACATGCGTAACCTCTTCCAGGTCAACGTGGAGGAGGGCCGGCATCTCTGGGCGATGGTCTATCTGCTCATGGCGTACTTTGGTCGCGACGGCCGCGAAGAAGCCGAGCAGTTATTGATCCGTAAATCGGGAGATGAGGACAAACCCCGTATTCTCGGCGCTTTCAATGAAAGAACTCCCGATTGGCTCGCGTTCTTCATGTTCACGTTTTTCACCGACCGCGACGGTAAGTACCAGCTCGCATCACTCGCCGAGAGCGCTTTCGAT
This sequence comes from uncultured Enterobacteriaceae bacterium, assembly GCA_964523765.1. Lineage (GTDB taxonomy): Bacteria > Pseudomonadota > Gammaproteobacteria > UBA11873. The sequence goes on from CAZFZX010000131.1 coordinate 4,281, forward strand.
CCGCTGGCCCGTTCCTGTCAATTCATGCTCACCGAGGAAGCGCACCACATGTACGTCGGAGAGACAGGCGTCGCAAGGGTCGTCCAGCGTGCTTGTGACATCATGTGCGACAACGGCACCGACGATGTAAGGAAATTTCGCGGTATCGATCTCGTCACGATACAGAAGTACATTAACTTTCATTTTAGCGTGTCCGAAGATCTGTTCGGGGCCGAGCAATCGACCAACGCGGCAAATTATTTTACGAGCGGTCTCAAGGGGCGCTACCGGGAGTCGCGGTTGAAAGACGACCACCGCTTGCAGGACGAATCATACACCGTAGTACGGATCCAGAACGGTCGCATTGTTAACGTCGAAGTCCCGGCTTTGAGCGTGGTCAACGAACGGCTTCGAGACGATTACATCTCCGATTGCCAACGCGGTGTCGACCGGTGGAACAAAATCATCGCAAACAGCGGCGTCGATTTTTCCTTCAAGTTACCGCACTGCGCGTTTAACCGGCGAATCGGTGAGTTTTCGAACTTCAGCGTGACGCCCGAAGGAAATGTCGTCGACCAGTCCGACTGGGAAAAACGCCGCGACGAATGGTTGCCGACCGCCGCCGATCGGGAGTACGTGAGTTCGATCATGACGCAGGTCACCGAGCCCGGAAAATTCGCGCCCTGGATAGCGCCGCCGCGGGTCGGGATCAACGAGCAGGCGATCGGCTTTCCGTACGTTCGCACCTAGACCCGGATCGATAACGTCTTGTTGGATCCGTCTAACACCGATCCTATCGGGTCGGAATCGGCTCGGTTTCCGTGAGCGCGATCGGTCGAACCGGGCCCGCGGATCATGTTCTTAGATTGGTTATTCGCACGCGAGAGGATTGCATATGATGGGTAGGATAACGGCAGTCGACCGAGACGGTGACGCGCACGAGCTTGAAGCGGAGCCGGGGTTGAGTCTGATGGAGATCTTGCGCGACGCAGACCTGCCGATCGAAGCCATCTGCGGTGGGCAATGCGTGTGTTCGAGATGTCATGTCTACATCGATCCGGAGTGGGAACAAACGTTACCTCCGCGCCGGGAAGCGGAACAGGTATTGGTGGAAGACACCGGCTATTTCCGGGAAAACTCGAGGCTTGGCTGTCAGGTCGAATATACTGATGAACTCGATGGCTTGAAGCTTGTTTTGGCGCCGGAGTTCTAATTACCGAGCCTTTCATATTTAGTGAACATTGTAGGTTGGGTTAGCCGGAAGGGCGTAACCCAACGTGATAGTGGAATTGTTGGCTTACGACCCTAAGTTAACAATCCCCTAATGATTCGTGTTGCTTCGACTTCTACTCTCCCTGAGGCTAAATCCATTCCGAAACTGACTCCGACCAACTTTTCTAGCGGTCCTTTCAAGCAGTTGGTCGGGGTTTCTCATTCGATTACACCGTCGGAAATAAGCTGCTCGATCATATCTGCCGACAAGCCTAGCTCCTTTTGCAAGACTTCCCTGGTATGGTCGCCAAGGCCGGGCGCCAATTCTATCGGTACTTCGCTCGCCGACATGCGCGCCGGCCACCCCAGAAGCGAGAGCTCCTTTTGGGAGTCGTCGTCGGGAAACTGATGAATGAAGCCGCGGTCGTTCAAGTGAGGATCGGAGAATAGATCTCTCGTATCGAATACGGCGCTGGCCGGGATCCCCGCGTCACACAACTCCTGCATCGCTTCGTGTTTGGTCCGGGCAGCCATCCACGCACCGATGATTTCCTTTAAGTCTTCGCTGTGCTGCTGCCGCGCGGGCAGATCGACGAATCGTGGGTCGTCGATGAGTTCCGCCTGCCCGATCGTCTTGCAAAACAGCGCCCAGTGCGGCTCGGTTACGCTCATGAGGTAGACATAGTCGTTGGGTCCGAATGGCTTGCAGGCAAAAAGGTTGATGGTCGGATCAAACTCATTGCCGATCCGCGGCGCCACGGCGGTACCACTTTTCGCGCCGAGCGCGATCATCGTACGCATGAAGTAGGTCACCGATTCCTGCATCGAGAGTTCGATGTGCTGCCCGTTACCGTCACGAAGCTTTTGGGCGTAAGCCGCCGCGATGGCAAGCGCCATCTGCACCCCGGATCCGGCGTCGCCGATCGTGGGACCGGGACGAGTCGGCGGACCGCCGGGTTCGCCGGTGATCGAGAGCGCGCCCGCGGCTGCCTGGGCGACCATGTCGAAGCATTTGTAGCCCGAATACGGACCCGACAGGCCGAAGCCCTTGATCTGGGCGTAAATGATTTCCGGGTGGATCTTTTTGACAGCCTCGTAGCCAATATCGAGTTTCTCGACCACGCCGGGGCCGAAGTTCTCGATGAATACGTCGAATTTAGGCACCATCGAGAGCAACAAGTCGCGACCCTTCCTATCCCGCAGATTGATGACCACGCTGCGTTTGTTGCTGTTCCAGTTGAGGAAGTACTCGGAATCTTCCCAATAGCCGCGTGTGATCGTGCGCCCCGGGTCGCCGGTCTCTGGCGGTTCTACCTTGACGACGTCGGCACCGAGCCATGCCAACGCCTGGGTACACGATGTCCCGGCCTCCCACTGGGTCAGGTCAAGAATGCGTAAACCGGTTAGCGCTGCCATTATGGACTTACCTCTTATTGCCGTGCGGCGGTTCCTTAAATAGGTGTTTCGAAAAATGCTTCACTTTTGCAGTTGCACTAGCGGTCGTCACCCCGGATTTGATCCGGGGTCCAGTCAAACAATGTCCGCCTGCGGCGAGTTTTTTCTACTGGATACCGGGTCCGTCACCCCGGACTCGATCCGGGGCCGGTATGACGGTGACGGCGCATCATTGTCGGTCATCGATCCGAAACTGATCGATATTTCGGATCAATTATCTAGGAGCCTATCAGACCTCGCGCGCATTGGCACCAACGGCTGCCCGGGCTGCGCGTCGAATGGGCCTCAGCGCGGGTTGGGGACCATCGCAATAACGGCAGGGGCGTCGCTCACCACCCGCGTACGGTGACCCTGTCCGTCGATATCTTCGACCAGGAAGGCGGAGCCGGCACCGAATTGACGGGTGTCGCCGTCGCCGGTTTCGATCTCAAGCCGGCCTTTCAGTATCAATACATACTGTCGCTTCGGCGCCGGGTGCCAATCGCCGAACCAACCGGGCGGGAAGGTCGCAAAAGCAATATCGGTAACGGGAAACCTCGTCGACATCGCAAAGGGCGGCATCGGCGGTGAGAAATCCTTCGTTTCCAGCGCTATCGCGTCGTCTGCGAAATGCGTGAGGCCGTCTTCACCCGTATGAAGACGAATCAAGGGTATGTGCAGATCGGTCGCCGGCTCCGCGGCTGCCGGCGGCGCGCAACCCATGATTAAGACAAACAATACGGTCCGCATGGATTTTTCCTACCTGAGAGAACAAATGCGTTCGGGTCATTCTATAATCAATTTGAAGCGAAGACGAAAGTAACAGGAGAAGACGTGTTTGAAGATTACATTGCGGTTGTGACCGGCGCGGCCTCGGGCATGGGCTTGGCCACGGCCCGACAATTCATTGAAAACGGAGCCATCGTCATCGGCGTCGATTTTAATCGCGATACGCTAACGGCGGCAGATGCAGAACTCGGCGATCGATTTGTCGCGAAGCTCGTGGACGTAAGCAAAGAAGCGCAAATCATAGAGCTCGCCGAATTTGTCGAAGATGCCTACGGACGAATCGACGGCCTTCTGAACGTGGCCGGTGTCATTAAGTTTGGTCTACCGCTGGAAGAAATTACGGATGTAGATTTTGATTTTATTTATCACGTCAATCTCAAAGGTCCGATGTTCATGGCCAAGCATTTTATCCCCCTGCTAAGAAAATCTCCCAACGCCTCGATTGTCAACGTGACCTCTACCGTCGTGCAACAGGAACTGCCGAATCACTCCCTCTACTCCACCGCTAAATCGGCTTTGGAGAAATTTACTTGGCACCTGGTTAAGGATTACCATGGCATCCGATCGAATACTATCTTGCCGGGGTGGACCCCGACGGCCATGGCCGAAGGTGCCATGCCGAAGGAAGAGCTGGAAAAAATGTTCGACTATATGGCCGACCAATGGATCCCGGTGGGGCGGGTCGCCACCCCCGACGATATGGCCAACGTAATGTTGTTCCTCTGCTCCGAGAAGGCCAGCTACGTGAATGGCGCCACGATTCTGGTGGATGGCGGCTACACTCGTAACGCAAGCTGGGGAATATAGGGAGCTTCGGTAACCGGCCTAAGAAGCGTTTTTTTGTAACCGTCAACGGTGTTCCGCTTCGGGCGTTCGCGACAATTTAGGTGAGTTATGAAGATAGGCTATATGCCCTGTACCCAGGCGCCAGACGGCGGTGACAATATTGCGGGAGTCTGGGACCAAATCGTCAGCGAGGCCCAAGCTATCGAGGCCGCCGGCTTCGACGGCTGTTTCGTCCCGGAGCATCACCAACAGGATGACGGCTTTCTCCCCAACGCACTGATCGTTGCGGGCCTGATCGGTATGAAGACAGACCGTATCGACGTGGGTACGTGCGCGACCGTACTGCCGTTGGTCCATCCCATCCACGTGGCCGAAGACAGCGCGATTATCGATCAGGCTACGAAAGGCCGGCTCGTTTTGAGTGTCGGTATCGGGTACCAACAGCAAGATTTCGACGCGTTTGGCGTCAACATTAAGCAGCGGGTCGGGCGCACCGAAGAGGGGATCGCGATCCTGCGGCAATGTTGGAAAGGCGAACGTTTTTCGTTCGACGGAAAGTATTTTCAGTTCGACGACGTGCTGATTACGCCTAAGCCCCTCCGCGAACCGGGTCCGCCGATTTGGATTGGTTCGTGGAGTCCCCCGGGTATCGACCGGGCAGCGCGGCTAGCCGACGGCTGGTTGTCGGATCCGCTGCAATCGCTACCGGTGGTCAGGGAGTACACGGCGCAGTACCGACAGGCCGCGGCGAGCTACGGTAAGAGCCCTTATGTCATTCTGATGCGCGACGCCGTGATCGCCGGCAGTCGCGAGGAGGCTCTGGAACAAAGCGGGCCGATCGTCGCTGCTCACCGGCAATATTACGAGTTCGGTGTACATTCGGAGGATGAATATCTCAAAGACGTCACCAGGGCGGAAGACTTGACCGTCGAGCATCTTGCGAAAGAGCGCGTCTTGTTCGGGTCGCCCGAAGACTGTCTCGACCAACTCAAATACATACAGGAAGAACTCGAACCGGACTACCTCATTTTGCGCATGCGCTTCGCCGGCGAGCCGTCTCATTCGCAAACGCTGCGGACGATAGCGTTGCTCGGCGAGCAGGTTTTACCGCGACTGTAGACGGCCTTGGCGGACCGGCGGCCGCCGGTGCTTAGGTCTGGCCGAGGTAGGTGTGGAACACGCCGCGCGGGTCATATTTTTGCCGCAACGCCTGCAGCCGCGTCCAGGCCGCGTCGGAATAGCAATGGCGGATCCGGTCCGGGCGCAGCCGAACTTCGACTTCGTTGACGTAATGGCCCTTGGCGAACGGGTCCATCAGCGGCATCGCCCCTTTCAACCATTCGAAACCGCGCTCGTCGTCCTTGGCCTCGTCCCAGATCGCGAAACACCCGACATAGTGCTTGGTGGTGGCGGAGAAGCACGCGTCTTCGCGCGCCGTCAAATTCAGTCCATAGCTTGCGATAACGTGGCAGATCGGCGACGGCGCGCGGCGGAAATGCGCGGCCAGCGCATGCAGGATCTCGCCGGGTTGATCGGTGAAAGCACTGTCGCAGGCGTAGCGACCAAGATAGCCCCCCGGTTTATCGGTGCCGAAGAATGTGGGATAAAGCCTCGCAAAGTCGAAGGGCTGGTTCTCTTCTTTGGACACGGCCCGTTCGGCGATCGCGGATCCTTCGAACGGAGCCAGCATCAAGCGCGCTTCGTCGGCCGTGTCGGCGAACGCAAACGCCGAGAGGAAGCACATTTTGGACTGTTCGGGCGGCGCGTTGGGCGGTGCTGTCGGGTCGTGCATCAGAACCGCCAGGATCTCGAGCTTGGGATCCGCTTGTGGACTGATCCGGTCCAGTTCCGCCGTCAGTGTGTCTAGACGCTCCAGCGGTAGAATGTAGGAACTCACCAAGATCGTTTTCGGTGCGGCGTAGACCTTGAGGTGCATGCGTGACACCACGGCAAAGAGTCCGGGGCCGCCGCCGCGGACGGCCCATAGGAGATCCGGATTCTCGTCAGCACTCGCCAAGACGCGCTTGCCATCCGCGGTGATCAGCTCGGCGGCCTCGATGTTGAAGGTCGCGACGCCGCCGCGGTAGGGGTGGTTCCAACCGAGCCCCCCACCGAGCAGGAAGCCGCCCATACCGACCGATGCGCAGTGCGGCGTCGGAAAACACAGTCCGTGAGGTGCGAGCGCGTTGATCAGCTGCATGCTGCGTGCACCGGTCTGAATGGAGGCGATCCGTTTCGAGGCGTCGATCCGAATGTCAGTCAGAGCTGACAGATCGAGGCATATCCCGCCGTCGCGCAGCGACGGACCCAGCGGATTATGACCGCCGCTGCGTACCGCAATCTTCAGACCGTTGTGCGCGGCATATTCGACTGCCCCGCGGACGTCGTCTTCGGTCCGGGCCTGGACGATCATCTCGGGAAAGCGCGTCGGCTTCCACGAGTGCCAGACCATCGATTGCCGCCAGAGTTCGTAATCGCTGTCTTGCCGGCGAATGACGTTGCCGGGCAACTCAGGGTTTGCCCCGGCGGTGCGGCCGTCCGGTTCCGCGGCAAACGGCGACCGGGACCGCAATGCCCCGAGTGCGCCGATTACGGTCGCCGAAGCCAGCTTGCCCAACGCGGCACGGCGGGATGAATTGACGAAGTTCATGCGGCGCCTCTCCTGCTAAACGGTACGTGACGGCTCACTCGCTCCCGGTACGGTAAGCGGCCCACGGTGGGAAAGGCGATGATATCAAGCCGCCCGTTCTATGAACATCGCAGGCGGGGCGTGACCTCGGAGACCCGTGTCAGGGTCGTCTAGATAATTGATCCGAAATGCGCTTCCCGGATCTGGGAACGCCTACCTGGTTCAACGGAACCTCGGTTGTTTCCCCGTTTGCATTCATCTCTTCGCCTCGCAACCACCCAATCCCATCAGACGTGTCAGAATCGTTCACAATAGCAATGTTTGCGACCGCATTCCGCGCGGGGGGGCAGCAATTGGTCGGGTGTGTGTGAAAAATAGTAAATTCGCTACCTACGGAACCTCTGACCAATTCTGGGACAGTCGGATTTTGAACCCAAGGCGGCATTCCACGAATAAATCAGAGGTTCCCTCAGTATCCCGTGCGGCAGGGGGAATCGACGAAGTTTTGGTTCCTCCGTCACCTTTTTGGGAGTGTCCGGGGCGATAGTGCATGTGTGAGCAAAAAGCCGATCGTTTCTCCGGTGCCGTGATCGGCCTGGCCCTCGGCGACGCGTTTGGCGCGCCATACGAAGGTGGGTTTCTAGAGCGCGCCCTATGGCGTGCGATTGGCTGGCAAAGTGGCAGGCGTCGTTGGACGGACGATACCCAAATGACGATTGATGTGATGGAGTCCTTGTTGGCTTACGGTTACGTCAATCAGGATGATTTGGCGCTTCGGTTCGCCAAGTCATACAGATGGTCGCGGGGGTACGGTCCCGGTGCCGCGCGGGTTCTCAAGCGTATTCGCCGCGGCGATTACTGGGAGTCGGCGGCGCGGTCGGTTTATCGGGATGGCTCTTATGGCAACGGCGGCGCCATGCGTACCCCGGCGGTGGGTCTTTTCTTCGCGGCCGCCCCCGAAGACGAACTCATCGCGGCGGCCGCAGCGACCGCAGCCGTCACCCACGCGCACCCCCGGGGCCGCGAAGGAGCGGTGCTGATTGCCTTGGCGGCGGCGCTGGCATACAAAGACAGGAGTTCCGAGGACATCATTGCGCGCTTGTGCGGCGCCGTCACGTCTCCGGAATTCCTGCAAAAGCTGCACCAGGCGAGGAACTGGCTCGAGACCGAAAGTAGCGTCGACCCGCGGGAAGTCGCGTCGAAGCTTGGCAACGGGATCGCCGCAGTCGAATCGTGCGTGACCGCGGTGTACCTGGCGCTCGCATTTCGAAGCCGGACATTCGAGGAACTTCTCGGTTTCGTGATCGGGTTGCGCGGCGACGTAGATACCATAGCGGCAATGGCTTGTTCGATATGGGGGGCGGCCCGTGGTTTCGGAGAACTACCGCGCGCACGATTGAATCAGCTCGAGCAATACGAACGGCTGAAGGATCTCGCGCAAGCACTCGCGGCGACCGCTAGAAAGAATTCTCAGGATTCGGTTGAGTCCTAAAAAAGTTTTGAAGCGGTTGGGTTCCCAAGTTTCGCGTCTAATTGACAATTGTTCCCCTGCTTCCCAAACAAGGCAGCCCGCCGGTGTGCCTATGAATGAGAAGCATCTTTCGATACATTTCCACGGGCAATATTCGGAGCAAGTCAATATGGTTACGAAACAGAGACGACATTTCCAACGGATCCGGTTCGACTGTCTCGTCGAATTCGAAGTAGACGAATACCGGCATGTTTGCGAGCTTCTCGATATTTCGCTTCGCGGTGCGTTGATCTGGAATTGCACCGGCGCCAGCCCGGGCGCGGGCGCTTCCTGCAAACTGACATTAAGCCTGGGCGAACCCGAGGAAATGGAGATCATCATGGTCGGCGTCATCGCTCACAAGAACGAAAACCGAATCGGAATTCAGTGCAAGTCGATCGATGTCGACAGCATCACTCATCTTCGACGGTTGGTGGAACACAACCTCGACGACCCCACCTTGCTTCACCGCGATTTGGAAGCGCTTCGACATTCTTGAGGCCGGCAACAGGAAGTGGGCGACCGTAACGTGCGGCGAAAGACGATGGCAAGATCCAGTTTTACACGGCAGGAAAACTAAATACGCACGCCCGTCACCCCGGGCTTGTGACCTACAGGGACGTAGGAAATGCGAAAGGATTGCAGGAGCAATCCTCGCCCCGGGGTCCAGTTAAACAATGTCCGCCTGCGGCGGGCTTTATCGACTGGATACCGGGTCCGTCACCCTGGACTCGATCCGGGGCCGGTATGACGGTGACGATGCACGGCCGCCGGCCCTTATTCCGAAACTGATCGACAATATGGAACAGCTATTTAGCCTGAATATTGCACGAATAAGAAAGGCAAAGCCCCTTTAATCCGGTAA
>CAZFZX010000132.1:0-13410 GCA_964523765.1 uncultured Enterobacteriaceae bacterium
CATGAATCGCGACCGCAGCTCTCAAATCGATGCCTTATTCAGACGTTCCCTAAGTGTGTCATATTCGCCGTGCGTGTCCCGACTGATTACACACATTTACAGTATATCGACAGCCGTTTACGAGTAGGTAACGCACTATTTCGTTATCCTAGACTAAAGTGTTTCTCATCACCGTTCGTGATTGAAAAAGTTTTCAGGAAAACCGTAATGACCCAGCGAAAACCACATCACCACATCCGCTTAACGTTAGCACTTATTCTATGCTTCGGTGTCTTTTCAGCCTATTCCGTGAGCGCCGAACCGCCTGGCGGCGACGGTGAAGGACTCAGACACACCTCGAGGGACTTTAGTCCGCACCGGCTTTTCAAGCTGCTGCACCGTCTCGATATCAGCCGCGAGCAGCGCACCGCCATCGGCGAGGTTATGGACAAGCACCGTCCGGTGATGCGCGAATTCATGTTTGACATGATGGACGGAAAAAAAGCCCTGCAAAACATTCTGACGAGCCCCGATTACGACCCGAAACAGATCGAAGAGCTAGCGATGGCGCAAGCTCGAAACGCCGAACAAATGTTTCTGGCGACGGCCAAGACATTAGCAGAAATCAGCGCTTTGCTAACTCCGGAGCAGCGCCTGGAACTCGCCGAACTGATCGACGAGCGTGGAGAGCGGGGTCGGCAAAGACATCGTGAGCGTCGCGAGGCGATGTAGTCTAGCGCAGTGGCAGAAGGTCGACGCACGGTCGTTTCCCGGCCCCTTGAAACTTGTTCGGTCCTGCCCGACCATGGGTGACTCCATCAACATCGAAAAGGAAAGTCCTCATGCCCAGTCTGCTCGAGGGTATCCGCGTGGTCGAGGTGGCGACGTTCGTATTCGGCCCCGCCGCCGGAACGGTACTGTCCGATTTTGGCGCCGAGGTCATCCACGTGGAGCCACCCGGGATCGGGGACCCCTACCGAATGCTCACGCAACTGCGCCCGCTTCCCGAGTGTGACGAGAACTATTGCTGGCTGCTCGACAGCCGTAACAAGAAGAGCATGGTCCTCGACCTCAAACAGGACGCCGGGCGCGATGTGCTGCTCGACCTCGTACGTTCGGCGGATGTTTTCATCACGAATTACCATCCCTCCGTCCTCGACGAACTCAGGCTCACCTACGAGGAACTTTCGGCGGAGAATCAGCGACTGATTTACGCGCATGCGACGGGTTACGGCGAGGTTGGCGAGGAGGCCGAAAAACCGGGCTACGACGCAACGGCGTGGTGGGCGCGCTCCGGTTTGATGGACGCAGTGCGGCCGGCCGGCGGAGAGCTGGCGCTGGCGACCGCGGCGATGGGCGACCACCCAAGCGCGATTTCCGTCGCTGCCGGAATCGGGCTCGCGCTGTACGCCCGAGAACGCACCGGCAAAGGTACGAAAATTTCGACTTCGCTGATCGCCAACGGCGCCTGGGCCAACAGCATTCTCGTACAGGCGGCGCTCTGCGGCGGCAGTTCCTTCGTCCCGCCAACCCAACTCGATACCCCGAATGCCATGGTGAATCATTACCGCGGGTCCGATGGGCGCTCGTTCTATCTGGCGCTGATCAAAGAAGCCACCGAGTTCACACAATTCTGCGTCGCGATCGGACGGCCGGAACTGGCCACGGATCCGCGATTCGAAGAGCTGGCGGCGCGGCGCGCGAACGCGTCCGAGCTGGCGACCTTACTGTCCGAGTGGTTTTTGCAGCGCACCTGCGAAGAGTGGCGCGCGATTCTGGATGAGCATGCGATCACATTCGGCACTATCGCAACCACCGAAGAAGTTGCCGACGACGAACAGATGCGCAGTAACGGCGTATTCGTCGACGTCGAAGGACGCCCCGGCACCCAAGTCGTCAACAGCCCCTTCGAAATCCGCGATTTTCCCAAACGATCGCCGCAACCGCCGCCCGAACTGGGCGAGCACAGCGATGCCATACTACGCGCCCTCGGCTACGACGACGACCGCATCGAAAAGTTGCGAAACACGGGCGCGGTAAACGGCGCCTGACTACGTCGACGAACCGCGGTAAGCGAAGCGCCTAAGCGTCGCGGCAACTAGCCGGCGCCCCGATAACCAACAGCGACAATCGTGATGTCGTCGGACTGCGGCGTATCCCCCGCGAAGGCGCGAACGTCTTCAAAGATCGCATCGACCAGACGGGACGAATCGGGCGGGTCGAGATTGGCCAAAAAATCCATCAACCGCCGCTGGCCGTAGAAATGCCGCGTATGGTTACGGGCCTCGGTGACGCCGTCGGTATATATCACCAATCGACCACCGGCCTGCAGCCGGACAACGTCAGACTCATAAGCGTTATCCTCAAGCACGCCTGCGATCAAACCCCTCGAGTCATCGACGGCCAGCGGCGGCTCACCGGGCGTCGATACGAGCATCGGCGAGTGTCCGGCGTTGACATAGTCCACGGTGCCATCGAAAACGTTAATGCGCATGACGACTAAGCTAACGAACATGTGTGAGATATTGGTGTCGCACAACGCTCTGTTGAAGCGGTCCATGCATTCGGCGAGGCCTTTCGATTTGACCATCTCCGCGCGTAACAAGGTCATGGTCCGCACCATAAACAGAGCGGCCGGCATACCTTTGCCGGATACGTCTCCAATCGCGACGCACACATGGTGCTCGTCGAGTGAAAACGCATCGTAGAAATCACCGCCGACCGATTTGACGACGTCCATCCGCGCGTGAACGTCGATGCCCGGCGATTCGGGAAATAGAATCGGCCCCTGCGGGAGCATGCCGATCTGAATCTCGTAGGCGGCCAGCAGCTCTTTTTGGAGGAGTTCCAGTCGCATCTCCTGCTCCAGGGCGCGCAAGGTGACATCGTTACGTTTACGCATGCGCTGCGCGAGAATCCGCGACAGATTGCGCACCGCCTTAGGGCTGGTGGCGATTTTCGACCAGAAGACGTCTTCGTGAACCGCGATCACCGTACTTTGCTCGGTGGCCACCACATAGGCCGATGCCGGTTGACCATCAATGATCGACATCTCTCCGATACACTCGCCGGCCTCGATCACATCTGCGACCGGCGAGTCGGACGATTTGAGCCGAACCTCGAGCCGGCCGTTCAAGAGTAGATACAGATGGTGGTTTGCCTGCCCGGGTTCGAGTAGGACTTCGCCCGGCGCCAGGGCGTCGGCCGGGCAGCGCTCCAGGATGCTCTCGACCTGGTCGTAAGGGATCCCCCGACAGAGGTCCAGATTCGATATGTAACCGTTGCGGCGCCGATCGTGGTTGCTACGGCGATCGGCCCGGCCGCCCGGTTCCGGGGTATTCGCCGCGGCATCGCCGGTACCGCGGCGGCGCTCCGATCCACGCTTCGATTGGCTCATACGGGCGGTATTCTCATAGCGAAAGGCGCGGTCTACCCCGTTTTACGGATCGCCTCACGGATCGTATCGACGATAGTCCCAATCTGTGCTGCGGAAATCGTCAGCGGCGGCCCGATCGCGATCACCTCGCCACCGTAACGCACCATCACGCCGTGGTCGTAGCACCAATGAAACACGTCCATCGCGCGTGTCGTCGGCTCACCCTCCCGCGGTGTGAGTTCAACCGCCGCTGCGAGACCGAAATTGCGAGTGTCAATAACGTTCGCCTCGCCACGCAACGAATGTATCGCCTCTTCGAGCACAGGCTCCAGGCTGCGTGCTTGCGCGAACAGATCTTCAGACCGATAAACATCGAGCGCAGCGAGGCCGGCGGCAGCAGCGAGCGGGTGTCCCGAATACGTGTAACCGTGGAAAAATTCGATCATGTGTTCCGGACCCTGCATAAATGCATCGTAGACGTCCGCACTCGCGAGCACTCCGCCGAGCGGTACCATGCCGCTGGTTACCCCCTTGGCGAAAGTGATCAAATCGGGCATGACGCCGAGCCTATCCGGCGAAAACATCTCACCGATGCGTCCGAACCCGGTGATCACCTCATCGAATATCAACAGGATCCCATGTTGCGTACACAAGTCGCGGATCCGCTCGAGGTAACCGACCGGCGGCACAATGACGCCCGCGGAACCCTGCATGGGCTCGATGATGACCGCGGCGATGGTCGAAGGCGCATGCAGCGCGACGAGACGTGACAATTCGTCCGCCAGGTGCGCGCCCCACTCGGGCTGCCCGCGGCTAAACGCCATGTGTTCGAGGTCATGCGTATGCGGTAGGTGCGCGACGCCGGGGATCATGGCGGCCGCGAAGGCCTCACGATTCGCCGGCATTCCGCCGACCGACATGCCGCCGAATCCGACGCCGTGGTAGCCCTTTTCGCGACCGATGAAACGAAAGCGCCCGCCGTCGCCCCGTGCCTTGTGATAAGCAAGCGCAATCTTGAGGGCAGTATCGCAAGCTTCCGAGCCCGAATTCGTGAAAAACGCGTGCTCGAAGGGCCGCGGCGCCGCGTCACACAGACGCTCGGCGAGTTCAAAAGCCTTCGGGTGATGGGCCTGGAAAGCGACGGCATAATCCAATGTATCGAGCTGAGATTTCACGGCTTCTACGATCTTCGGATGGCGATGGCCCGCGTTGCAGCACCAAAGGCCGGACAAGGCGTCGATGATCTTTCGACCGTCTTCGGTTGTGTAATGGACACCCTCGGCTTCGACGACGAGCCGCGGATGTTGTTTGAAATAGCGGTTATGGGTGAATGGCATCCACAGCGGGTCGAGCGCCGGTCTCGTTGGGGCGGGACTGATCTCTTCGGCGGGTTCGCTCATGAAGAACCTCCTGCAGAGCTAAGGTATGCGCGGTTCGAGGGTACTCTGACCCTCCCGATGTACCTGCGTCAAGCGCGGCACAAGGAATTGCCGGGACCATGAGACCGGAACAATGATCGGACGCGAAATCGGCAGGTCCCCGCCGGGCGTACTCGTTTTGTAGGACACCCCCGTTTACTGTTCCGATTGAAAAAAGGCAAAGAAAGCTGGATCCTTGTCAGCTAATTCTCCGGGAAAGCCCGTACGCGGTGCAATGATAGACGGGCGTTGATTTTTCTCTGCCGTAGCTCGGCAGCGTAATGGTTGAAGTATTCCAAGCGATAGGCGGCAATTGACGGCCGGCCTTGGAGAACACAGGAGAAAGAAATCGTGTCGTTAGCAGGAGTAGAAGCATTTTATCGCCCGGACGCGCCCGAAGGCGTGGTCGAGCTATTGGAAAAGCATTCGGACAGCGCGCTGATCGTGGCCGGCGGCACGTTCCTGCACGGCCTGATAGCGCGCGGTCTGCTCACCGGTATCGAAGCGCTGATCGATATCCAACACCTTGGTCTGGATTACATCAACAACAGCGCGGACGGTACGGAGATCGGGGCGATGACTCGATTTTCAGCTATCAAAGCGTCGCCGGAGGTTCAAAGCCAGGCCTGGCTGGGAGCGATCAGGGACGCGGTAGAGTACCCGCCCGCGCAAGTGATGAACGCGGCAACCGTGGGCGGTTGCGTCGCGTCGTCCTGCCCGTTTTTCGATTTGCCGGTGAGCTTCCTCGCTCTGAACGCCATCGTTAACGTACATGGGCCGGCTGGGCGTCGGGATATTGAACTGGAAGCGTTCTTTCCCGGCCTGTTTGAAAACGCGTTGGATCCGGCTGAATTCGTGACGAGCCTGCGCGTGGCGCCCACGAGCGCTAACACGGCAAGCGCCTTTACCAAACTCGAAACCAACGCCAACGATCTCGCCCTCGTGAATGTTGCCGTAAGTTTGGCGACCAATGGCGCGGGCAAATGTGAAGAGGCCCGCGTATTCGTCGGCGGCGGTGTCGGAGAGACCGTGGTCAGAGCGCCGTCGGCCGAACAAACTTTGACCGGCGCTGTACTCGGGCCGGCGATATTCACGCAAGCAGGTGATGCGGCCAAAGCGGACGTCGATCCCATTGCCGATCACCGGGCGTCGGCCGAGTATCGAACTGCGATGGTAAAAGTATTGCTGGAACGGACGTTGCAGCGCGCTGCCGACCGGTTGAGCTAAGGCCTGTTTTCATACCACGAAGCGCCGGTCTATATCTAAGGCGAACAGTCCCCTGGGAGAACTCATCGATGAAACAGATGATAGAGCTCGAGATCAACGATGAACTGCACGAAGTGGCGGTCGGGCCCGCCGACAGTTTGCTGCGCACGATCCGGGAAACGATCGGACTGATCGGCACCAAGCGCGGGTGCGATTCCGGCGGTTGCGGGTGCTGTACCGTGCTCGTCGACGGCAAAGCGGTCTATTCCTGCATGACGATGGCGATGTCGGTACAAGGCAAAAAGATCGCGACCATCGAAGGCCTCGGCGAAAACGGAGATCTCGACCCGCTGCAACAGGCGTTCATCGACGCGGGCGCCGTACAGTGCGGTTATTGTACGTGCGGCGTCATCATGGCTTCGAAACAATTGCTGACCGAAAACCCGAACCCCAACGAGGACGAGATCCGTAAAGGAATCTCCGGAAACCTGTGTCGGTGTACGGGTTATCAAAAAATAGTCGACGCCATCAAACTAGCCGCCACCAGCAATTAGAGTCGATAGACGAGAGATCACTGTCATGACCGAACTAAAAGTCGTAGGTAAAAGCGTTCCCCGGCCCGATGCATATGACAAAGTCACCGGCGGCAAGCATTACCCGGTCAACGTGCGCCTGGCCGGTATGCTGCATGCCAAACTCCTGCGCAGCCCTTTTCCGCACGCGCGGATCGTCAATATCGACACCTCCGAAGCGGAAAAACTGAAAGGCGTAAAAGCGATCATTACACCGGACGAGGTACCGCAACGACCATTTACACCCGTTTACTTCGTACCGACTCAGCACGTTGGCGTGGTGCATGATTTTGTGATCATGAGTAACACCGTGCGCTGGGCCGGCCAGCCGGTAGCAGCGGTGGCTGCGACAACCAGCGATATTGCCGAAGCCGCGTTGGAACTGATCGATGTAGAGTATGAAGAATTGCCCGCGGTGTTCGACCCGGAAGACGCGATGAAAGACGATGCACCGCAGCTGCATCCCCATGCCCCAGGCAATATCGCCAAGGAAGGACTGTTCAGCATGGGCGATATCGAAGCGGGTTTTGCCGACGCCGATCATATTTTCGAAGGCGTCTACCAGACGCAGCGCGTCCATACCTGTTACATGGAGCCGCGGGTTTGCGTGGTCGATACCGAAACCAACGGGCGGGTCACCGTGCACTCGTCCATGCAACACGGTTTCGGCTTGAGAGAAAAGCTGGCCTTTGTGCTCGGTATTCCGGAAAGCAAGGTCAATGTCGTGAAACCGAGCTATATCGGCGGCGGCTTCGGCGGCAAACTGGATATCGGCTTCATCGAACCGCTTGCTGCATTGCTCAGCTTTAAAACAAAACGGCCTGTGCGGGCCGAACATACGCGCGGTGAGGATTTTATTTCGACCGCGCGCAACGCGATAAAGGTCCGGCTGAAGACCGGGGTCAAGAAGGACGGCACGTTCACGGCACGGTCTATAAAGAGTGTGCTCGACGCCGGTGCCCATGCCACCCACGGTGCCGAAGTGATCATGGTGCATGGGATTGTCGGTACCTATTCTCCTTGGAAATGCCCGAACCAACGATGGGAGGGCTTCGCCGTCTACACTAATAACATTATCGGCGGCGGCTACCGCGGCTACGGCGGACCTCAAGGGAGTTTTGCGGTGGAATCCCAAAACGACGAGATCTGTGAAACGCTCGGCCTGGACCCCATCGAGTTCAGGCTCAAGAATACATTTCGGCAAGGCGATCCCCATCCCGCGTTTGAGGGAAACAAACTCGACAGTTATCGCCTGGATGAGTGTCTAAAACGCGGCGCGGAACGCATTGGATTCAGTGACCGAAAACCGGCGGGTTCTTCGCCGGGCGTCAAGAAGAGAGGCATCGGATTTGCGTGCCATCCGTTGTGGGGCAGTGGCTGCGTTGGTTTCCCGGACATCTATGAGCATTCGGGTGCGACGGTAAAGCTGAATCGGGACGCGACGGCCGATATCATATCGTCCACCGTCGACATCGGATCCGGTCAGATCACGATGCTCACGCAAATCGTCGCTGAGGAGCTCGGTTTACCCGCGGAGTCGGTAAAAATCACCTATGCGGATACCGATACCGCTCCGTTCGATGCGCCGACCCATGCCAGCCGTACCACCTATTCCGCCGGTCTGGCCGTAAAGGCTGCGGCGCTTGCCGCGAAACAGAAGTTGCTCGAGGCAGCCGGCGCCGTCATGGAAACCAGTCCCGAGGATCTGATCGTCGCCGATGGCAAGATCATGATCAAGGGCGTACCGGTTTCAGCGGTGCCGATGGAAGAGATCATCGGCCGTGCCGAATCACCCTTCGTCCAGGTTACCGAAGAAGGGCCACAGCCGACGACGATCGAGGAGAAAGGGACCATTATCGGCAGCGTAAGTCAGGCGCCGCCCGCCAATCCGTCGCCGGCCGCAGCTGAATTCATCGAACTCGAGGTCGATACGGATACCGGGGAAGTAAAGATATTGCGGGTTGTCTATGCCCATGATGTCGGCAAGACCATTCATCCGAACTCCGCCGAAGGGCAGGTCGAAGGCGGATTCCAACAGGGCATGGGTTATGCGTTGATGGAGAATCTCGTCTTTGACGAAGATACGGGCGCGTGCCTTTCGGGGGATTTTCTCGACTATAAAATCCCGACCGCCATGGAAATGCCGGCGAAAATCGAGAGCATCTTTATCGAATCGAATGAACCGACCGGGCCTTATGGGGCAAAAAGCCTGTCGGAGCTCTGTATTGTCGTGCCGGCGCCGGCGATCGCTAACGCCATCTATAACGCGATCGGGGTGCGGATTACGGAATTACCGATCACACCCGAGAAAATATTGAGGGCGCTCGGGAAACTCTAAACGACGCTCGCCCGCCGGGCTTACAACCAGCCAGCCAGGCCGAATACGACTAAACAAGCGGCGTCGAATCCTAATATGGACGCGACGGCAATCACCTTACTTCTCATTTCTTTCATGTCGTAGACCCAAAACGCAGTCATGTAGAACGTCAGATAGCCGAAGATGACGATAAGAATCGAAGCGAATCCTCGATTCCAGAACCACCAGTCCCAGGTAAGAATGTCGTAAGCATTGAGAACATGCTCGACGGCCACTAACAGAATTGACGTGACCACGCCGATGAACCAACGATTCGGGATACCGAGTATCTTTTTGTGTCTGTCTTCCGGTAGCAGTTTGGTCGACGCGAGTCCCACGATCGCGAACATCAGGGCGATTTCGATATTCAAGCCGATCATTATCTGAAAGGACGAAGGATGATGGACGCCCCATAGCGGGGCCCCGAAAAACTGATAGATGAGAGAGTTCGCGATCTCGTTAAACCAGTCCACTCCCCAAAACGCCAAACCTGCCAGGATGCCGCTCCAGTTCTTTCGCTGTGCCTCTTCTACATACACATAGAAAGCGATCATCATCAGCGTGATGAACGACCAGTGGAAGTCATTGACGTGCCGCAGGTTGTCGACGGCCATCTGTGTGAACTCTGAAGGCATATTTGGTCCTAAACCAACGGTCTATTCGGAAATCAGTGGGGATCCTTCAACAACGGACCCGCAGCGCTTCTGGATCGTATAACGGCGCCAGCGATGCTTGCGCCGGCACGCGCTCCCCGGCGATCTCGATCTCATAGGTGCCGGACAGCAGAAATTCGTCGCTCACGCCGTCCGCCGCGCCGACATAACCGAGACCAACCGCGCCGCCCAGCGTATGCCCGTACATGCCGGACGACACATAGCCAACGATCGCACCGTCTCGCCAGATCGGTTCGTTATGGTAAAGCATGGGTTCGGGATCGGCGAGCAGGAACTGCAGCAGCGCGCGCCGCCGCTCCTGTCGCAACTGCCGCATCAGCGCGTCGCGGCCGATGAAGCCGCCGGGTTTGTCCGGCCGCACGAAGGACATCAAACCCGCTTCGAGCGGCGAGTCCTCGTCACAAATGTCATGGCCCCAATGCCGGTATGCCTTTTCGATGCGCAGCGAGTTCAGCGCGTGGTAACCGGCATGCGTGAGGCCGTAGGCGCGACCACCGTCGACCAGGCGTTCATAGACACCGAGCGCGAATTCGCTCGGAATATACAGCTCGAAACCAAGTTCCCCGACGTAGGTGATCCTCGTTGCGCGCACGCGAGCGTAGGCAAGCTCGATTTCGCGGCTCGTGGCAAACGGAAACTCGGCGTCGGACATGTCGTTCGGGGTCAGGCCTTCGAGCAACTCGCGCGAGCGGGGCCCCATCACCGAGATCACGGCCAGCGACGAAGTGACATTGCTGAGATGTACCTTCGCGTCGTCACCGAGACGCCGCGTCAAATAGGAGAAATCGCGTACTTCCGTTTCTCCCGAGGTCACGATCAGGTAATCGTCCTCGTCGATTCGTGTCACCGTGAGGTCCGCCTCGATGCCGGCGCGTTCATTCAGCCATTGCGTGTAGACGACTCTGCCCGGCTTCACATCGATATCGTTCGCGCACACGCGGTTGAGTTCCCGCGTCGCGTCGGGCCCCTGCAGACGGAATTTCGCGAACGAACTCTGATCGAACAGGGCAACGTTTTTACGCGCCGCGCGATGCTCCGCAGCGGCGTGCTCGAACCAGTTCTGACGCCCGTAGTCGTATTCGTAACGGGGCTCGACACCCTCGGGCGCATACCAGTTTGGGCGCTCCCAACCGAACGCCGAGCCATGGCAGGCGCCCGCCGCAACGAGCCGATCATAAAGCGGCGAGCGCCGCGCGCCGCGCGCGCTCTCGAATTGCCGAAACGGCCAGTGCATTGCGTAGAGCAGGCCCAGGCTTTCGGATACACGGTCGTGAAGGTAACGACGGTTGGTCTGGAACGGCAGGTTGCGGCGGATATCGACTTCCCAGAGATCCATCGGCGGATAACCATCGCGGATCCAGTCGGCCAGCACCCGGCCGATGCCGCCGGCGGACTGGATCCCGATCGAATTGAGGCCGGCGGCAACGAAACAAGCTTGCAGATTGGGCGCCTCGCCGAGATGGTAACGCACGTCCGGGGTGAAACTTTCCGGTCCGCAGAAAAACGTCTGGATCCCGGCCTCTTTCAACAGCGGCATACGGTGCATCGCGAGTTCCAGGATCGGCTGAAAATGCTCGAAATCGTCCGGCAATTGATCGAAACAAAACGACTCGGGGATCCCGTCCATGCCCCAGGGTTTGGATTCGGGCTCGAAGCCGCCGAGCAGTATCTTCCCCGCGTCTTCCTTATAGTAGGCGCAGGCGTCATAGTCCCGCAGCGATGGCAGATCTCTCGGCAGGCCGGCAATAGGCTCGGTAACGATATAGAAATGCTCGCAGGCATGGAGCGGTACGAGGACCCCGACCCCGGCCGCGAGCGCCCGTGTCCACATCCCGCCGCAGAGCACAACGAAATCGGCCTCGATGTCGCCGGCCTCGGTACCGACGCCGGTGACGCGGCCGCCCTTTTGATGAATTGCCGTAACCTTGGTGTTCTCGAAAATCGTCGCGCCGCCCATGCGCGCACCTTTGGCCAACGCCTGGGTTACGTCGACGGGGTTGGTCTGCCCATCCGATGGGATCCGGATCGCACCAACGATGTCCGCAGTAGTGATCAGAGGATAACGCTCGGCGACCTCTTCAGCGGTGATCACATCGACCTGCAGCTCAAAGACCTTGGCCATCGAGGCCATTCGTTTCAGTTCTTCGAAGCGTCCGGGTGTCGTCGCGATCGAGATCGAGCCGTTCTGCTTAAAACCGGTTGCCTGCCCGGTCTCCGCCTCGAGACTGCCGTAGAGTTCGGCCGTGTACTTGGCGAGCTTGGTCATGTTTTGCGAACCACGCAGCTGCCCGACGAGTCCGGCCGCATGCCAGGTCGTGCCCGAGGTGAGTTGCTTGCGTTCGAGCAGTACGGTATCGGCGATACCCACTTTGGTCAGGTGATAGGCGACCGAGCAGCCGACGACACCGCCGCCCACGACAACCACGCGCGCTCGTTCTGGCAATACCTCACTCATAAGGCTGTCGAGGGTACCCCGTTAACGGCCGGCGGTAACATAGACGCGTTCGGGCACTTCTTCCATGATCAACACCAACGGCTGGCGCTGCAGCGGCGCCCGGTCCGCCGGATCGTCATGACTGCCGACCCACAACGCGTCGCCGACGATCCGAACGAAAAACGAACGCTCGCTGCGATATAGCCCTCGAATGAGAAAAGGCCGAGTGACGTCCGGCATCTCCACCGGGTGCCCGGCAAAGTATTCGGCCTCGCTCGGGCTGATCTGCGAAATCGCGGTATGTGCGAGGATCTGTTCGGCCTCGAGGAGCCGCCCCGCGGGAACCGGATAATAAGTGCTCGACGGTACCGGCTCGACCTCGACGTCGGTGGCCTCCCGACTATTGAGCCACGGGTCGCCGGCCACAATCGGGTCCGGTGCATCCGCACCGCATCCGGCCAAACTCGACGCGAGCAACAGGCTCAGGGCACAGGTCAGGTGCCACGACACAATGGGATTCATTGGCTTCGCCGCCTTCGACTTGCAGACGGCAAATACTGCGTCTTATGGATCCGGCTGACAAGGCCTCCCGGCTTCGCGGCAAAAACTTCGAGGCGGCGTCGGTCGGCCGCCCCTGAAATCGCGAGAAAATTCCCCGATTCGTGGATACCGGGCGCCGGCCGTCCCGTTGCATTGTTCGTCGACCGGGACGACGCGCGGCACCGCGGGTAGTGCTACATCGACAATACCCAGTCCACGAGCGTCGCGATGTCTTCATCGCTCGCTGCTACGTTCGGCGGCATCGGGATCGGGCCCCAGGTACCGCTTCCGCCTTTTTTCACCTTCTCAATCAAGAGGTCACGGGCGGCCGCATCCCCTTTGTATTTGGCCGCAATTTCCTTATAGGCGGGACCGACGACTTTTACGTCGACCTTATGGCAAGCCATGCAATTATTCTTAGTGGCAAGCGCTTCATCCGCCGCCACCGATTGCATTGTGGCGACCGAAGCCACCGCCAGCGCGGCGCCCAATACGACCGCAGACCTTGTCTTTGACATTTTCTGTCTCCTTTTACCGATTGTGATATCTATGGATGCAAAAGCTAAGTGCAATTATGCCCTATTTTCATGAACCAAAAATGAATCGACCCGTCTTTTGCGCGTAGCCGAGGCCTCGCAACCGCGGGTGGCGGCATTCACGCGGGCTTCAATTGTAGGGTCATGAGCCGATATTTCGCCCGCGGTTCAAAACCCGCGGCGGTGTATAATCGGATAGCGCGCGCATTGCCTTTGGCGACTTCGAGATGGAGCGCTCTGATACTGAATTCGCGGGCTTCGGCGGCCACGTCCCTCAGCACCGCCCGCCCGATACCACGACCGCGGACTGATTCTTCTA
>CAZFZX010000133.1:0-13106 GCA_964523765.1 uncultured Enterobacteriaceae bacterium
CCGAACCGAAGTAACCCCGTTAGGTTCGAGCGCCGCCCTCGATTGGCGGATTAGGCGTTTGTTATGCTCGGGCGTAGTGCAATACGCCGGTGACCGGAGTCTCGCGCGCTGATGTTCTCTACAGATTTGCAGTCGCGAGTACATCGGGGTACGGTAAGAATTGACCTCCGTCGCTGCGGCTCACGTGGGAATTGCGGAGCCTTCTCATGAATTCCGGATTCGTTGCCGTAAGCGGACGTTTTCGCTGCCCTTAAACCGCATTTGAATAGCGACGCGAGCAGGAAATCCGAACGGGACTCGCACCCGAGGTGTCGGGAACTGTATATCGATGGGGCGAAGGCCCGGGAGTCCTTCCACTTATGAAACATCAAGTCGTTATTGTCGGTGCAGGTCCGGCCGGCCTCGCTTTTGCGCGCGCTCTGTCGGGTACCGATTTGGACGTATTGATCGTCGAGCGTCTCGGACACGCCGAGTTGGCTGATCCGGCGATCGACGGGCGCGATATTGCCCTGACGCATCTTTCGATCAAGATATTGAAGGAACTCGGCGCCTGGTCCCGCATCCCGCCTGAGTCCGTATCGGCGGTAAAAGAGGCCAGAGTCATCGACGGCACCTCGCCCTATTTTCTGCACTTTGATCACCGCAAGGTTTGCGATGACGCGCTGGGTTACATCGTATCCAACCACTTAATTCGCAAAGCGCTCTTTGATGAGGTGCAGACACTTCCGAATGTGGAACTGCTGACGGAGACGGCGGCGGTGTCGGTCGCTACCGACCGCGAAAAAGCACTGGTCCAACTGTCAAATGGGGAAACCGTTGAAGCTTCGTTAGTGGTCGCGGCCGACAGCCGTTTTTCGGAGACGCGGCGAAAAGCTGGAATTTCATCGGCGATCCGGGATTTTGGGCAGGTCGTGATTGTTTGTCGAATGGAGCACGAAAAACACCACGACAACATCGCTTATGAATGCTTCCATTACGGTAGAACGCTGGCGGTTCTTCCCCTACCCAACAATCAATCATCGATCGTGATCACCGTTCCCACCGATAAGTCTGACGACGTCCTGACAATGAGTGAGGGACTGTTCAACGATGATATTCGGGTTCGATTCAAGGACCGTCTGGGGAAAATGGAGCTGGTTAGCGAACGTTTCCCCTATCCGCTCGTTGCCGTGCACGCCGATCGGTTTTTCGCCGACCGTTTTGCGCTAATCGGCGATGCGGCCGTCGGAATGCATCCGGTAACCGCCCACGGTTTCAACCTGGGGCTCAGAGGACAGAACACGCTGGCAAAGGAGATCAAGGCGGCGTTAACGCGCGGCGCGGATATTGCTGACCCTGCGGGATTGAGAAATTATGATGCCAAGCACCGCCGGATCACGAGACCCATGTACTTGGCGACGAATGGCATCGTGCGGTTGTACACGAATAGTATATTGCCCGCTAGGTTGGTCAGGAAAGCGGCACTCAGGCTCAGCAATACCGTCTGGCCGCTGAAGCGAAGAATAATGAATCAGCTAACGGAAATCGAATAACGGGAACAAAGGGATCGGGTTGTCGAACTCGCGAACCTGCGGCTTCGATCACGGCGCGTTCGTACGATAGCGGAGCAGGGTAAGATAGATCGCCGTCGCGAGGCCGGCCGCTGCGAAGATCATGGACATCACCATAATCTGGTAACGAACCGCAATCAACGGGTCTACTCCGGAGAGGATTTGACCCGTCATCATACCGGGCAGTGCCACTAAACCCACCGCGAGGAGGGCGTTGATCTGCGGGATCATCGCCGCTTGCATGGCGATGCGACGGGCGGTCACGTAGGGAACCCCTCTCATCGATTCCGATTGAAAGCGTTCCGCAGACAAGCTCACCGTATTCATCGAGTTGGCCAGTATCATGCCCGCGATAGGAACTACGTAACGCGGTTCGAACCACCGCTGGAGGTCCAGCACGACCTGGGTTACGAGTACGAGCAAGAGCAATCCGGCGATGCCTATTGATGTCAGCGCAATGAGAAGATCCTGAGCGCGCCGCGGCTTTAGCGCGTGCAAAGCAATCCAGGCCGCGACCGCGAACATGATGGCTACGAGCAACACGATCACCGTCGAGTCGTCCGTTTCAAAAATGTAAGTGAGCGCATAACCGACCGCAAGCAACTGTGCCAGCATGCGAATATTTGCGTAGATTGCGTCCTTCG
The DNA here is from genome assembly GCA_964523765.1 of uncultured Enterobacteriaceae bacterium. Taxonomy (GTDB): domain Bacteria; phylum Pseudomonadota; class Gammaproteobacteria; genus UBA11873. Next base: position 2,195 of record CAZFZX010000133.1, read on the forward strand.
CGTTGAGGTTCCAACGAACCATGATCACGAGAACGGCAAGCGTCGGTCCGAAGCCGATGGCCAGATGGGTTAACGGAATCGTCGCCAGCTCGTTATTCACCGTCTGAGAATGCGTCCTCGATAGACTACCGTCACGCGACGTGCGGTTTGGTCAAGTCGCTCATTTTTCACCAAGCATGACGTGATGACGGAACCGTTTTGGTAAGTGGCTGCTGATTGCACCGATCATCACCACCGCAACCAAGAGCGGTAGGGTTTGCTCCGGAAAGATCGCGACGGACCCTAAGACGATCAATTTGATTAGTACCGAGATCCCCCTCGCCTCCAACAAAAAGGCGCAGCTCGCGTGCAGATCGGTCAGCAGCAGGAGGAAGCCGGTGACCATCGCGCTGGTGAACCACGGTGCTAGGAGATCGGCCGGTTGCGCAAAAATGTGGCCGCCGACGAACGTGCCGGCGGTGAGAATATGCAGCGAGCGCAGTCCGATCCGCACCGTCCGGCGCAACGGAAAATCCCGAGGCTCCCGCGGAAAGAGTGTACTCCTCAGACTAGCCGTTTTCATTCGCGGCGCGCCGTGGCCCGCGCCCGCCGTTCAGCGAGCTTTGCGGAAGTCGGGTTTGCGCTTCTCGAGGAACGCCTTGACGCCTTCTTTGGACTCTTCGGTGTCGTAGTACATCTTCAGGCTTTGGAAGCCGAGACTGCCAATACCACCGATATGATCGGTGTCGGCGTTGAACGAGCGTTTCGCAATGGCGAGCGCGGTGGGGCTCCGCGCCATGATTTCGTCACACCACGCGCGCACCTCCTGGTCGAGTTCGGCGGCGGGTACGACCTTGTTGACCAGGCCCATCTCGTACGCTTCTTCGGCCGTGTAGCGGCGGCACATGTACCAGATCTCCCGCGCGCGCTTTTCGCCGACGACGCGCGACAGGTAGGCGGTGCCAAAGCCGGGATCGACAGAGCCCATTTTCGGACCGACCTGACCGAGTTGCGCCGTGTCGGCGGCGATGGCCAGATCGCACAAGGTCACGAGCACGTTGCCGCCGCCGATGGCGAAACCATTGACGCGAGCGATCACCGGTTTAGGGACACTGCGGATCAGCCAATGCAGTTCTTCGACCGGCATGCCGAGAAAACCGCGGCTGCCTGCATAGGCGCCATCGTGGGCGGATTGATCACCGCCGGTGCAAAAAGCCTTGTCACCGATTCCGGTGAGGACGATTACACCGATATCATCGTCCCAACCCGCGCGGTTGAATGCCGCGATCAAATCTTCGACAGTTTGAAAGCGAAATGCATTATAAATTTCCGGCCGGTTGATGGTGATCGTTGCGATGCCGGCGTCGACTTCCCAAAGGATGTCCTGGTACTCGCTCATTGTTTGTTCCTCATCGTAATGAAATCTAGGTTATTACCGGCGCTGCGGTCGCAGGGTGCGCCAGCGGCGTCGCCGGGCGCGTGGGAGAAGGCGACCGCGGCGCCTTTGTCGGTACGTCGGTTGCGGTCGAGGTGACATTCGGGATCCTGCCACAGCCAGCCGGCGAGATCGCTCGAATGCTAGGTCCGGCCGATTCCGACGACCTTGATCGGCGTCAAGTTTACCCTACCGGCAACGGAAACGGCGCTCGCAAGGCGCGGCGGGGAGCGCTTCGTACCGATTTCGCGACAGGGGCTGGCGCACGCCGGGGCTTTGCGGTCGTCTGTTGTCGCGGCAAACCGTTTCGCCCGCGCGCGGTACCCCGGTGGGCAGCGGGCGATCGAACGCGGCGATGACGTCGCCCGGTTTGCAGGGCATAATTTCCCAGTTTACGGTAGCGGTATCGACTGTCGGGATGGTCTATAGGGGCAGCGTACTCGTGAGAGGGCTTTGTAGCGGCCGTCACGACAAGCCAGAATCGACTTTTGATGATTGGAGAACTGGAATGAATGAAGACGACCCCGGTGTTTTTGAGACGATGCACACCATGCGCACCATGCGGCGCCTGAAGCTGGACCCGGTGCCGCAGGAGATGATCCACAAAATCCTCGATGCCGGCATCCGGGCGCCGAGCGGACAGAACACTCAGCGCTGGGCCTTCCTGGTGGTGACCGATCCCGAGGGCAAGGAATTCTTCGGTAAGCGCTACGACCATTGGTTGCGGAATCGTTTCGGGGCGGCTCTGGAGAACCTGGATACGACAACGTCGATGGGGCGGACGATCAAGGCGGCGGTGCATCTTTCCGAGCATATGCACGAGGCCCCCGTTTTGTTGTTCTGTTGCGGTAAGCGCGACTGGCCGTTCGCCGTGCCCGAGGAAAAGCGGGTCGGCAAGGCTCCGCCGTCGCATGGCTCGATCTACCCTTGCGTACAGAATATTCTGCTCGCTTGCAGGGCATTGGGTCTCGGCGCCAGTCTTACCACCATGCACCAAATGTTCGAAGAAGAAATGCACGATTACTTCCAGATCCCGGAAGATTACGGTGTGGTCGCGGTGATCCCCATTGGATTTCCGACCGGGAAATTCGGCCCCGTCACGCGCGAGCCGGTGGAGACGAAAACCCATTACGGCAAGTGGGGGCATCAGGATCCGGCTTAGCCCGTGCGTGGCGGGTAACGGTATTCTTGCAGGGTGAGGGCAAAATCAAATGGACAACATGCGGGACCGAGTAGCGGTCGTCACCGGCGCCGGATCCGGTATTGGCCGTGCACTAGCCCTTGCCTGCGCCGCCCAGGGTTGCAAAGTAGTGCTGGCCGACGTCGAAGCTCAACCGCTGGCGGACGCGACGAGGGAGGTCGGCGGTGTCGGGGTGGAGACGCTCGCCGTCGAAACCGATGTCAGCGACGCGCGATCCGTTGCAGCTCTGGCGGATGCAACGATCGAGCGATTTGGCGCGGTGCATTTGCTTTGCAACAACGCCGGGGTCGGCGGCGGCGGTTTGATCAAGAATCAGCAACTCGTCGACTGGAAATGGGTTATCGACGTGAATCTCTGGGGCGTGATCCACGGTCTTCATTCGTTCCTCCCGCACCTGATGCGGGCGGACGAAGCACATGTCATGAGCACGGCCTCAGTCGCGGGATTGATGTCTCTCCCTGGATTGGGGCCGTACAACGCCACCAAATATGCGGTCGTCGCTATCATGGAGACTTTGCACCTCGAGATGGAACAAGATGGGCGCAGCAATGTCGGCGTGTCGGTGCTTTGTCCCGGCGTCGTCAATACGAACATCGCCCAGGCGCAACGCAATCGCCCTGCTCACTTGCAACGTAAACGTAAAGCGGGTGCCGGCCGTAAGAACGACGACGCGCGGGCGCGCAATGACGCGATCGCCGCCGCACTGGAAGTCGGTAAGGCCCCGGCGGAGGTGGCGGCGGTCGTGATCGAGGCGATAAGGGCCCGGCGTTTCTGGGTGCTTTCTCATCCGGATCTTCTGGAGGATGTGCGTGTGCGTAATGAGTCGTTGCACAAGCTCGCTAATCCGACTTCGCCCAGAAAGTTTTTCTAACCGCCCCGAGAATTGGCAGTGATCGATGGCGGCGGACTCCAGCGGCGACGGCAGCGACCCTTCCGGCATGTTCGAGCGTTCGAACCGAGGAAATCGGACTGGATCCGGTTCGTCGCCTGAGGCCACCGCTACCGGATCGGGTGATCGCAACCGGAGAGCATGGCGGGGACGGCGAGGGTTGCCGTTTTTACCGACTCCTTTAGACGATTGAATTTTTGAGAGACAGGATCGATTGATGTCATGGCTTGGGAAGACGAACTAGAGGAACTCACCCGTCGCGGGCAACTCGCCGAGCAGATGGGTGGGCCGGACAAAGTTGCAAGACAACACGAATTCGGGAAGCTGACCATCCGTGAACGCATCGATACGATTGCGGATGACGGTAGCTTTCACGAAATCGGTAAACTGGCGGGCACCGCGTCCTACGACGATAACGGCGAGCTTGTCACGGTGAAGCCCTCGAATTTCATTTTTGGTACGGCTAACGTCGACGACCGTCCGGTAATCTTGTCCGGCGATGATTTTACCGTGCGCGGCGGTTCCGCCGAGGCGCATATTCCAGCCAAACGCTCCCATGCCGAAGGCCTGGCGCTCGACCTGAAATTGCCGCACATCCGATTGGTCGATGGTATGGGTGGCGGCGGATCGGTCAAAACGATCGAAATCGCCGGTCGAACGTACATACCGGAATTGCGTGGTTGGGAGATCGTGGTCGACCATCTGGCGGTGGCGCCGTCGGTGTCGCTAGCCCTCGGTTCCGTCGCCGGTATCGGCGCCGCGCGTGTCGCGACCAGTCATTACTCGCTCATCGTCAAAGACAGTGCGCAAATGATGGTCGCGGGTCCGGCCTTGGTGGGGTGGGCGGGCCTCGGTCGGGTCTCGAAAGAAGAACTCGGAGCGAGCAAGATTCATACCGCAAACGGTGCTATTGACGATGAAGTCGAGAGTGAAGAAGAAGCTTTCGGCAGAGCAAGACGCTTTTTGTCGTACCTGCCGCAAAACGTGGATGCTTTGCCCCCGCGGGTCGAGAGCGACGACGATCCCAATCGTACGGACGAGGCCCTGCAGAGTATCGTGCCGGAAAACCCCCGCCACGTTTACAAGATGCGACATATCATTGCCTCGGTCGTCGATCAGGGATCTTTTTTCGAAATCGGGGCGCGGTGGGGCCGATCGATCATCGGCGGCTTCGCGCGTTTGGATGGTATCCCGGTCGCGATTTTCGCCGAGGATCCCTACGTCCTCGGCGGAGCGTGGACCGCCGATGCGGCACGAAAGCTGATCCGCTTGATCGATATCGCGGCCACTTTTCATTTGCCTCTCGTGCATCTCGAGGACTGCCCTGGTTTTCTGATCGGCAAAAAGGCTGAAGAGGAAGCGACGATCCGTTTCGGATCGCAGGCCCTCGCCGCTTTAGGGCAGGCCCCGGTTCCGTTCTGCTGTGTCGTGATCCGCAAAGCTTTCGGCGTCGCCGGGGCATCCAACCGCAAGCCCGGCAGCCATCACTTCCGGACAGCATGGCCGTCGGGCGATTGGGGCTCATTACCTATCGAGGGCGGCATCGAGGTCGCCTACAAAGCGGAGCTTGAAGCGTCGAACGACTACCAGGCGCACCTCGCAGAAATTACCGAACGCCTCAACCGGTTGCGTTCGCCGCTGCGTGCGGCGGAATATTTCGAGATCGAGGAGATCATTAACCCGAAGGAAACGCGACCGGCCTTGTGTCGCTGGGCCAAACTCGCCCGCGCCGCCCTGCGCACGGGGCCGGTCGCGTTTCCGTTTCGGCCCTAGCTGGCCGGCGCACCCATCGCGCGATAGTGGTGCACCGGCCCATGGTTCAGCGACACTTCGCGCTGAGGATCCGGCCCATCGGGCCGCATCAAACATCGTCGACCGGAGGGAAGCGAAGCTCGTGAGTGTGTCAAGTAATTCGGCCACCCTGTTCGACGGGAGCATGAATCGGCACTATCTTGCCGACGAAGCCGAAACGATCGTTCGCCTGCTGGCGCTGACGCGAACCAGCGCGGAAATGGACCAGCAGGTTCAAGACACGGCAGCGGCGCTGGTCGAGGCGGTCCGACGCGGGCACCATGAGGCCGGTGGATTGCAAGCGTTTCTGCAGCATTACGACCTGTCGTCCGATGAAGGTATTGTCCTGATGTGCCTGGCCGAAGCCGTACTGCGGATCCCCGATAGCGCCACCATCGATGCGCTCATCGCAGACAAACTCATTGTCGCCGATTGGCAGCGACACCTGGGTGAAAGTGATTCACTATTCGTCAATGCTTCCACTTGGGCGCTGATGTTGACCGGCAAGGTGCTGCGCTTTGACCAGGTGGCCTCCGGCGAGCCTCTCGACGTGCTCGGCAAACTATTGGCGCGGCTGGAGGAGCCGGTGTTACGCGCCTCGCTGAGAGCCGCAATAGGGATCATGGCCGGCGAATTCGTTATGGGGCGTACGATTGAAGAAGCTCTCGAGCGCACGCAGTCGGAACCGTTGATCGACTATCGCTTTTCCTACGATATGCTTGGCGAGGCCGCATTGACGTCCCGTGATGCCGATGAATATCAACGGTCCTATCTGCAGGCGATAGCCGAGATCGGTTGCGCAGTAGCGGCGAACGAACCGGAAGCGGCCCGCCCGAGTATTTCCGTCAAGCTCTCGGCGCTCTATCCCCGCTTCGAGATGGCGCGCAAGGCGCGTGCCGTTGCTTCGTTGAGCGCGCGCGTCTTGGAACTTGCCGTAGCGGCACGCGCTGCCGGCGTCGCGCTGACGCTCGATGCGGAAGAGGCAGACCGGCTGGAGTTGACGCTGCTCGTGTTCGAGCGCACCTATCGTTGTGCGAACCTCAAGCAGTGGACGGGACTGGGGATCGCGGTACAGGCCTATCAGAAACGTGCCGTCGATGTGTTGGAACGGCTCAATGCGCTCGGCGGTGAAGGTGGGCGCGTGATCCCGGTGCGACTCGTGAAGGGCGCCTACTGGGATACGGAGATCAAACGCGCCCAGCAGCTCGGGATCGACGACTACCCCGTGTTCACTTTGAAGCGCAACACGGACGTGTCGTATCTCGCCTGCGCCAGCTTCATACTCTCGGATTGTCCGAGTCTCTATCCGCAGTTCGCGACCCACAATGCGCATACTGTGAGTTATCTCTACCACCGGGCCGGGAGTCGGGCTTATGAGTTCCAGCGGCTGCACGGTATGGGCGAGGAACTCTACGATACGGTGGTCGATGCGCAGGGACTCGATGTACCTTGCCGCGTCTACGCGCCGGTGGGGGCGCACGAAGACCTGCTGCCTTACCTGGTTCGCCGGTTGTTGGAGAACGGCGCCAACACTTCGTTTGTGAATCGCATTGTGCAACAGGACGCGAAGGTCGCAGCGCTGATCGCGGATCCGGTAGCCTTGGTCGAACGCGATCGGACGGTAAGGCGGCACCCGCGAATTCCCCTGCCCGGCGCGTTGTTTCAAGCAGAACGAACGAACTCGCAAGGTACGAATTTCGCGGACTGCAATGCACTGGCGCCGTTACTTACGTCGATCGAACTGACCCGTGATAGAGACTTGCTTGCGGTTCCGTTCGTCGACGGCCGGGCGCTTGCGGGCAGGTCCCGGCCGGTACACAATCCGGCACGGAGCGCCGACCGGATCGGGGAGGTTCACGATGCCGATGCCGACGCGGCGGTACTCGCATTGGATACCGCCGCCGGTGCTTTCGCAGACTGGACGCAGACCTCCGCAACGATGCGTGCCGACGTACTCGAACGCGCCGCGGACCTTTTCGAAATCCATCGAGCGGAACTCGTTGCGCTTTGTGTCCTCGAAGCCGGTAAGACACTTCGGGACAGCCACGATGACGTCCGCGAAGCCATTGATTTCCTCCGCTACTATGCGGTGCAGTGCCGCGCTTGCTTTGGCGATGAGACGGTTTTACGGGGATCGACCGGTGAGTCCAGCCGGTTGCGCATGTGCGGGCGCGGCGTTTTCGTTTGTATCAGTCCGTGGAACTTTCCGATCGCGATCTATACAGGTCAGATCGCGGCTGCGCTAGCGGCCGGAAATACCGTGATCGCGAAACCCGCGGAGCAGACCTCGATCGCGGCGTCGCGCGCGACCGAGTTCCTGTTTGAAGCCGGGATACCCTCCTCGGTGTTGTCCTTTCTGCCGGGTGACGGCGCTACGCTGGGCAACGTTCTCTTGAGTGATCCGCGCGCGGCCGGGGTCGCCTTCACTGGGTCCACCGAAACCGGGCGCATCATCAATAGGACATTAGCAGAGCGCGATGCCCCGTTGCCTGCGCTTATCGCTGAGACGGGCGGAATTAATGCGATGATCGTCGATAGCTCGGCCTTGCGGGAGCAAGTGGTGCGCGACGTCGCGTCTTCGGCCTTCAACGGCGCTGGGCAACGCTGTTCCGCCCTGCGGGTATTGTGTCTGCAGGACGAGATTGCGCCGCGCGTGCTGGAGCTACTGACTGGGTACATGGATGAATGGGTCACTGGCGATCCCGCCCTGTTGGAGAGCGATATGGGTCCCGTGATCGATGCGCGGGCGCGCGATGATCTGAGGTCCTATATCGATGCGATCGCTAACACGGGTGCGCTGCTTTATCGAGGCCGCGGACCGGCCGTGGACCTAGATGGCTACTTTGTGTCGCCGGCGATCATCGAGATCAAAACGATAGGGGACGTGCGGCGCGAGGTTTTCGGCCCGGTATTGCACGTGCTGCGTTACGGCGTCGCCGATCTGCCACAGCTGATCGACGCTATCAACGGGCTCGGCTACGGTCTGACGTTAGGCGTCCAGAGCCGCATCGAAAAACGAGTGCAAAGCATTTGCGATCGCGCACGGGTGGGTAACGTGTATGTGAACCGTAACATGATCGGCGCCGTCGTCGGGGTGCAGCCGTTCGGCGGTTGCGGCCTGTCCGGTACCGGTCCCAAGGCCGGCGGGCCCCATTATCTGCAGCGGTTCGCGACCGAGCAGACCGTGACGGTCAACACAGCGGCGGTCGGCGGCAATGCTTCCCTGCTGAGTGCCGAGCCCGTACCGACCTCTGGGTCGTAACATCCGAATCCGGGTCCGAGGGCCAATACTCATACGCAAATGGCGAAAAAGTAACACGACATTTTCTTTTCTCGATTCTGAATAGGTCGTGGATGGGTCGAGCCGAGACTATCTTTGACGAAAAGGAAGCCGCGACAGCGGAATTTTGGCGCTTGGGGTGATCGGGTCTCTTTCAACCCCAGGGTATGGTGCACTAAAGACAAAGGGGAAAGGCCGTGCGGCAGTATTACCGTCGTATACATGACGATCAACGATTCCATGAACTCGAAAGAAAGCGTGGAAGATTTAGTTGGGCGCTTGCCCTGATCGTGTTGGTCGTCTATTACAGTTTCATACTAATCGTCGCGTTCTCGCCGCAGGCATTCGCGAAAACGATATCGGCCGATAGTGTCATCAGCCTGGGGATCCCTGTTGGCTTACTCGTCATCATTGTCAGCTTTCTGTCAACGGGAATTTATGTTTTCCGTGCGAATCGAGAGTTTGATTCGATCAGCAAGGAAATTGTTGAAAAGCATGTGGGTGATGGCCGTGACTAATACAACAGTGTCAGCTGGTCTAACCGCATTCTGTCTACCGGTTCTTGCAACGAGAGCCAACGCTGCAGCGGTTGTGGGTGGCGAGGTCACGAAACAGGCTATTAACCCGACGGCGATAACGATGTTTTTGCTGTTCGTCGCCGCTACATTGGGGATCACCTATTGGGCGGCGAGAAGAACCACCACCACGAAAGACTTTTTCGTGGCAGGCGGAAGCATTACGGGTTTTCAGAATGGATTGGCAATTGCCGGAGATTATATGTCTGCGGCATCCTTTCTCGGAATATCAGGCCTTGTATTTGCCTCGGGTTTTGATGGACTGATCTACTCCATCGGTTTTTTGGTCGGTTGGCCCATTATCCTATTCTTGCTCGCGGAACGTCTGCGTAACTTGGGTAAATATACGTTCGGGGACGCAGTTTCGTTCAGGCTCCGAGCTTTGCCGATCAGAACGATTGCGGCGTTTGGAACGTTAGTCGTTGTGCTCCTCTATTTGATCGCGCAAATGGTCGGTGCGGGAAAATTGATACAGATTCTATTCGGACTCGAATATCATTTTGCCGTTGTTATTGTCGGCATACTAATGGTTCTGTATGTCACTTTCGGCGGCATGATAGCGACGACATGGGTACAGATTATCAAGGCGGTATTGCTATTGCTCGGGGCGAGCTTCATGGCAATAATGGTGATGGTAGAGATGGATTTCTCATTTGAAACGCTGTTTGCTCGCGCGATCGATGCTCACGACGAAGGTATAGCGATCATGGCGCCGGGCGGATTGGTATCGGATCCCGTTTCGGCCATTTCCCTGGGGCTGGCACTGATGTTCGGCACCGCCGGGCTTCCCCACATATTAATGCGGTTTTTCACCGTACCGAATGCTAAAGAAGCAAGAAAGTCGGTTTTTTTCGCGACGGGCTTTATCGGCTATTTTTACATCCTTACGTTTATTATCGGTTTCGGCGCGATCGTAATGCTGGCCAATAATCCCGACTTCTTAGAGCCGGGATCGGGCAGAATATTGGGCGGCAACAACATGGCGGCGATACATCTGTCTCAGGCCGTCGGCGGTGAGATTTTTCTCGGGTTCATCTCCGCCGTGGCCTTTGCCACGATATTGGCGGTAGTCTCGGGTCTCACTTTGTCGGGAGCATCCGCCATCTCCCATGATCTCTACGCCAGCGTCGTCCGCCGCGGCCGGGCATTGGAAGGCGAGGAAATTCGCGTATCTCGCATTGCTACCATTGGTTTAGGCGCGGCGGCGATTTTTCTCGGGATACTCTTTGAGCAACAGAATGTAGCCTATATGGTAGGGCTGGCGTTCGCGATTGCAGCGAGTGTCAATTTTCCCATCCTGTTTTTGTCCATGTATTGGCGTAAGTTGACGACAAATGGTGCATTCGTCGGTGGGAGTTTGGGGTTGGTCACCGCAGTAAGCTGTATGATACTCGGCCCCACCGTTTGGGTGGACATTCTCGGTAATCCGGATCCGATTTTTCCGTATAAACACCCGGCGTTGTTTTCAATGACGGCAGCCTTCACCGCTATCGTTGTTGTCTCCTTATTGGACAATAGTCAGAGTGCGAAAGACGAAGCCGATGCGTTCGTTGATCAATATGTCCGATCGCAGACCGGACTCGGCGCAGAAGGCGCCGCTTCCCACTAAAACGGGTCGGAGTCATTAAAAAGTAGGTCTGCTCTCCCCTCGCCTAAATCCGTTCCGAAATTGACTCCGACCCTGAGGGATCCCCACAAAATCAAGACAATTCGAAGGCGTATTGTTGCACATTGTGATGTAAACGTTGAAGGGCAGTGCGTA
>CAZFZX010000134.1:0-13061 GCA_964523765.1 uncultured Enterobacteriaceae bacterium
GCACGGCAGATGGCGGGAGCGACCATCCGCGGTCCTCGTGCAATATTCGGGCTAGGCTGATTCGCTCAACCAGGATCGAACTTCGCCGCCACGCCGAGTGACCAACGCCGCCTGCACGAGGCGGACGGCGTGAAACGTCAGCGATATGATCGTCCAAGCAGCTACCGCGAAAAAGCCGACCTCGGGGCGTCCCGCTATGGCGAAGACCGTGAGGATCGCGAGGTTCGGATTCCGCCGCGCGGTAATGGTTCGAAAAACGTAATCAACCGGGTGCCACACGTGAGTTTCGATCTTGAAAGCTCTGATAAACAGTCCTTCCATCAGCCGGCCGAGCACGTAACCCACCACGATGATCCACAAGGCCGTCTCGAGAGTAGCGCTCGCCCCATTCGCCGATTCTAAGGCGTGGTACCAGGCCCACCACCAGAACGGCGGATGGATGAGGTCGATACCGTGATCGTAAATGTTACCCCACCGCGACGACGTGAAGGTAACGCGGGCGAGTTTCCCATCGACCGTATCGAGAAAAGTCATCGCCCACCCGACCCCGATCCCTGACAGGAAGTGGCCACGGGCAAAAAGTATTGTCGCGGCAACGACCAACACCAGGCTCAGGGTCGTAATCGTGTTGGGCGAGATCCGGCGCGCCGCCGCCCAGCGCGTCACCCACCGCGCCGGCACCGGCCAACACCATTTGGTAACAAAATCCGTAGCGCCCTTGTACACCGCGGCGAAAGTGATTTTTTCGATGTCCAGCAACGTATTGTCACTCAACGACAGCACTAAAGGCGGTGCTCGCTTTCGGAGCACCTGATCATACTCGCTGCCGAGTTCGTCGGGTTCCATTGCGGTAAGGGCGGTCGGGAGCGCGGCGTCCTTTCCGAGCGTTCCGAGCTCGATCAGGGCGCTCGCTTCGCTTTCAACTTCGGCAGTGGCATGTATGGCGACGACCTCACGAGCCCCGTGCGCGTCGGCGGGTAGGACCAGCGCCGCGCCCCTGGTAGCGACGAGTCCGGCAACAACGTCCGGTCCGATTACGTAGCCCGCGCGGACGAATAGCAAGTTAGCGCTGTGCGCGTCCGCCGCAGCCGAGCTCCCGGCTGGTCGCACGTTTTCTCGTGCGAAAGCGCGCAAGTGCCGCTCCTTGAAACTCATGCCCCACACGATCGCGTCACTTTCGCCGACCACGCGCAGACAGGGGTTCGGCAAACCGCGCTCCCGTCCGCTCAAGTGATCGTCACCTACGCCAGTCACGAGCCGTCTTTCCGTTCATACAAATCTCATCCGTATCACTCGACTACCGTAAAGGGATCGCGACCCCGGGCAAGGCTTGTTTCACTCGCAAACTACGGAAGCCGCCGTCGACGACACCCGGGCGGACCGTCGAGATAGTCGACGGCTGCACGCCCCGGTCGCTTTGTACCTTAGCCGTCGATGTCTTCACTTCCGAGGTGCTCCCCCGAGCCGCCCGTCGCATTATACCCGCCAGTCATCCGGCGCCTCATCGATGTCGACGGCCGGAGAATCGTTAAACCACTATTGTTCTTGCGTGAGGCAAGACACGATCTCGCCACCGCGCGCGCGAAGCATTGTCGCCTGAAGCAAGCGCACCGCATGAAAGATCAAGGAAATGATTGTCCACGCGGCGACGGCCACAAAACCCACGTCCGGGCGACCGGCAATGGCGGCGACGGTTAATATCGCGAGGTTAGGATTGCGCCGCGCCGTAATCGTACGAAAAAGACAATCGATCGGCCTCCATATGTGAGTTTGTATCTTAAAGGCGCCAACGAACCAGCGCTCCAATAACCGTCCGACAACGTATCCGGCGAGGATTATCCATAGTGACGGCTCAAGAGCCGGCAAGACGGTCGGCGTCGCTACCGGTTGCACGCCCACGTACCACGCCCACCACCAAAACGGAGGATGGATCAAGTCGATACCGTGGTCGTAGGTATTGCCCCATGCCGAAGAAGTCAGCGTTACGCGAGCGAGTTTGCCGTCTACCGTGTCGAGAAATGTCATCGCCCACGCGACGGGGATCGCAGCGAGAAAATTTCCTTCGGCGAATAACCACATGGCCAAGACAACCAGCACCAGACTTGCAGTGGTGACGCTGTTCGGGCTGATCCCGCGCGCTGCGGCCCAACGCGTGGCCCAGCGCGCCGGGCGCGGCCAGCACCATTTCGTCACAAAATCGGTCGCACCTTTGTACGCCGCACCGAAGGTCTTCTCTTCGAGGACCTCTAACGGCGTGGATGCGTAAGGGAGCACCAGCGGTATCGAACGTTTTCGCAACGCGATGTCGTATGCAGCGCCCAGTTCGGCCGGTTCCACGAAAACCATTCCCTCGGGAACTGCGGCGGCCAGTTCGACCGTGTCGTCACGTAACAGCGCTAACACCGAGCCGAGGTCCCGTGCGGCGGTGTGAGCGGCCACGGCCGCTTCGCCTTTACCAGCCGTCATTACGACGCCCGGGCGCGCCGCAATCGCGCCGACCAGCTCCTGGCTCAGCAGGTAGTCGGCGCGAACCGCGATAACGCGGCCAGTACCAGCGCCGGCTTCATCTGTGGCATCTAGAACTCCGACGCGGGCGAAAGCTCGGCGGTGGCGATCGGCGGCGCCGAGCCCCCACAACTCGACGTCACACTCGCCTACGATGATCAACCGCGCCGGTTCGGTCGACGAGTCTACCGACACATCGGTTTCGATAAGCTACTCTCCAAAAAACAGCTCTAAGTTCATGCGACCGGCCTATGCTTCGCGGCACACCGTACCGGAACGGAATCCGGCGCGGGTACGGATTTGATGCGATACTTAGCGCATGACGCATCGTGCGTGTCGCGTGGACCAGCCCAGTTGATTATAGACCGATACATCACCCGAGAAGTACTCAAGCCGATGTTGACCATATCGGCCGTACTGATAGTGATATTCGTCGGCTACAGTTCGGGTCGGTATCTGTCCTATGCCGTCGACGGTCTATTGCAGGTCGAAACGCTGACGTCGTTTATTTTCATTAAGATGGTGATTGCCCTCGAGGTTTTGCTACCGATCGCTTTGTATTTGTCAATTGTGCTTGGCCTTGGTCGCCTCGAAAGCCAGTCCGAGATCACGGCGTTACGCGCATGTGGGATTGGAAACGCGCGTGTGATGCGGGTCGTGCTGGGGATCTCGTTTCTGCTCGCCTTGCTGGTGGCTTGTTTCTCCATGCTGGGGAGGCCGCTGGCGTACGAGAAGAGCTACTGGATCAAAGCCGAGGCTGAAGCTGAACTCGAACTCGATAAGCTCGAAAGTGGGAATTTTTATGACAGCGAGCAGCGTGAACGAACCATCTTCGTTGAAGATGTCGATCAGCAAAGCGGTCGTATGGCGCAGATTTTCATCCGTGGGGAACGGCGCGGGATCATCCATATCATCTATGCGCGATCCGGCGAACAGCAGATTAACGACGAGACTGGCGGGCGGCTGTTGATTCTATCGGACGTGCATGTCTATTTTCTCGGCCGGCGCGGCGCTAACGACAAGGGGGTAGGGCGATTCAAACAAATGAAGCTTCGTTTACGTAATGCCGAACCGATTTCGCTCGGTTACAAACGTAAGGCCGCCCCCACCGCCGAACTTCTGAAATCCGACGTGCCGCTCGATATTGCTGAATTTCAATGGCGCCTGTCGACACCGGTTTCGACCGTGTTGCTCGGTGCGCTCGCTGTGATTCTGACTCGCGCGGCGCCGCGCAGCAGTCGCTACGTCAAGACGATCGGCGCTTTGCTTATTTATGCCGTGTACTACAATTTGACCGCTATCGCGAAGACCTGGGTAGAGACGTCCGTAGTCGGCGAGTTCCCGGGGATCTGGTGGGTTCAATTGGCGTTAGCATTGTTGATCGCGACCCTTTTGTTGTTTCCGCGGTGGGTTTTCCGTCGCGCGGCGGGGCATCAACCTCCTGCCGCCGGTAACCCCGCGCTGCCGGCCGACTGATCTCCCGGGACGGACGCCGATGAAGCTGCTCGACCGCTATATCCGTAGGCACCTGATCCAAGGGTTTGTGCTCGTTCTGCTGGTGCTGGTGTCCGTGTTCAGTTTTCTTGATTTTGCGGAGGAACTCGACGATGTGTCGCTCGGCAATTACGGGGCAATCGACGCTTTCGTTTTCGTCCTGATGACAATCCCGGAACGCGCGTTCTGGCTCATACCGGTGAGCGCCTTGCTCGGCTTTCTGATCGGGCTGAGCGTGCTCGATCACGGTAACGAATTGACGGTCATCCGAGCCGCCGGCGTCTCGAATCGACGTATCGGGTGGTCGGTGCTCAAAACTACGGGGCTGTTGCTGGCAGTCGTGATCGTTTTTGCCCAGTATGTCGGTCCGACTCTGGGGGAGCTGGCGTGGCGCGAACGCGCTCTCGCCATTGCGGGAGACGTCGCATTGCGTAAAGAGAGCGGGACTAGCTTCTGGTTCCGCGACGGGCGACGCTTCATCAGCATCCGCGACATGGTGTACGGTCGCATTCCCACCGAAATCGAGATCTATGAGTTCGACGAGCGCGGGAACCTCACCATGTTCACCGAGGCCCGGGAAGCCGAGCCGAAAGGTAACGGGGCCTGGTTGCTGCACGATGTGATCAGAAAACGGTTGAGCGGGTTCGAGATCGAAGTTGAAAGGCTTCCGGGTCTCCATTGGGAAGCGTTTCTTAGTCCGGAGCAGGGCGCTGTCATCGAACTCGATGCGGAGAGTCTCTCGCCAACGGATCTATTTCAGTATTCGCGCGATCTGCGCGCGCGCGGTCAAAGCGCCGATCGCTACGAGCTTACGCTGTGGCGGAAAGTCAACGTGCTTTTTGCGACGCTCGCCATGGTCCTGATCGCGATCCCGTTCGTCTTCGGGCAGCACGATCGAGCCGGGATAGGACGCCGGGTGCTGTTTGGTTCTGGCCTCGGGGTCCTTTTTTACATGGTCGACCAGGTTTTTGCTCAAGTCGGACTCCTGATGAAATTTAACCCGGCGCTCACTGCTACCGCGCCGGCAGCGATGTTGTTTTTGGTTGCGTTATCGATGAATCGACGCATGGTTTGATGGATCCGGGAAACCCATCGAAGGAGGTCGAGGTGGACCCGGCCGTCGTGGAATTCACGGCCGTCATTATGGCGGGTAGTCGCGGCTCACCGGATCCTGTGGCGCTTGCGTCGGGCAAGAGCCACAAGTGCCTGGTAGATGTGTCCGGCACACCGATGCTCGCGCGCGTTCTGAAAACTCTCGAGTCCAGCCCGCGGGTCGCCAGGATCGTTTTGTGCGTCGAGCCCTCATTCGGGCCGATATCCTGGATCGAGGAACGGATCGAGCGTGGGTCGCTCGAGCTTCTCGATGCCGCCGGGTCGCCTGCGGCGAGCGCCGTACGCGCGTGTGATGCGCTGGCCGACGCATTGCCGCTGCTGATCGTCACCGCCGACCATCCCTTGCTCGACCGTGAAATGCTCGAGCACTTCTGCCAGCGGGCGTACGGGTGCGGCGACGTAGCTGCCGGCGTAGCCCGCGCGAACCTCGTGTCCGAAACCTACCCTCGATCGGCGCGTACCGTGCTACGTTTTGCCGATGACGCCTATTGCGGCTGCAATCTATTCGCGTTGAATACGGCCGCAGCCCGTGCGGTAGCGATGTTCTGGACCACGTTGGAATCGGAGCGAAAGCGCCCGTGGCGCCTGATCCGCATCTTGGGCGCGGGACCGCTGCTGCGCTACTGGAGGGGGCGCCTTGAACTGGCCGAGGCTGTAGCGACTTTGTCGCGTAAGCTTCGTATCCTCGCCGACACGGTTGAATTGCCCTTTGCCGAGGCCGCTATCGACATCGATAAGCCTTCCGATCTCGAACTCGTGGAATCGATACTGACTGCCCGTGAATCCGAATAGTACGCCGGCCGTTGAAGGTGCAAACGAAATACTTCTCCGGCGGTTTGACCGTCCTATCCGATTAATCGACAATGCACGCTGCCGGCGCCGGTTGCCTGAACCATCGCTCAGGTTCGTATCCAGTACGCTGCTACCGCCCCGCTCTCGTCCGGATCCGCAACCGACCTGGAAAATCGTCCCGTAATATCGACTGATCGATCCCCTACCGGAATCCAATAGCCCCTATGAAGTCCGATTCTACTTGCCCGGAAGGTCGCCCGCATATTGTTTTGCGGTGCCGCCGAAACCGCAATGCGAGACGTTGATCGTACCCGAACCACGGCGATGAAGATCGGCATTATCAGCAACCCTTTGAGCAGGCGTAACCTGAAAGATCCGCACGGGGCAAGGGAATTCGCCGCGCAGCGCGACGCGCTGATGTATGAGGAACTGGTCAATTTCGCGTCGCTTCGGGAAGTCCTCCAGGTGTTCGCCGAAGCCGGCGTCGAGCTTCTCGTGATCAACGGCGGCGACGGTACCGTAAGCGCCGTGCTCACTGAGATTTTCGAACGCGGCATTTTCCCGCGCCGTCCCACCCTAGCCATTCTGCCGGGCGGCACCTCAAATATGATCGCTGGCGATGTTGGTTTGGTGGGCGACCGGGTCAAATCGCTCGCGCGCCTGTTGGCGCTCGTCGAGCGCGGGGAGATCGCCGACCACATCGAGACGCGGTCGTTGATCCGTATGAGCTACGAGCCCGACGGGAGCGCGGTTGTCGGCATGTTTTTTGGTACGGCCGCGATCTCCAAAGCGATAACCCAGCATCGGCACATGTTCCCGCAGCCATGGATCCCGGATCCGATCGCCAGCGCCTTGACGCTCGTCTACGTGCTCGCCGGTGTCGCTTGCGGACGAGATGATTTGCTATCCGGCGAGGTAATAGGTGTCGGTCTCGACGACCATACCGAGACAGAGTCGCCGTATAGCATCGTCATGGCGACGACGCTCAAGCGCTTTTTTCTTGGCACTTCGCCGTTCTGGGGCCGTGGTGATGGAGCCCTCGCTTTCACGAGTATCCGTTCGCCGGCCAGTGGCTTGTTGCGCCATGCCTATCGGCTCTTGTACGGCCGTGACAAGTCTACGCTGCCGGCAGCCACTTACCGCAGTGCGCTTGCCGATCGGATCGCCTTGAGGATGAGATGCCCGTTCAATCTCGACGGGGAATTCTTCCACGCGCCGGCCGGGGCGGAAGTCGTATTGACTGCTGAGTTTCAAGCGAGGTTCGTTCGGTGTTGATCGTTGCGATCGCCGACCAGATACCGGATCGAAAGATATGGGTGGGAGAAATCTCTTGAGCACGACTGGAACCGCGGTGACCGGGAGCGGGGAGCGCCCCGCCGCGGTACCGCACTTACCGCCGACCTCTTTCGGATTCTGCCTGCGTTACGCGAAGGTCTACCGTTTGAGCGTGGCGTTAATGATCTTCCTCGAGGCCGGACAGGCCGCTTGTTCGATGCTCTTGCCCTACGCGATCAAACAGCTCATGGACGCCGTGGAGCTTGCGAACCGACTGGGCACCGATGTCTGGGAAAAAGTAGAGGCTCCGCTGTGGCTGTTTGGACTGCTGAATCTCGGCATCGTTCTGTTTTCGCGCTCGAGCGGTGCGATCCTGGTGATGCTCGGGCCGTCCCTGCGCCGGCTCGTGCGGCGCGAATTGTTCGCCTACCTACAACATCATTCACAACGATATTTCGCCAGCAATTTCGCGGGGTCACTGGCGAATCGTATCGCCGAGGTCTCTATGAGCGTGGCGCATACCCTGTGGACGGTGATGTTCGATTTCTGGCCGCTCGCGATCGCATTCGGGGTGTCTCTCGTACTGCTCTTCGGTGTCAACGTCGAGCTCGCGCTAGTGCTCGGAGCCTGGATAGCGGGATACGTCACTATTTCGTTCGTCCTCGCGCGCCGTTGCCGGCGTTACGCGCGCGTATACGCAGCGGCTCGTAGTTTGGTGAGCGGGAAGATCGTCGATTCGGTTACAAATATCATGAATGCGAAACTGTTTGCACGCCGTGATTTCGAGCGGTCTTATCTCGAAGGGTATTTGAATCTCGAAGTCAAACGGGCTCGCGATACTTTTTGGTTCATGGAACGGATCCGGTGGTTTCAGTTTCTCGCGGCGATGGTACTGATGCTGGGAATCGTCGGTTATGCGCTGAAGGTATGGAGCGAAGGCGGTATGACGGTGGGTGAATTCGCGATGGCGGCGAGTCTGTCGTTAATGCTGATCGAGCAGGCGCGTGGACTGAGCCGCCGTTTCCTGGAATTTTTTGAATACGTGGGCAATATCAACGACGGAGTCGGGGTCATCGTTCGCCCGCACGAAGTGATCGATGATGCCGGAGCGTGGCCGATCGAAGTGGGCGCCGGCGTTATCGAATTCAAGCACGTCGATTTTGGCTACACGGTCGGGAAACCGGTATTCGATGACCTTTCCCTTAGGGTGGATTCGAGTCAGAAGATCGGCCTAGTAGGCTTTTCCGGCAGCGGCAAGAGTACGATGCTCAATCTCTTGCTACGTTTGTTCGAGCCTCAGTCCGGGAGCATCCTGATCGACGGTCAGGATATTCAGACGGTATCGCAGGAAAGCCTGCGAGCGGCTATCGCTATGATCCCTCAGGATCCTACTTTGTTTCATCGGACACTGATGGAAAATATTCGTTACGGTCGGCTTGATGCAACCGACGAGGAGGTTGTCGAAGCCGCACAAAAAGCGCACGCACACGAATTCATCATCGATACGGTAGACGGCTATGAGTCGCTCGTCGGCGAGCGCGGGGTTAAGCTTTCAGGCGGGCAGCGGCAGCGTATTGCGCTGGCGCGCGCGATTCTCAAGAACGCTCCCATTCTGTTGCTCGATGAAGCAACCAGTTCTCTCGATTCGATCACCGAGCGTCATATTCAGGAAAGCCTCTCTTATCTTATGGAAACCAAGACCGTAATGGTTATCGCGCACCGCCTATCGACGCTGGCTCATCTCGACCGTATCCTTGTGTTTCATAATGGCGTTGTCGTCGAAGATGGGACGCATGAGGAACTCCTAGGCCGGCGCGGCCATTATGCCCGCTTGTGGTCTATGCAAGCGGGTGGTTTTCTTCCGGATGTCGAGACGCCGGAAGCGGATCATTGATCCATCGGCGAGGATAAAAGGATGGCGAAATCTCTGCAGGATCAACTGCTGCAAGCCGGCGTAGTTGATAAGAACCGCGCGACAAAGATCAAAAAGGCCAAGCATAAAAAAGCCAAGCAGCGGGCCAGAGGCTCGGCGGAGCCCGATGAGATCGGTCTAACGGTGAAGCAAGCCCTGGCGAAGAAGGCAGAACGCGATCGTTTGCTCAGCCGCCAACGCCAGGCCGTGCTGGACGAAACAGCGATCGCGGCTCAGGTGCGGCAGCTGATCGAGAAGTATCGGATCGATCGGCGAGGCGGAGAGACTCCCTATAGCTTCGTCGATGATGGCACCGTCAAAAAGATCCATGTAAACGGGAAACAACAGGCCGGGCTGGCCGCCGGTCAGATCGCCGTGGTGCGGCTGGGGTCCGCTTATGAACTCATTCCGACCCCCGTGGCCGCAAAGCTAGCCGAGCGCGATGCCGGTGCCGTGGTCTTGTTGAACGAGGGGAACGACGAAGGGCCGATCGACGATGATCCCTATGCGGATTACGACATCCCCGATGATCTGCGCTGGTAGAAATGTTTTGATATGGACCCAAAGTTTTGGCACGACAAGTGGAAATCGAACCAAATCGGGTTCCACGAGGACAGGTTTCACCCGATGCTTTGCGAGTTTTGGGATTCGCTCGGGATCGATACTTCGGCCGCGGTGTTGGTCCCCTTGTGCGGAAAGTCCCGGGACCTGGTTTGGCTCAGGGAGCGAGGTCATGAGGTCATTGGAGTCGAGCTGAGTGAAATCGCGGTGCGGGCATTCTTTGATGAGAATGCCGTCGCCGCCGAGGTCGATGAACTCGGGTCATTCAAGCGTTATCGCGGCGGCGGTTATACTCTGCTCTGCGGTGATTTTTTCGACCTTACTCCGGGCGAGCTCGAACCCTTCACGGCCGTCTATGATCGGGCCGCGCTGATCGCTTTACCGCCGGATACCCGACGCGGTTACGTGCGCCATTTAGCGAAACTATGTATTCCAGAAATCGTACTGTTTCTGATTACCGTAGGTTATCCTCCCACCGCCGTTTCGCCGCCGCCGTTCCTGGTATCTGCCGAGGAGGTCGAAACCCTCTACTCCGGCTGGCGTCAGATCAGCGTGCTCGCCAAGGGCGAGACGAGTATCAAGGGTGTCCCGGGCAGCCAAACTGCGTTTTGCATGCGTCCGCTGTAGTCGGATTTCGGGCCCGTTGACTTGCCGGTCGGCGGCAAGCAGGCGGCTGCGGTTTGCCGCGATCGCGGCATGCCGAAGCAGTTAGAAGCTTTAAACCCATGCTCCTTGGTGTTGGCATGCGAATTGCCACGGTTTCCGTGAAAGCGGATTCCTCCCCAGCGGGCTAACACTTGATTCAGATCCAGTTGCAACACTCCGATCCCCGCGCGGTACTGGAAGCGTCGTCCGGCGCGGACTCCCGAACCGGCCGGTTCCAACCGTTTGGGGAGGACGGGCTGACTTTTCGCGATCTGATCGATATCGTCAACCCCTTGCAGCACATTCCGCTGCTGGGGACTGTGTACCGCAAGCTCACCGGTGATTCCATAGATCCTGCGATCCGGGTTGCCGGCGGCGCCTTATTCGGCGGTCCGCTGGGTGCGATCGTCTCGGCGGCGGCAGTCGCGATTGGCGAGAGCCGTCGACAGGCCGTGATATCGGAAGAGAAGGTTGGACCTCAAGTTGCGGACCGACCGGCACCGCGGGCCACCACAGCCGCCAGTGCAACCGGGCGCGGAGGATGGATGGTCGCGGCTGCTCGCGGTGAAGCTGTAGGTGGAACCGCAACGCCGACCCCAAAGGATACCCGACAATTGAGTCTCGATACGGGCCGCGAAGTCAGGCGCGGTGGTTGGATCGTCGTGCAGGCATATGGCGGGACGGAACGGGCTGCCGCCGATGAGCTTTCGAATCAACGGGAAGCTGCGGTCGACTTAGCCGTTTAGAAGGGCGAGCGCTCGATGGTCGCGCGTCGCCGCAACCGCACGCGCTTACCTTCCCCCAGCCGCGGGATCAGCCGTGGTCAGTTTCGACCGTATGGGCTGGTGTGAGCTTGAGAATTACCATCCGAACGTCGGAGTCGTGGCGCTTTCCGTTTCGCGTTCGGATCCCGAAGAATCTAACATAGCGACGATCCGTCTTTTCCGATAACGTGACGCCTCACATCGAACGTGCGCTGACCGGCTGATTCCACTCGCCGCGGGGCGGCCGCAAGGAGAACGAATGAGCACAAACAACGACGTATCAGAACACTACGCTCGCGGCGACTTGAGTGCGGCGATCGAACGAGGCGTCGCCGCGCTTGGGAAGACGCGCGATTCGCTCGATATTGAAGACCTTGCGGCCGTGGATGAATTTCATATCGGTGGACGGCGGGCTTCGATCGCGTTTCTCGATCAACTCGAGCTCGCAAGTACTGAGCATGTACTCGATGTCGGCTGCGGTCTCGGTGGAGCGTCGCGGTTTGCCGCGACTCGTTACGGCTGCCAGGTTACCGGGATCGATCTCACGGCCGATTACGTCGAAACTGGCGGGGCACTCTGCTCATGGGTTGGTCTCGCCGATCGGGTGTCGCTGCATCAAGGCAGCGCGCTCGACATGCCGTTCGCGGATACATCATTCGATCACGCCTACATGATGCACGTCGGGATGAATATCGCCGACAAAGCAGCATTGTTCGCGGAGGTGGCCCGAGTGCTGAAACCAGGAGCGAGCTTCGGCGTCTATGACGTTATGCGGATCGGACTCGGTGACCTGACCTTTCCGGTTCCGTGGGCGATGACAGCCGAGACTAGCGCAGTCGAGACACCGGATGCTTACAAGCAGGCCTTAACAGCTGTCGGATTCTCCCTATTGGCCGAGTGCGATAGGCTCGAGTTCGCACTCGAATTCTTCGAAGAACTGCGGGCCAAGGTGGCCGCCTCCGACGGACCACCCCCGCTGGGGCTGCATATATTGATGGGCGATAGCGCCGCGGTCAAAGTGAGCAACATGATAGAGAACATAGCCGCCCGCCGGATTGCACCCGTCGAAATCATCGCACGCAAGTCTTAGCCGTAATCTTCCACCGGATTGATCGGATCGTCGCGCGGATGAGAAATGCGGGCTAGGAGCCTGTCAATCGAATCCCTCGAATAGCTCCTCGAAGGCCCGCATCTGTCCGCCCCGAGTCGAACTCGGCACCAGGATGGGCGTTCGGATGCCCGAGGCGCGCCATTTTTCGACTTCACTGCGTACTCGCGCCGGTGGTCCGGCGATTGTGGTGTCATCAAGCCACCGATCGGACAGGCAGCTTGCGACGCCTTCGGTATCGCCAGTCTCGATGCACTTCTCGACAGCGTTCATCTCTTCAACATATCCAGCTTCTTTCCAGTAGTTTCGGTAATTAGGTAGTAATGCGTAGCGGCTTAGCGTGTTTCTGTTGACCGCGCGCGCGGCATCGAGATCGTCGTCGACACACGTCGGGATCATGTTGCCGATAAAAAATGTCGAGGGACCGGCGCCGCCGTCAGGCAGCGCGGCCAGCGATTTCGCCATGTGTGAGCGGACACCGTTTGCGAAGATCATGCCATCTGAAATCTCTGCAGAAAGCCGGATCATTTTCTTGCGCAGGGTGGCAAGAACGATCGGCGGCAACGGGCCGCAACGTGGGACCGCTTTGATCTGTTCGACGAACAATCGGGTATCGGCAAGCGGCTTGCCGCCGTCGAGACCTCGGGGTGCCAGCGCCCTCGTATGGGAGACGCCGATCCCGAAGCGAAAGCGACCACCCGATATTTCGTGGATGAATGAAATCGTCGGCGCATAGTCTTCGACCGAACGGAAATAGATCGGGGTTATCGAGGTTCCGAACTCTATTCGGTCGGTCACTAGCGCCAGCGCCTCACACAGTGCGAGGCCGTCGCCAATGTGTAGATCGGCATGCAAAAATGACCCACTTAGGGGGGTGATCGGCGTCGAAAAG
>CAZFZX010000135.1:0-9442 GCA_964523765.1 uncultured Enterobacteriaceae bacterium
CCCGACGATCAAGAACAGGCGCCCACCGATCGCGAGCTGCCGCTCGATGACCGGGCGGGCGGCCGACACGGATCCGGTTAAAACGATTACCTCATAAGGCTCCCGCGATTCCCAGCCGTCGATTCCGTTACCTTCCTCCAAATGGACTTCCCCGGTCCCGTAAGCCTCGAGCCTTTTTCGGGCCGAGTCCAGGAAGGCCGGCCGGATTTCGATACTCGTCACGTGTCCGGCGAGGGATCCCAATAGCACCGTGAGATAGCCGCTGCCCGTGCCGATCTCTAACACGCGATCATTCGGCTGCAAATTTAGCGATTGCAGCAGGCGTGCCTCGATCTTCGGCGTCATCATTGTTTCGCCGTAGCCGAGTGGGATAGCGGAGTCTGAGTAGGCGAGCGTGCGGTAGGACTCCGGGACGAATTCGTCGCGCGGTATAGCCGCAATGCAATCGAGTACGGCCTGGTCCAGCACGTCCCAAGTACGGATCTGCTGGGCTACCATGTTCAATCGCGCCTGTTCAAAATTCATCATTGGCGTCCGACCCTCGTGCTCTCGGTAATTGGTGACCGTTAGGCGGGGAACATGTCGATTATAAACTGATTATTGGCGAAGGTGCGGGCATGGGCGCCGTTCGACCGCTGCGATTATAGTACAGTCGGTTGCGGTACAGGATCTGCGACCCCGACGAACGGTGCTCGCGGAGGCGGCAAGCTGACGCCGAGCGCCCGTAGATCCGTTAGCGCCCGGTGCGAATTACGCGTTTCTCAGCGCCATCTCTGCTTCCGCCTCCGGCCGGTGATCCGCTTCGGTCTCCGCGACTAATAGAATGCCCGACTCGGGGTCGCGTGCCAAAGCGATCGCGGGATCGAACAGCGCGCGCTCGCCGTGTGCGGTCACCGGCGCCAATCGATGATTCGGGATTTCCCGCGCTAGTGCGAGGCTGGTACGTACAAGTTCTATTGTGCAATCGATATCCGGAAGCAAATCCGTATCGCCGATGACTACTCGCGATTGGCAATAGCCGCCATCAGCGTGCGCGTGGTGCGAAGCGGCTTCCCGAATCAGGGTATGCGCCCTGCACAGCAGTCGGCGGTCAGACCCGACGATTCCAAAATGAGTAAGAGCCGCGGCGATGGCGACAATCTCGTCAAGCGACTGTGTCGATCCAGCCGCGGCCGTGCAATGGTGCGCTGGTACCCGGTGTTCGTAGATCGCGACGGTTGTTTCAAAGATTGTATCCGCATCTCGCGTCAGCCGCCGGAGTTCGTAGGCATCCGCGAATTGGCGTAGGGCGAGCGCATACCAGGCATTGTCCCGCAGTCGCAGGGAGTCCCGCGCTTGATGTGTCCGGGTGTCGCTCGATGCCGTCCTGCACGAACTGAGGGGCGTGGCTTGCGAATAGACAAAACGATGAATAGCGATCCCCAAATCCCGTAACGTGGACCGGCGGGAGAGGCGCGCGCCGAAAGCCAACGCCTGTAGCACGACTGCTTGACCGCGGAGAGTGGTCAAACGATTACGGTTGTTCCATTGTGAGCCGATCGAATACTGGCATGCCGCCCCGTTGCCCGGAACGATGAGTTGCTCGATTCCGTTGAGGTACAGGTTGACCATAATGGTCGCTACGAGGCTACCTTTCAGCGCACGCGTCGTCGCAAATTCGAATTGGTGAAGGTCGACGAATTTGATCAAGCCGATCTGGCCGCCGTGCATCCAATCGTAGCTCGCCGAGTTTCGCTCGACCAAAGCGTCGTATAGGTCTCTCGAGAGCTTCGGATGCTCCCACTCGGTATTGCGGGTCGAGCTCGGGGGCGTTGCACACACCCCTGGTTTTAGCCGCAAGTACACGGGCGCATCCGGTCGCTAGGTTTGTGGAAAGGGAAAAGAAAGCGATCACGGATCGGGGGAAGGAAGGGTTGGTTCTCCCGATCCGGATCGAGTGGCGGAGGAGGACCGCCGAGGAGAGTTGAAATCATGGGTTGCGGGTCCCTGGACCTGCCCTCAGCCGGACAATGCGCGGGCCGCGAACACGGCGATGAACAAGGCGCCCCCAATAATGTTGCCGGCGATCAGTCCGAGCGTCAGACAGGACAACGTGCCGTTGATCACAGATCGCGGCGACGGTCTTCGCGCCGCCGCAAACCGCAGTGCGTTCATATCGAAACGTCTTTGAGGCGTAGGAAAATGGTCACGCGCCGATCGAAGATGTGACCGCCGGGATCTTTGACGTTGGTACTCGCACGGCTTTCACCGTAGCCGAGCGTTCGGATCCTTTTCGGCGAGACGCCACTGTCGATCAAGAATTTCGCTACGGATCCGGCACGCCGAGAACTCAGCGTCCGGTTATGGTTGCGTGATCCGCGAACATCTGAATGTCCCTCCAACTCGATGACCCGATCCGGGTGCTCGATTGCGGCCGCGACCACGCCTCGTAGCACCGGCCAAAGCGCCTGTTCGACCTCTGCGCTATCAGTCCGAAAGAGGATCGTTCCCAGTATTCCGGTGCCGCCCGGAGTAGGTGGCGCGCCGGCCGTTGCGCTCGGGGGCGTAGCCGCGGCGAGTGACGGAAAGGCATCGATTACATCGCGGGCGCCGGCGGTCGCGTTGCAGCACAGACAGATGCCGATGAGGATGAGTCTGTTCATAGTGAGTCTCCGTTCTAAAGTGTTGGGGTCGCACCGTGCACGGTCGGCCGGCTCGGTTGCGTATTGGCCATGTATTTAAGCGGGGATTTGTGACGCGGACCGGTCCCAGCGGAGCAGAAAAAGCGGCGAAATCGGGCGAAAATGTGGAAATTCGAGCTGCTCGCTACGACCAGGACGACATTCAGTTAAAGTATCGGTGTTGCCGGAGGGTTTACTGGAGCCGAACGCGATGACTCGTACTGTTGCAATCGTCGAGGACGACGCGCCAATCCGCGACAATTACGCCGACGCCCTGCGTCGTCAGGGATATCGTGTGCTTACGTTCGCGAATAGAGACGACGCCATGGCAGCTTTTCGCACGCGGCTTCCGGATCTCGTTTTACTTGATATAGCGTTGCACGACGAAATCGACGCCGGATTCGAGATGTGCAGAGAATTGCGGTCATTATGCAGCAAACTCCCGATCATCTTTCTTACTGCACGCGATAGCGACTACGATGCGATCGCCGGTTTGCGGCTCGGCGCGGATGACTATCTGACCAAGGATGTCTCGCTGCCGCACATATCGGCTCGGATTAGTGCATTGTTCCGGCGAGTCGAAGCGCTGCGCGACCCGACCGATCGGACGATCGAACGCACCTGCGGTGATTTGGCGATCGACCCGGACCGGGTCGTCGCGCGTTGGAAGGACGAAATGGTCGACCTAACTTTGACGGAGTTCTGGATAGTCAATGCTTTAACAAAGAATCTTGGACATGTGAAGACGCGTGAGCAACTGATGCAGGCTGCAAACGTGGTCGTGGACGATACGACTGTCACTTCCCATATCAAGCGAATCAGGAAGAAGTTCAAAATAGTAGATGCGGGTTTCAATTGCATCGAGACGGTCTATGGAATGGGGTACCGCTGGACGTAGCCACGGGGAGGTAACGCCGGAGTAGTGCTCGGATGCCCATGATTTCGATACGCGTAAAGCTGGTCTTGTTATCTGTGGCGATGCTCAGCATTCCATATGTTGGGTTCCAATATTTGCGCGAGACGGAACGATACCTGCAGAGCAGCCTTGAGGATTCTCTTCTGGCGGTCGCCGGCGCGCTGGCAGTATCGCTGCAAAACCAATCGACGCTGTTTCGTAGCTCGTCCGGTGAGCATGCGGCGAGCGATTCACTGTTTGTTCACGCCCTGAGCTATCCGATCCATGTCGATGGTTACACGGACGATTGGAGCGGCTACATGGAATGGTCCGACCGGTTCGAATCGTTCGATCTTGTCGTCGGCGAGCACGGTCAGTATCTTTACTTGGTCGTCTCGGTGTCGGACCAGAACCGTATATATCAGAGCGCGGGGTCGTTCGCACCGGAGAACGCGGACACCGTGGAACTGGTCTTGCGCGGGGAGAACGAAGCGCCGCGTCGTGTCTATCTCGGCACTGCGGGCCCGGGTCCGGTAACAGCATATACCATCGTAGAGAACTGGGATTTCTCGACGGCGCGCCACCCGGTCACGAATATCGTCGGTGAGTGGCGCGAGACCGAGGACGGCTACGTCGTGGAGATTCGCGTTCCTCTGATTCTAGTAGGCTCCGAGATCGGGGTCGCCGTCCATGACAGGGATGTCGGGTCAGATCACTCTTCTGTGAGCACCGGAGACGCGCAGAACGCAACGGCAAACAACCTGCTGCGAACCTCGGCGCTGCTCCAGCAGATGATAGAACGTGTCGGTCTAAAGAAAGGCCGACGTGTATGGGTCATAAACAGAGGCGGTCAAGTGTTGGCGAGTGGCGGCACATTGGCCAGCGAAGTAAAGCGGGGTGCTATAAATTTTCTTTATACGTGGATTCTTCCCGCCGCGAACGAATCCTTCGAGGACGATTTGAAGTCGGCGTCGAGGTTGCGTGGCGAAGAGGTTTTGCGCGCCTTGACCGGCCAGTCTTCGACCCGTTGGCGTTCTTCGCCCGATGAACGTGCTGTTATCGTATCCGCGGCACACCCGGTGCGTGCTGGAAATGAATTAATTGGTGCAATCGTTGTCGAGGAAACAACCAACAGCATTCAAACTCTACAACGTGACGCGATGGCCGCACTGTTCAATAAATCCATCGCGGTATTCATCGGTATTTCGTTTGTTTTGTTGATATATGCGAGTCGGCTGTCTTATCGAATTGCAAAACTCAGAGATCAGGCGGAGAGCGCGATCGACCCGCACGGGCGGGTCGTCGGTCTGATTTCTGGCAGTTCGGCGTCGGACGAGATTGGGGATCTTTCGCGGAGCTATTCCGAGATCCTCCAGCGTCTCACCGATTACAATGCCTACCTGGAAAGTATGGCGAGTAAGCTGTCTCACGAGTTGCGAACACCGTTGGCCGTGGTGTCATCGTCGCTCGAGAACCTCGACGATCTTAAACTGCATCACGACCAGGAACGCTATCTGGAACGCGCGCGCGAAGGGATGCAACGTTTGCATAACCTCGTTTCCCGGTTGAGCGAGGCGTCGCGGCTCGAACAATCCGTTTCGAACGTCGAGTTCGAAGAGTTCGACCTCGCCGAGTTAATCGAAGGTTGCGTCGACGGATACCGCCAGGCCTATCCCCATCAGCGCTTCGACGTATCTCGCCCTCCCGAGATTTGCCCGTTTGTCGGTTCAGGTGACTTGATTGCGCAGCTATTAGATAAGCTGGTGGATAACGCCATCGCGTTCCGTCGCCCCGACACGCCGATCGAAGTATCGCTGTTGGATCGTCCGGATCGCTTCGAGTTGTGCGTGACCAATCAAGGTGAGTTTCTACCCGAAGCCATGCAGAAACAAATATTCAATTCGATGGTGTCATTGCGAAGCGACCGGGCCGACGGCGAGCCACACTTAGGGCTTGGTTTGTTCATAGCGCGGCTCATCGCCGAAATGCACCACGGACGGATCTCGGCGGAAAACCTCGAAGATGGGGCCGGCGTCGTTTTCAGGATCCTGCTGCCGCGTTCGGGGTTACCGGCTCTCTCCCGGTAGACGGTCGGCTAACACATCGAATCGCATTCCTGAGAACTTCCGCGCCCGCTTCGGATCCGCTGCAGCGTTCGCTCAAATACCGGCGCCAGCGGCGTGCACCGGACTGTCCTTGATATAGATAATGAAGCGGTTTCGCCAAATGACGCGCATAGATACCTGATGATATTTCGGGCTCGGCGTACTCCATGTACCGCTGGAAAATTTCGATTCGATCGAGCGGACTCGTAGTTGACGCGAAGAGTTCGATATCGACCGCAGAGAGCAGATAAGGTGTGTGATAGGCGGCGCGTCCGATCATCACGCCGTCGACGCTGTCTAGATGGCCGAGCGCTGCTTCGAGCGATTGCACGCCACCGTTGAGAACAATCGTCATCTTTGAAAAATCGCGCTTCAAGCGTCGAACCAGGTCATATCGCAGGGGTGGGACTGCTCGGTTTTGGCGGGGACTCAATCCGTCGAGCCAGGCTTTTCGGGCATGGACGATCACGACGCTACACCCGGTTTCTTCGATCGTTTGGACAAATGCCGCCAATTGATCGTAGGAATCGCGGGCGTCGATCCCGATCCGGGTTTTTACCGTGACCGGAACATCGACGGCGTCGCGCATCGCGCTCAGGCACTCAGCCACTAGCAATGGTTCTGCCATTAGGCTCGCGCCAAACCGTCCGGATTGGACGCGGGTACTCGGGCACCCGACATTCAGATTGATCTCGCAGAACCCGGCTTCTTGACCGAGTCGTGCCGCTTCCGCGAGCCGAGCGGGGTTGGATCCGCCCAATTGCAACGCGACCGGTGCCTCGAACTCGGAATGTTTCAGAAATCGTTCGCGGTCGCCGCGCAGGAGGGCGTCGCACACGACCATCTCCGTATACAGGCGCGCATGGGTAGACATGATACGAGCCAGATACCGGTAATGACGGTCGGTATACTGCATCATCGGCGCCACGCAAAATCGCCACGGAGAGTGATTGGAGGTCTTCGCGTTCATTAACGGTTTGTTTCGATACAGACGGTCGGACGTTGCCGTTTCGGCGGTGCCAAAATCGGATCGGGCGGCCGCGGACGTTACCTTATGTCCAATATTTTACGGGTAAAACACGTCCGCAGGTAGAATCCGCGTGGCAAAGCATTTGTCGGGGCACCGGTATCGCTAGAAGCGTTCGTGCGATCGTGACGGTTGAGCGCCTTCGGTCGGATTTGAAGATAGGTACCGAGGCGTGCGTCCAGCTCGTCGAGACGACCGAGCGCTATCTGCTCAATATGCTCCTCCCAATCGGCTCGCAATATCTCGGCATCGTCGAGCGACGGACTCCATAGCAGCGGTCGACCGATCCGGCGGTTGGCGACTGGTATCTCGTGCGCGGCCTCTACGGGGACCCACAACACTCTACCGAGTTTCGTCTTGACCACCGAATTCTCCCACCCGAGTCCCGTAGTCCTCGCCAGCGGTGCGACGCAAACGAAGGTTGATTCCTGTGGTCGGTGACGCCGATTCAACGGGATCGTCTTTAGTTCGACACCGAGGTCCTCGAAATCAGGAACGGGGCGAGAACCGGCGGTCGCGCCCAGCATCAATTCAAGCAGTTCGCCAACCCATCCCTTGGCTCGCTTGAGATCGTCGGGCACGTCGATGCGGCGGCGATCGGCAAGTTCGCCCAGCGTGCATCCGGCTAGCCGGATCGCGGAGTTCAGCAACTCCGCTTCATTCGCCGGTTTACTCATTGGCGTGACGACGGAGAGTCCAGCCCTTTTCAGCATTGCGCGATAGTTTATTGAATCGTATGAAAAACTCTCTTCCCTCCCAAAAACAACCCCTCGACACCCGGTAGGAAAATCTCCATGCAATCCGAATGGCTGCGTGCGCGTCGTGCCGGCTGGTGAGCAATGCGGGGTGGCGCAAGTCGACTTTCATGAAGTAAGCAGAGGCTTCCTGATACTAGGCCGAAAAGTGTTCGCCGGGCCGCGCCGTGAGTACTTCGAACCCGGTGCCGGTAACGAGAACCGTATGCTCCCATTGCGCCGACAGACTTCGGTCCTTCGTGATCACGGTCCACTGGTCCGGCAGCAACTTTACGTGTCTTTTGCCCGCATTCACCATGGGCTCGATAGTAAAGATCATCCCCGGTTCCAGGATGATGCCCGTCCCCGGCATTCCATAATGCAATATTTGAGGTTCTTCATGAAACTCACTGCCGATGCCGTGGCCGCAATATTCTCTCACGATTGAAAACTTACGCGCTTCCGCGTGCCTCTGGATGGCGGCGCCGATATCGCCTAAGCGCGCCCCCGGACGGACATTCGATATGCCGATCTTCAGGCAAGCGTACGCCGTTTCGACCAGGCGCCTCGCTTTCACGGAAGGTTCGCCGATATAGAACATCTTGCTCGTGTCGCCGTGATAACCGTCTTTTATAACGGTGATATCGACGTTCACGATATCGCCGTTTTTGAGCTTCTTGTCGCTTGGAATTCCATGGCAGACCACCTGGTTTACCGAGGTGCATATCGACTTGGGATAACCGTGGTAGTTGAGTGGCGCCGGGATGGCGCCCTGGTGCTCGACGATGTACTGGTGACAGATAGCGTCGAGTGCGTCTGTCGTCGTTCCCGGCAGGACGTGAGGTTCGACGACCTCGAGAACGTCCGCGGCGAGCGCTCCGGCGATACGCATTTTGGCTATTTCGGCTTGGCTTTTGATGTTTACCGACATGTTTGTATGAGTTTCAAGTCATTGTTACAACAACGGTTCTATGGTATAAAGCGCCCGCTCTGCGAGCAATCTATATCAATTCGCACACATGCCGGCACATGGGCCCGGGTGTCCGTCGACGAAGTTGGCGGATCGGCGCATGGGGTATGTGGAGGCTAAACCCCCTGAGGAGATCAACCAATGTCTGACGTGAGTATGCGCCAGATGCTTGAGGCCGGGGTCCATTTTGGACAC
Organism: uncultured Enterobacteriaceae bacterium; assembly: GCA_964523765.1. Classification (GTDB taxonomy): domain Bacteria; phylum Pseudomonadota; class Gammaproteobacteria; genus UBA11873. Next base: position 8,587 of record CAZFZX010000135.1, read on the forward strand.
CAAACCCGTTTCTGGCATCCAAAAATGTCCCCTTATATTTTTGGCGAGCGCAACAAGATCCATATCATCAATCTGGAAGAAACGCTTCCACTTTTTCACGAAGCAGTCAATTTTATCGGACGCCTGGCCGCAAAGCGCGGCCGAGTTTTATTCGTCGGTACGAAACGTGCGGCACAGGAGGCGATCGAGCGGGAAGCGACCCGGTGTGGCATGCCGTATGTGAACCGCCGCTGGCTCGGCGGAATGTTAACTAATTTCAAGACCGTCAAGCAGTCGATTCGACGCCTAAAGGATATCGAAGCGCTGATAGAAGACGGCGGACTGGAACGCGTTTCCAAAAAAGAGGGCCTCAATATTCGGCGGGAACTCGAGAAGCTGAATCGGGGGCTTTCCGGGATCAAAGACATGGAAGGTCTCCCGGACGTGATATTCGTGGTCGATGTCGGTCACGAAAAGATCGCTATAGCCGAGGCCGTTAAATTGAAAATCCCAGTCGTCGCGGTCGTCGATACCAACAATTCGCCCGATGGTTGCGACTATGTGATCCCGGGGAACGACGACGCCATTCGTTCCATCAATCTCTATACCGGCGCCATCGCCAGCGCGGTCCTGGATGCGCGGTTGATCATGTCCGAGGCGGCGACCGGCGCGCAGGACGATTTCATCGAGTTGGACGAGACGATGGAGCAGCCCGCTGGCGAGAGCGATGCCGCATCCGTACCCGAGACAACCGAGGAGGAAGCACCGGAGATCCCGGTCGCCGCCGATGATGCCGCGCCGGTAGAGGCCGTGGCACAGGCGGTTCCGGAAACTGCTGAGGCAGAGGCGGATGCCGAAGTCGAAGCTGAAGCCGAAG
>CAZFZX010000135.1:9542-12994 GCA_964523765.1 uncultured Enterobacteriaceae bacterium
GCAGAGGCGGATGCCGAAGTCGAAGCTGAAGCCGAAGTCGAAGCTGAAGCCGAAGCTAAAACGGATGGCTGAAAGCATCGCTCGCTAGGGTTGTTGGAACACCAATGAGCCGGTCCGAGAATAGGAGTCCTCAGGAAGGGAGGCAGTTTTGAGCCAAGTGGTTCTGTTTGATGAAAACGATAAGAGAATCTGGCCGAAATCAGCTTTTCCGTCGGACACTCTCCATTTTCCGATCGACTCCTAGATAAGGAACGAGAAACGATGCAAGTTACCGCCGCAATGGTGAAGGAACTCCGGGAGCGATCAGGCGCCGGGATGATGGAGTGTAAGAAAGCGCTCGTCACGACCGACGGTGATATCGATGCGGCTTTCGACCATCTGCGCAAATCTGGTGCCGCGCAAGCGGCAAAAAAGGCGAGCCGGATCGCCACAGAGGGAGCGATCGTCGTCCGGGTAGAGGGCGAGGTGGCGACCGTTGCCGAGGTCAACAGCGAAACTGATTTTGTCGCAAACGACGAGAATTTCAGCGCATTTACAAACGATGTCGCGACGACGATATTACAGTCGAGGCCGCCAGACGTCACCACCCTTGCGGACACCTCGATGGCGGGCGGCACCGAATCGGTCGAGACCGCCCGTCAGCAGCTCGTCGGGAAGATAGGCGAAAACATATCGATTCGACGTTTTTCGATCGTCGAGGTGTCTGGAAACATCCTGGCCGCCTATCTGCACGGGAAACGTATCGGTGTATTGGTAGAGCTTGTCGGTGGTGACGAGGTGCTGGCGAAGGACATCGCGATGCACGTTGCTGCAAGTAACCCCGTGTGTATTGGTGATGACGATGTTCCCGCCGAACTGGTGGATAAAGAAAGGGAAGTGCAAATCGCGCAAGCCGAAAAGAGCGGTAAGCCGGCTGAAATCGTCGAAAAGATGGTGTCCGGGAGGCTCCGAAAGTTCATTGCCGAAATAACCCTAGCCGGGCAGCCGTTCGTCAAGGACCCCGATAAGTCGGTTGGAAAGCTCCTCGAGGAAAACGGGGCTAAGGTCAAGTCTTTTGTTCGCTACGAAGTTGGCGAGGGAATCGAAAAGAAGGAAACGAATTTTGCCGAGGAGGTCATGGCTCAGGCGCGAGGCGCGGAACAGGGAGCTTCGTGACTTTGCCCTCTGGCACTCAGGGTTATAGGCGGGTGCTGATCAAGCTCAGCGGCGAAGCCCTGATGGGCAGCGAACAATACGGAATCGATCCAGCCGTCCTCGATCAGATAGCGCAGGAGATCAAGGATCTGGTAGCTGCGTCGGTGCAGGTGTCAATCGTGATTGGCGGCGGCAACATTTTTCGCGGCGCCGGCTTGGCAGCGAAAGGGATGGACCGCGTGTCCGCCGACCAGATGGGAATGCTGGCTACGGTTATCAACGCATTGGCAATCCAGGACGGGCTGGAACGGTTCGGCCTTCACGCCCGAGTGATGTCTGCAATAAAGATATACGAAGTTTGCGAGGACTATATTCGGCGTCGCGCCATTCGCCATCTGGAGAAAGGGCGTGTAGTGATTCTCGCGGCCGGCACCGGAAATCCGTTTTTTACGACGGACTCGGCGGCCAGTCTCAGAGCCATAGAGATTGGAGCCGACCTTTTGATTAAAGCGACGAAAGTCGACGGGGTATATTCGGCCGACCCAACGAAAGTGTCGGATGCGTTCCGATATGACGAGTTGGATTATGACGAGGTCCTCAACCGTAAGCTCGAAGTGATGGATGCGACGGCCATCGTATTGTGCCGCGACAACCATATGCCGTTGCGCGTTGTGGATATGACGGTGCCCGGTTCGTTTGCGCGAGCTGCCCTCGGCGAGAACGTGGGTACCTTAGTGATGACGCAGGAGGAGCCCGTATGATTAAGGAGATAATTGCAGACGCCGGCGATCGGATGGACAAGAGCGTCGAGGCCTTCCGAATTGAATTGACCAAGTTAAGAACCGGACGGGCGCACCCGAGTTTGCTGGATCACATATCAGTCGATTACTACGGAGCACAGACGCCTTTGACACAGGCCGCGAACGTTGCGGTCGAGGATGCGCGGACTTTGAGTGTGACGGCCTGGGATAAGTCAATGGTCTCGGTAATCGAGAAAGCGATACTCGAGTCCGATCTCGGTCTCAATCCGTCGACTTCCGGAACGGTGATGCGGATCCCGTTACCGCCACTTTCAGAAGAACGGCGCCGCGATTTGATCAAGGTAACGAAATCGGAAGCGGAAAACTCGCGGATAGCGGTGCGTAACATTCGTCGCGACGCTATTCACAGTCTGAAGGAACTCGTCAAGAGTAAGGAAATTTCCAAAGACGACGAGCATAAAGGGGAAGATCAAGTACAAAAGCTCACCGACGCACGTGTAAAGAAGATCGACGAAATGCTGGCGGACAAAGAAAATGAAATGCTGGAAATCTAGAAGCGGTCTCACAATTATCCGCGGTTGCAACGTGGCCGCGGATAATTGAGAGACCGCTCCCAGCGTTCCGAACAACGCATGCAGGATCAGTGGGTAGGCATATTCTTTAATCTATGAAGGAAGCATCGAACACCGAGGCGCCCCGGCATATTGCCATCATAATGGATGGGAACGGTCGCTGGGCCAACGAGCGGCAGCTACCGCGTATCGCCGGTCACCGCGCGGGTGTCGAGAATGTACGGGTCATTGTGCAGCGATGCGCGGAATTGGGTGTAAAGGTGCTCACTCTATTCGCCTTCAGCAGTGAGAATTGGCGCCGCCCGCCCGCGGAAGTAGGGCTTCTGTTGGACTTGTTCTCGGTGGCTTTGGAGCAGGAAGTCGGGAAACTCGACCAAAATGGTGTCTGCCTAGAAGTGATCGGTGATCGCACCGAGTTCCCGCGCAAGCTCCGAAGTCGAATCGAGAAGGCCGAACAGCTTACGCGGGGGAACGAGGCCTTGACGCTCGTAGTAGCTGCGAATTACGGCGGGCGGTGGGATATCACCCAAGCGGCGAAGCGGATAGCGGAAGCCGCCGCCGGAGGTACCCTTGCACCGGACGACATAGACGAAGATACGATTTCAAAATATTTGTGTTTAACCAATGTGCCGGAACCGGATCTGTTCATTCGATCCGGCGGTGAGCAGCGCATCAGTAATTATCTTCTTTGGCAACTTGCGTACACCGAGCTCTATTTTACCGAATGTTTGTGGCCCGACTTTGACGCGGCTGAATTCGATCGTGCGCTGAACAGCTATTCGACCCGGCAACGTCGGTTCGGGATGACCGGCGATCAGATAAAGCTGGCCGATCTAGCAACCACATCGAAGGGTTAGGAGCCTGTCGGACTTAGGGGTTCGGCCGGAAATTGCTCCTGCAGTACCGGCACTTCCGCCATCTGATGTGCATGGATGCACAAATGCCGCGATGGCAGGATGCCAGAGAGCGGCCCTGGCGGTCGGCC
>CAZFZX010000136.1:0-12765 GCA_964523765.1 uncultured Enterobacteriaceae bacterium
TCCTTTTGCATTTCCTACGTCTGATGTGCATGGATGCACAAATGCCGCGATGGCACGATGCCAGAGAGCGGCCCTGTAGGTCACAAGTCCGGGGCGACGGTAGTCGGACCTACGGGCGACTGTCCCAGAATTAATCAGAGGTTCCCTAGTATAGACGGAGGTGAACAGAATGTTGATCAAAACGGAGTCGCGTTGTCGGCGATTTGTCGCTAACGACGGTTGCAAGATCCGAGAACTTCTGCACCCCAAAAACGACGACATCGACCTGGGTTTTTCGTTGGCGATCGCGGAAGTCGAACCCGGCGCCACGACCTACCGTCATCGGTTGCGTCAGGCTGAAGTCTACTACTTGATCGAGGGGGAGGGCGTCGTTCACGTTGGCGACGAGGAGCAGGCAGTCGCGGTCGGCGACGCCGTGTTTATCCCGCCGAATTGCGCGCAATGGATCAGTAACTCGGGCTCAGAAACGCTCAAGTTTGCCGCGATCGTAGCACCGCCGTGGCGCCGCGAAGACGATGAACGATTGAAAACGTAAGAAATGAACGTCGGAGTCACTCGGAACTGGGCCGCCTCCCGGGCTAGCCCGCATAATTCATGAAGGGAACGGGGTTCAGGGGAGATTTGTCCAAGATTCACAGTCAAATTTTTCCTGAAACCGTTCAGGTGCAAACCGTTCCGTTGGCATCGGTCCGATAATGACGCTAAGCGCTCGATGGGCAGAGCGCGTAAACCGTTTCGAGACCGCCTTCGTGAAATATGCGGGCTAGTTTCGGTAACGCAAAACAATCGCAGCCGGACGTCTGAGGGCGTTGTAGACCGCGATCGATCCGACGAGAGAAACCCCGGCGACGCCGCCGGCGAGACCGACGAGTATGACCGACGGATCCGGCACGTACTCGATCTCGAGAACTCTCGTTGCGATCAACCACCCGGCAAAGAGCGCGGCGCCTCCAGCGATTGCCCCTGCTATGCAGCCGATGGCCAAGAATTCCGCGCTCATTATCCGCATCGTCAGTAATCGGCTCGCGCCGAGTGTCTTCAGTAAGGCACTTTCAAACACCCGTTCGTCCTGCGTTGCCTGTACGGTCGCGACCAGTACGAGTATTCCGGCCACCAAGGTAAACAGGAATACAAATTCGATCGCCGAAGCCGACCGGTCCATGATCGCACGGACGTGATCGACGAGTGCTGCGACGTCTATGACGGTCACGCTGGGAAAGGTTCGTACTAGCTCCCCGAGCACGTGATAGTTTGCCGGGTCCAGCCGAAAACTCGTGATGAACGTTGCCGGAGAATCGACGAGTGATGTGGTGGGGGATTCGACGAAGAAGTTTACTTGCATAGAGTCCCATTGGACGGCGCGCAAGTTGGTAATGGGGCCTCGGATTTCGCGGTCGGCGACCCGAAAGGTCAGGAAGTCGCCGAGGGACATCCCAAGTGTATCGGCGACGCCTTGTTCGACGGAGAACTGATCTGTTTCCGTATGTTGATCCCACCAGCGGCCGGCCACGATTCTGTTGTGAGGTTTGAGTTCGTCCGACCAGGACAGATTGAATTCGCGCTCGGCCAGTTGCCGGGCATCCGGGTCGACGTAGGTTTCCGGCGTTATGGCAGTCTCGTTGATCGCCGTTAATCGCCCGCGCACCATGGGGTAGAACGCGGGGTGCGCCAGGCCTCGCACCTCAAAAAAGTACTCGAGCTCGGCGACGTCGCGACGTTGGATGTTGATCAAGAACTGATTTGGCGCATCGGGCGGGAGACTCTCGACCCAATTGTCGAGGAGATCATTTCTGACGATTCCGAGGACAAGTAGCGCCATCAGGCCGAGGCCCAGCGCCGCAATTTGTACGGCCGTGAGAGCGCCGCGGCGGACAACGTTGGCGACGCCAAAGCGCCAGAGAAGTGAGCGGCGACCACGCAGCCGTGCGATCAGCCTGGTCGTCACTGATGTAGCGAGGACAAGCGCGGCCAGGCAGATAACCAGCCCCAGAAGCGACCATAAGGTGACGACCCAATTCCCGTCGCGCCAAGGGGCTATGAACGCGCTGGCCGCGACGGCGTAAACGACTACCGTCGATTTGCTGTTGGGTTTTGCGTCGGCGTCGCTGCGCAGAACTCTCAGCGGCGGGACATTGCGTAGATTCATCAACGGCGGGAGCGCGAAACCGGTCAGCGCGATAAGCGCGGTTAAAGCGGCACGCAACGCTGTCGCGGCTGTCGGCGGTGGTAACTCCGTTTGCGTCCAGCCCGACATCGAGAGCGCGATCACTTCCTGACAGGCGGTTCCCAGCAAGGCGCCGATCATAGCGGTCAGGATACCGAGCAGCAGGATCTCGACCAAAAAATAGGCGAGCACGTAATGTCGGGTTGCGCCGAGCGTGCGAAGCAATGCGACGGTATCCTTGTGTCGCGAGCCAAAGCTTCTCGCGGCCAGCGCAATGGCGACACCGGCTAGGACGATAGTGGTAAAGGCCGCGAGACCGAGATATTGCTCGGCGCGGTTTAGCGCGTTCCGAATTTCGGGGCGCGCGGTCTTAGGTGAGAGCATTCGATCGCCCGGTCTCAGCGCTAGGCCGGCCGCATATCGGTCGACGGCTTTCTGCTCTCCCGCGACGAGCAGACTGTAACGCACCCGGCTACCCGGTGCGATCAGGGCAGTGCTTTCGATGTCCGCCCGGTTCAGCATCACGCGCGGTGCGATATTGAACAAATCGCCGCCCCGATCCGGTTCGAGGACGAGGATTTTCGAGACAACGAAATCCGCCGCCCCGACACGGATGCGTTCGCCCACCTTGATCCCGACAAGGGGCAGCAATCGAGCCTCGACCCATACTGTCCCGGGCGTTGGTATCTCCGCGCTAGCATGCGGCTGTGCGAACGCTTTCGACGCCAAAAGGATTTCGCCGCGAAGTGGATATCCAACGGAGACCGCTTTCAATTCCGTCAACTGGAGCTTGTCGCCGACAGCCACGATACTGCGCATCGACAGGGTCCGGGTTGATTTCAATTCGAGCGTTGCAGCGTATTCATCATAAGCCGCCGGAAGCGGATAGTTCGAAATCACTGCCAGATCCGCGGCGAGCAAAGCGCTCGACTGCCGCGTAAGGGCACTGCGGACTCGATCCGTGAACATGTCGACGGCGGTGACGCTGGCGACTGCGATCACGATTGCGGCGCCGATCACGGCGAAATGACGGTCCCCTATATCGCGTCGAAACGCGCGTAGCGGCGGCAACAGGAACATAGCGAGACGGCTGTACATAAACGCGTCGTCAACTCGCTAGCAGCCGCCCGCCCAGGAGCCGCACGCGGCGGCGACAGCGAGCGGCCAGGCCTTCATCATGGGTGACCACCACGAGCGTAGTGGCGTATTCGTCGTTTAGTTCGAACAAGAGATCGGCAATGTTTCCGGCGGTTTTGGCATCCAAATTTCCGGTCGGTTCGTCCGCAAAAAGGATCCGTGGACGCGAGCAGTAGGCGCGGGCGAGCGCGACTCTTTGTTGCTCGCCGCCCGATAGCTGCCGCGGATAGTGTTGCAAACGACCGCCGAGTCCGACCTGGACTAACGCGGTTCGGGCGTGAACGCCGGCCTTTGCATCTGCTCTAAGTTCGAGCGGCAGCGCGACGTTTTCCAACGCGGTCAAATTGGGCAATAAGTGGAATTGTTGGAAAACAAATCCGATATATCGATTCCGCAACCAGGCTCGCTCGTCTTCGCTTGCGGCCGTGAGGTTTTCGCCATGGATTTTGATCGTACCGCTAGTCGGGAGATCGAGGCCCGCCAGGAGCGCGAGTAACGTGGACTTGCCGGAGCCGGATACGCCCACGATGGCGACTGACTCCGATTGTTCAGCGCGAAAATTGATATCATCTAAGACCTTCAGAAGCCCATCGGGCGTGGAGTAGGTCTTCGATATGTTCTCTACGAGAATTGCTTCGGTAGGAGCTCGTTTTTCCATCGGGTTATTATGTCTGATCCTGTGGCTCGCCGGATCGGCCGCAGCATCCGGCGATGCGATCCTCGTGCTCGGCGATAGTTTGAGCGCGGGATATGGGATCGGAATCGAGCAATCGTGGACCGCGCTGCTGCGGGCGCGACTGGCTGAAAACGGCTACGTCTACCGCGTCGAAAACGCGAGCATCAGCGGTGAGACGACCAGCGGTGGCCTCGCCCGCCTGCCGCGCCTGCTAAAGCGTCATCGCCCCGCGGTCGTCGTGGTCGAGTTAGGGGCGAATGATGCCTTGCGGGGGATCCCCGTCACGGAAGCGGAGCGAAATTTTCTCGACATGTGTAGATTGATTACCGTGGCCGGTGCAAGGACGCTGCTCCTGGAGATGCGGGTACCCCCCAATTACGGGCCGGCATACACAGAGCAATTCGACCGCTTATACGGTCGCCTCGGTGAACTCGACAACGTTCGGCTGGTGCCGTTCTTTCTGCACGACGTCGTATTGGACCGGTCGTTGATGCAAAACGACGGGCTTCACCCGAACGCCAGGGCCCAATCAAAAATGCTGGAAAATGTTTGGGTATACTTGGAAGATGAATTGCGCTAGAAGGCATTTTGAGACCGTGTGTCCGCACGGTCGCGTCCGTTTCCGCCTAAGTAGAGGCGGGGAATTGCGTTTAGCGTGAATTTTTGCAGCCATTGCGGTTCCGACGAGCTTCGCTGGGTAGTTCCGCCCGACGATAATCGTCCGCGGCACGTGTGCTCCAAGTGCAACACGGTCTTTTACGATAACCCCAAAATCGTGGCAGGTTGTATCCCACAATGGAACGACACGGTACTGTTGTGCAAACGTGCCATCGAGCCCCGCCACGGCTATTGGACCCTCCCGGCAGGCTTCATGGAAAATGCGGAAACGACCTTCGAAGCAGCGGCGCGCGAGACATTGGAGGAGGCCAATGCGCGCGTCGAAATCGTCGATCTCTATACCGTTTTTAGTATCCCTCACACCAGTCAGGTCTACATGATGTTCCGCGCGAAATTAGCCGATTTGGATTTTTCCCCGGGCGAAGAAAGCCTCGAATGCGGCTTATATCGGGAAGATCAAATCCCGTGGGACGATTTGGCGTTCCCGACGATCCTGCATACATTGAAATTTTACTTTGAGGATCGGAAACGGGGCGCGTTCCCTTTGCGATCAGGAGACATCGTTTGGGATAAGAACGGCGCGGTCTTTGCGCCGCGCCGCCGTTGAATCGGACGCAAGGTTTCCGCGCCTTTCGGCGATAAGGATTGGCGGGCCGCGCCGATCGAGTGCGGCGGCGGCAGAAACTTGAACAGGAAGCACCGTGATGAGCGAAAAAACCCTATTTACAAAGATAATCGAACGCGAGATCCCGGCAGACATCATTTACGAGGACGATATCTGCATCGCTTTTAATGACATCAATGCGCAGGCGCCACTGCACGCGTTGGTCGTACCGAAAAAGCCCTTGGCGAAAGTGTCCGATGCGGCCGAGGAAGACGAGCAAGTCTTGGGGCATTTGCTCCGAACCGCCGCCGCCGTTGCCCGCGAACGGGGCTACGGTGACGCGTTTCGATTAGTCGTGAATAACGGTTCTGAGGCGGGTCAGACGGTCTTCCACATTCACGTACACGTGTTAGGCGGTCGCGCTTTCAATTGGCCGCCCGGGTAGGGCGCGACCGCTAAAGAGCATTTCCCGCCGGCTCTCGCGATGCTGATGCAACAGGCGGGCTAGCGTTTCATCGAATCAAAAAACTCGGCGTTGTTTTTTGTTGCTTTCAGGCGTTCGAGCAAGAACTCCATAGCGGCAATTTCTTCCATGGGGTGCAGCAATTTCCGCAGTATCCAGATCTTTTGCAGCTCGTCGGGCTTCGTGAGGAGCTCCTCGCGCCGCGTCCCTGAACGATTGATATTGACGGCCGGGAAAATCCGTTTTTCGGCGATCTTACGATCGAGGTGGATTTCCATGTTACCGGTGCCCTTGAATTCCTCATAAATGACGTCGTCCATGCGGGAGCCCGTATCGACGAGCGCGGTTGCGATAATCGTGAGGCTGCCGCCCTCTTCAATGTTGCGGGCCGCACCGAAGAATCGTTTCGGGCGCTGTAGCGCATTTGCATCGACGCCACCGGTCAATACTTTTCCGGATGACGGCACGACGGTGTTATAAGCACGGGCGAGCCGGGTTATCGAGTCAAGCAATATTACGACGTCGCGCTTGTGTTCGACCAGTCTTTTGGCCTTTTCGATCACCATCTCGGCAACTTGCACATGGCGGCTCGCGGGTTCGTCGAACGTACTGCTGATCACCTCGCCTTTCACCGACCGTTGCATCTCAGTGACTTCTTCCGGACGCTCATCGATCAGCAGTACCATGAAGTAGCAGTCCGCGTTGTTCGCTTCCAGCGAGTGCGCGATGCTTTGCAGCATCATCGTCTTCCCGGCTTTCGGCGGAGAGATGACGAGGCCGCGTTGGCCTTTACCGATCGGAGCCGTCAAATCGATAACACGGGGCGTCAGATCTTCTGTACTGCCATTACCAAGTTCGAGCGCTAGACGTTCTTGGGCGAATAATGGCGTGAGATTTTCGAAGAGAACCTTATTTTTCGCATTTTCCGGCGGCTCGAAGTTGATTTCGCCAACCTTGAGTAGAGCAAAATAGCGTTCCCCATCTTTAGGCGGCCGGATTTTGCCCGAAATCGTGTCGCCGGTCCGGAGGTTGAAGCGTCGGATCTGGCTCGGTGACACATAGATATCATCAGGTCCGGCGAGGTAGGAACAATCGGCTGAGCGCAAGAACCCGAAACCGTCCTGAAGGATTTCGAGAACGCCATCGCCGTAAATATCTTCGCCTTTCTTCGCGTGAGCCTTGAGGATGCCGAATATGACGTCTTGTTTGCGCGAGCGGGCTACTCCGTCGAGGCCCATATCGTCCGCGATCTCCACTAATTCGGATGCCGGTTTTTGCTTCAGTTCGGTTAGGTTCATCATGTGATTGGTCGGGGCTGGTATCGCGCACGCGCCTGCGCGGCTAGTTGAAAGAAGTGGTTTTATTGAGTACGGGATAGCGCCTGGAAAGGTTATTTTTCACGCTATAGTTAAAACATAGCATGCTGGCTAGGCGGCGTCTAGCAATTATCTTTGGTTGACTATTGGCCGGCGAATACCTCCTGCGCCACCTGGCAGTCGGGGTCTAAATATTGCCGTCTATAAACGCGGTCAGTTGTGATTTTGACAAAGCGCCAACGTGAGTCGCAACCACGTTCCCGTCTTTGAACAACATCAATGTCGGAACGCCACGGATACTGTATTTCATTGAAGTGCCCTGGTTAGTGTCGATGTCCAGTTTTGCGATCGTTAGCTTATCGTCGTAATCACCGGACACCTCCTCGAGTATCGGGGCGATCATCTTGCACGGACCGCACCATTCCGCCCAATAATCGACGAGAACCGGCTTGGTTGATTGCAATACATCGTTGTCGAAAGAGTCGTCGGTGACGGAAACAATATTTTTGCTCATGGAATGACGGTTCTCCTTAGTGGATCGTTAGGAGCATTTTCGTCCGAACCTTTTGCCCATTGCAACCGCTACGCTCGATCTGTCGTAAACCAGCATCTGCCCGGCCGCGTTTCTTGCCAGGTCTCGCCCGGCGAGTCAAAAAATTGTCGGCTGCGCCCCCGAGCCTCGAGCGCAAACGGCTCGGTGGCGCCGAACGCGGTTGCTACCGGGCGTTCAACCCGGCGGCAGTCGGCGGACGAGCCAGCCGGAAATATCACGAATTTCTTCTTGCGAGACCGTGTGCTGCACCGGGTAGGTGTGATATTCAACGACGTAACCCGCAGCTTCGAGTAGTCGCGCGCTGTCGCTTCCGAGTGCTTCGGGGATGAGCGGATCGTAGCTGCCGTGGCCGAAAAATATCGAAAGACTTTCTTGCGCCGCGTCCGCCTCCGAACTCAGCGTATCTTTCAGCGGTAAATAGGTCGATAGCGCAAGGATCCCGCCGAGCCGTTGCGGATAGCGCAAGCCAAGATGCAGCGCGATCGCCCCACCCTGGGAGAAACCGGCGAGCACGATGCGTCTATTGTCGATACCGGTTGCGATCTCCGCGTCGAGTAACGCCGCGACCGCCGCCGCCGACTCGCGGATCCCCCGTTCGTCGACCCGTTGGTTCAGTCCCTGTTCGTCGATATCGTACCAGCCGCGCATTTCCATGCCGGCGTTGATGGTTATGGGACGGACCGGGGCGTGGGGAAAGAGAAAGCGGATCCCGTACCCTTTGCCCAGGCCCAATTCGGCGACGATAGGCTCAAAATCGTATCCGTCTGCGCCCAGACCATGGAGCCAGATGACGCTCGCATCCGGCGGACCGTCGGGCTCGACCGTAATAAGCTCGAGTCTTGTCGCCATGTTGTCCTTCAGGTTCGTCGAGAATAGGCAACTGTATCTGAAAACCGTATCATAGGGGAAAGGTCGTTTTAGCTGCGGTGCCGGATCTGCACGACCGGCGATACAAGGGTTTTCCGCAGGCGACTTCGTGTAGCATTTCCGGAAAGCCGCGAAACTGTTTACTCGAGATAGGTTCCAAAAACGTAGACCAGACTCCCGGGGAAAATGACTAAAATGCCATTGCGAATGCCGGCGCGGATTGTGACCGCAATTGCGCTCGTTTTTATTCTGCTATTTGTTATTGGGTGTGGGCAGAAAGGCGATCTGTATCTTCCGGACGACGCTGCCGCCAGGTATGCTGACTAGCGAGATCTCGGGGCCCGAATAGGCACCACCCATCGGTTTCGCCGAGTTGGCTTAGCGATGGCGGTCGAGGGGGCTCGAACAACCTCGCGTGTTGCCGGGTTGTTGAGTTCGCGTTGCGTTTGGAAGATCGTTTTTGAGTCAACACACTAACCCGCAGGGGAAATTCCCGTGTCGTTCATTTATAAGGACCATCGACTATTTGTCGAGGACGTCCCGATGGCTGCCGTGGCTGAAGCTCACGGGACTCCTTGCTACGTATATTCGCGCGCGGTCATTGAATCCAATTACGCAGCGTACAGCGCGGCATTCGATCAACGCCGGCACCAGATTTGCTACTCGGTAAAAGCGAACGGAAATCTCGGGCTGCTCGACGTTTTGGTTCGCCTCGGCGCCGCGTTCGATATCGTATCCGTCGGCGAACTGGAACGCGTGCGCGCCGCCGGTGGTGACCTGACGACCGTTACCTTCGCCGGCGTCGGCAAAACGCGCGCCGAACTAGAGCAGGCGCTCGCGGCCGAGATCTCCTGCTTCAACGTCGAATCAATCGAAGAACTCGAATTGCTTGCTGCGGTGGCGACGGCTCGAGGCGTCGACGCGCCCGTTGCGTTGCGGGTAAATCCGGACGTGGATGCGAATACACATCCATACATAGCGACCGGCCTCAACGAGAACAAGTTCGGGATCCCGATGCCGGATGCGATGGACGTTTATCGTCGAGCAGCGGCTTTAGCGGGGCTGCGAGTCACCGGTGTCGCTTGCCACATCGGGTCGCAGTTGACGTCGGTGGGGCCGATCATCGATGCCGCGGAGCGCGTGATGCAATTAGTCGACGCTTTGGACCGAGAAGGTATCGCGATTGATCACATTGATATCGGCGGCGGGCTCGGGATCGCTTACGGGAGCGCAACGCCGCCGGCCATCGATGCTTACGTCAAGGCGATATGCAGCGTACTGGATCCGCGATACGAGGTCGTAGTCGAGCCGGGACGCTCGCTCGTGGGAGAGGCCGGTGCGCTCCTGACCAGGGTTCAATACTTGAAGCAGACCCCGATCAAGACTTTTGCCATTTGCGACGCGGCGATGACGGAGCTGATCCGTCCGGCGTTATATGAGGCATATCACGACGTCCTTCCGGCAGTAACAGGGCGCGAGGAGCAACGCGTCGATGTCGTCGGGCCCGTCTGCGAGACCGGAGATTTTCTCGCGCGCGGCCGCGACCTGGCGGTAGCGCGGGGCGAACTATTGGCAATAATGGATTGCGGCGCTTACGGCTTCGTCATGGCTTCGAATTATAATGCGCGCCCGCGGCCCGCCGAGGTATTGGTCGACGGTAGCCACATCCATCTCGTGCGCGAAAGAGAAACGTTGGCCCAACTGTACGCAGGGGAGCATCGATTGACGTCCGGCTAAACGCACTACGACGGTGCGTTGCCCGGGTTTTCGGCACTAGAATAGAGCGAAGCAGCCCCATTTGTACCCGGATACGCACTGCAATGGCACCATCTAGATGGCATATAATATGCAGGTCAGCGGACCGAGTTCGTACAGCTCGCCGGCGTTTGTCGCGAGGGGTAGAAGCGAAGTCGAAGCAATCCATGAGCGATTGCAGAGCGTGCCGGAGGGAGGTAAGGGCAGAGTTTTGGCCCCTGTACGTTTCCGCACAAAGGCGAATCGCCATACCGTTGATCGGCAGGACGTAACTTAGACGCATACGACCAAAGGGTTGGAGGAATACCATAATGTCAGTTGAGAATGTTCTAAAAATGATAAAGGACGAAGACGTCCGGTTTGTCGACCTTCGCTTTACCGACACCAAAGGTAAAGAACAGCATGTCACGATCCCGGCGAGCGTTTGCGACGATGAAATGCTCGAAGACGGGAAGATGTTCGACGGCTCGTCCATTGCCGGATGGAAGGGGATCAACGAATCGGACATGATTCTTATGCCCGATACCGATACCGCCGTGATGGATCCGTTTTTCGAAGAGAAGACGGTCAACCTCCGCTGTGACGTGGTCGAGCCGTCCACGGGACAGGGTTATGAGCGTTGTCCACGCTCTCTGGCCAAGCGCGCCGAAGCCTATCTGAACTCGACGGGCGTGGGTGATACCGCCTATTTCGGCCCGGAACCGGAATTCTTCGTTTTCGACGACGTCCGTTGGAGCGTGGAAATGCGCGGTTCCTTTTTCGAGGTGGATTCGGATGAGAGTTCGTGGAATTCGGAAAAGGTTTTTGAAGACGGCAATATCGGACACCGCCCGGGCGTAAAAGGTGGTTATTTCCCCGTCCCGCCCGTCGACTCTCTGCAGGATCTGCGTTCCGCGATGTGCCTGGTGATGGAGCAAATGGGACTGCCGACCGAAGTCCATCACCACGAGGTGGCCACCGCCGGGCAATGTGAAATCGGTACCCGTTTCGACACGTTGGTCAAGCGCGCGGATACGTTGCAGATCCTGAAGTATGCCGTGCACAATGTCGCGCATACTTTCGGTAAGACTGCGACCTTTATGCCGAAGCCGCTGGTCGGTGACAACGGTAATGGTATGCACGTGCATCAATCGCTCGGCAAAGGCGGCGAGAACATTTTTTCCGGCGATGGCTACGGTGGGTTGTCGGAAACCGCGTTTCATTATATCGGCGGGATCGTCAAGCACGCACGCGCGCTCAATGCTTTTACGAACGCGTCGACCAACAGCTACAAGCGTCTGGTTCCCGGTTTCGAGGCCCCAACCCTGTTGGCCTACTCCGCGCGAAATCGGTCGGCTTCAATTCGCGTGCCGTGGGTTTCCAGCCCGAAGGCCCGTCGGGTCGAAGTCCGGTTTCCGGACTCGGCCGGAAATCCTTATTTCACGTTTACTGCCATGTTAATGGCGGGGCTCGACGGTATTATCAACAAGATCGACCCGGGCGCGCCGCTGGACAAAGATCTCTATGACCTCAGCCCTGAAGAAGAGGTTGGGATCCCCACGGTGTGTTACTCGCTCGATCAGGCGTTGGACTCATTGGACGCCGATCGAGACTTTCTCAAGGCCGGCGGGGTATTCACCGATGACTGCATCGATGCGTATATCGGCCTCAAAATGGAAGAAGTAACCATGCTGCGCATGACTACTCACCCGGTGGAATACGACCTCTACTACAGCGTCTGAGTTCGATTCACTTGGTAAAACCCCTGCTTCCGGCGGGGGTTTTTTTTGCCGGGGCCGACCTCGGCTCGTGCGTGGTTCACAATCGCCTTTCGCAATCGGTTATGGGGCTTGTGGGTACGATGTCTGTTGTCTATCCTGGGTGTATGCATCTGTTCGGTTACCTAATCGTAATCGCTGTGGCGTATGCCGCCACCGCGGCTGCCGACGTTTACCGGTCGAAGGATGCTGACGGGAACGTAATTTATTCGGATGAGGCGGGACCCGGTGCGGAAAAAGTAGAGTTGCGCGACCCAACCATACTTCCCGCCGAACCCTTGCCGAGCCGCACCTCCGCTTCGAAAACGCCGAACCCGAAGCAATCGGCCAAGCCCTACGAATCGGTTAGTATTACGCGCCCCGCCAATGAGCAAACAATCCGTGACAACGTCGCTAATATCAATGTCGCGATCAGTGTTCGGCCTCCGCTGCAGGTGGGATTCGGTCATCGTCTGCAGCTCCTGTTCGACGGACAGGGAGTCGGTCCACCAGGACGCAAATTGAGTTTTACCCTACCGAACGTCGACCGCGGCGCACACACCTTGGAGGCCGTGGTCTTAGATCCGAACGGTCCGGTAAAGGCGCGCTCACCGATCACGACCTTTTTCGTTCATAAGCACTCGGTTCGGCGCGGCGCGCAGTAAGTCCAACCGCGAAATCGACGTTCTGCAGTCAGGCAATTGGTTCGCGGGGACGATGCGCCAAGCTTCCCCGAGCTAACGATGGTCGCTGCCCGATACACCGTCTGTAGTGTGCGACGGCTTTGATTCTTCCTCCCGCGCCGCCGGCGCGGCATGCCTACCCTAGCCCGCATATTGCATGAGTGTCGGTGATGCAGCTGCATATGGGTTTGAT
>CAZFZX010000137.1:0-12586 GCA_964523765.1 uncultured Enterobacteriaceae bacterium
ATCAAACCCATATGCAGCTGCATCACCGACACTCATGCAATATGCGGGCTAGAAGATCCCGTCCTCGTTCATTTCTTCGAGCGTCTGATCGAACGCCTGCGTCATCTGGTCGATGTCCGACCGCTGCATCGGCGTCGACAAGGCGCCGATCCCGCGCATGGACAATTGTATTCCGCGGTTACACATACCGAGAAACGTGAGAAGGTTACGGTCGGCATCTGCGGTGGTCGGGCCGCGCGCATCGATCAGCGGTTCGAGCGTCCAGTGCACTTCGAACAGCGAGCCAGCGCCGGTGACCTGTGCCGGTGCCCCGTATTTTTCGAGCGCTGATCTGAGACCGGCGCGGGCGAGTTCGCCGAGGTCGTTAATGTGGCCGATCGCCGCTTCATCGAGCAGGCGCATCGCTTCGAGGCCCGCGCTAACAGAGATCGGGTTGGCGCTGAAGGTGCCGAGATTCGCTACAGTTCCGCCTTCGTCGGGATCGCCCAGAACGCGCATGAATTCGCGGCGGCCGCCGACCGCGCCGACGGGGAAGCCGCCGCCGATGGTTTTGGCCATTGTAGTTAAATCGGGCTCCAGGCCATAAAAGCCCTGCGCGCCCCCGACCGCATGGCGCAGCGTAACGACTTCGTCGCAGACGAGAACGATACCGGCGCGCGCGGTCTCGGAGCGTAGAACTTCCAGGAATTCCGGCGTAGCCGGGATCACGCCGCCGGCGAACAGGATCGGTTCGACGATGATCGCCGCAAGTTCACCGCCGAAACGTTCGACCGCTTCGCGAACGGCTTGCGGGTCGTTGTAGCGGATCAGCACCACGTCCTCGGTCGCCGCCGCCGGGAGCCCGGCGACGTCTGCCGTCGGTACGCTGACCCGTACCGGGTCGTCCGGCGCCGGCACGTCGTGTCCGCCGACCATTACGAAATCCGACGAGCCGTGATAGCCACCCTCGAACTTCCCGATCCGGTTGCGCCCGGTGCAGGCGCGGGCGATACGCAGCGCGACCATCACCGCTTCGGTGCCCGAATTGTTGAACACGACTTGCTCGACACTCCGGATGCGCTCACACAGGTGGCGAACGAACTCGTACTCCCGGGCACCCGGAGCGGAGAAACTCGTCCCGAGTTCTAACTGTTTCCTCACGGCCTCGCTGATATCTTGGTGGCCGTGTCCGTGGATCATCGTGGTGTAGTTGTTGTGAAAATCGATCCGGCGGTTGCCGTCGAGGTCGGTGCTGTAGATCCCCTCGGCGCGGTCGACGTAAAACGGGAACGGCGCGTGCTTCAACAGCGAACGCGAGGTGCCGGTCGGAATACAATCGCTCGCCCGAGCGGCGTGCGTACGTGAGGTCGAATTCTGGTCGCTGAATTCCCGGTAGATAGTCGACTCCTGTATTCTGTTCATGGTTAGGAACTCCGATAAAAGTGGCGCCTACAAACGCGAATCAACATCCCTTGCCGGATCATTTCGCACTAATCCCTTCAACCTCGACTTGATCCAGCGCTTTACCGACACGAACAACGATCTCATCGATCTCGGATGCCTCGATGATTAGCGGCGGCGCTATGATCACATTACGTCCCGCGGGGCGGGTGACGACGCCGTGTGCTAGTAGAGCTTCGTACACCGCCGTCACGACGTCGTCGGCGTCGTCATTCACGATGCGGTCGTCGGCGTCGCGACGCAGGAAATCCAGGCTTGCGGCGAGTCCTTGGGCGCGGACTTCGCCGACCAGGGGATGATCGGCAAACGGGGCGAGGCCGGCAGCGAGGCGCTCGCCCATCGCGCGCGCATGTTCGACGAGCCCGTCGCGTTCGATGATCTCGATCACCTTCAGCGCCGCGGCAGCGCCGACGGGGTGCGC
The DNA here is from genome assembly GCA_964523765.1 of uncultured Enterobacteriaceae bacterium. GTDB lineage: Bacteria > Pseudomonadota > Gammaproteobacteria > UBA11873. The sequence goes on from CAZFZX010000137.1 coordinate 1,862, forward strand.
CGCGAACGTGCTCGCATGTGCGAGTGTTCCGACCTCGTCGGAACCCGTTTCGAGCGCCTCGTATAAGTCACGCCCGAGCCCAACGGCGGATACCGGAAAATATCCCGAGGTGATCCCCTTCGCGATAGTGACGTGCGCGGGGGAGAGGTCGAACGTTTCGCAGCCGAAAAGCGATCCCGTTCGTCCAAAGCCGGTGACCACCTCGTCGATCACGAGGTCGATACCGTGGGCGTCAAGTACGCGAGCGATCGTCGGAAAATACTCGGGAGGTGGTAGTTTGAAACCCGCTGAAAAACTCACGGGCTCTGCAATCAGCGCGGCGATGGACCGATCGGGCTCCGCGGCGATCAGTGTTTCCAGTTCGGTGGCACAACGTGCGGCATACTCCGCGGTCGTTTCGCCGGGTTCGCGGTCACCGTGGTAGTCGGCCTGCGATATATGTCGGAAGCCAGCCAGCGGTAATCCAAATTCCTCGTGATGTCCGCCGGTGACGCTGGCCGATGCCAAGGTTCCGCCGTGATAGCTGCCGTGGCGCCCGATGATCGTTTTCCGTTCGGGTTCGCCGCGAGCGACCGCGCCGAAGCGTAACAGCTTGATCAGAAAGTCGATCGCTTCCGAGCCCGACGACCCGAAGATGAAATGGGCATCGGGCACAGGGATGATCTCGATCAGCTTCTCGGCGAGGTCGAGAGATGCCTTGCTTGTACGGTGCAGGCCGGATACGAAGAACGGGAGTTCTCGGTATTGCAATTCGATGGCGTCGATCAACTCGTCGTTTTGGTAGCCGAGAGAGGCAACGTAGAAAGAGGAGGTGGCCTCGATATATTCACGGCCGTCCGTGTCGTAGACGTAAATACCCTTGCCGTGTTCGATGAAACGCGTCAGCTGGTTGGTGTTCTCGGCGACGCGTTGAAATCCGAGGATCAGAGGTAAGCGTTCATCTTCATTCGCTATCGTTTCTGGCATCTCCATCGCTCGGCTCCTTTCCTGATCGAAGTTCTAGGGCAAATTCCGGTCCGTCGTTACGGCCACGCAACGACGGCCGGGACAAAGCGGTCAACTAATGCATGAACCACGGAGAAAACGGAGAAAAGAAACGATGTTCGCATTACTACAAACATGATGTCTCCGTGCTCTTTGTGTTCTCCGTGGCTAATTACAAGTCGCAACATCGGCGGCGGCGCCGCATCACGCAATTTGCGGCCAGCGAATTAGCCAGCCGCTTTCAATTCCGCACGTCGCGTCCGCGTCGCGGCAGGATCGACAGCTAGCGTGTCGTCATCCGCCTGGCCCGTTAAGACGACCCCGTAGACCTCGCGCGCGTACGCTTCCGATACGTAGCGCTCCAAGACGTCGTCCAGCACGCGACCCGGTTCCCGTTCCAGCGGGTCACCATAACCACCGCCTGAAAGATCAAGGCCGGTAAGCCACATTCCTTTAGTGAGTTCTATCTCACCGACGCTCGGCGCACGGGTCCTGCTACCGTCGTGGTCGATTACATGCAACTCCCCGGAATTGCCGTCGCCGCCGCCGCGGACGCCGCGGGCGGGGTTGACCTGGCCGTCGGCGGCGAATACCACCGTCATGGGATGATTGCTCGGGCCGTAGGTGATCCGCGTCCCGGGCGCCCCCCGGTTACGACCCGCGCCCGTCGTGTCCTGGGTGAGGCGGATCTCCTTGAAATGGATCGGATAACTGAGTTCGTTGATTTCGACGCTGTCGCGGTACATCAAGCCGGCGACGACAGGCAGCCCGTAGGTGATCCAGCCGTCGCAGTCAGGCGACGCTGGCCCCCCGTTGTTACTGATAATGAGTTGGTTGACGTACCGATGATCGTCGTGGCGTGCGTCTTTACCGGAGATAACCGAGACTCCCGCCCCCATACCCAGACCGCCTTCGGCCAATCCGTGCTGTTCACCAAGGTCGGCGAGCGCCGCCTGCACCGTGTTGAGCAAACGATCGGAGATATTAGTCGTCGCGACCGAGCAGCTATGCGGAAATTTCGGGATGCCGATCGCGGCGCCTTCGCGCAGCTTCATCCGAATGCAGCGGTAAGAACCGCCATTTCGCGGAATGTCGGAGGGAAGGCAATTATAGACGCCGGCAGCCGAGTTGCTGATCGAACAGGCCTTGGACAAATTGAGTCCGTTGTCCATATTGTCAATGTTCGACGTCAGATCGATCTCGACCATCCCGGCGTCCGGTTCGACCGTGAGTTTTACGCGCACCGGAATACCGTCGGGCAACATTGGCGGCATCGGGTCATGAAAACTCTCGCGTTCGATGGTGGCCGCCGGCAGTTCGCCGATCGCCTGGCGCATGCGGACCTCACTGTAGTCGAACCACTCGGTGACGAATTGCTTGATCGTCGCTTTGCCGTACTTTCGCAGGATATCGTGGATCCGCTTCTCTCCTGTGCGCGCCGACCCGAGCATCGATAGAAAATCTCCGTGCCAATAATCAGGCACCCGAATACGGCGTTGGCACATACGAATGATGTCTTGGATCATTTCGTTGTTGCGTTGGACACGAACCGCGGGAAAGATCAACGCCCCTTCTTCGTAGACGTCGCGCGCCGCGGCGTGGTAGGTCGTCGGCAGGCTGTTTCCGATATCGGCTTGATGGGCTTTGGCACATACGTTGAACAGATGTTCGTCTTCCCAGAATACGGGGACGATGAGTGTGTGGTCGGCCGGATGTGAATTGCCGCTGTAGGGGTCGTTGTGTAGGTAGGCGTCGCCCTCGGCAATGTCGTCGTGGTACTCGCACATTGCGGCGGTTTGCAAATTCAGTCCGTAGGTATGAGCCGGCAGCCCCTCGGCGGTCGCGAACAGTTCGTTATCGGCCGTCGTGATTCCGCAGGAGAAATCGCGGGCGCTGTTGATCACCGCGGAACGGCCGGTACGGAGCATCGTATTGGTCATTTCGCGTACGACACCGTCGAAGCGGTTGGCCAGCACCGCGAGCAGCATCGGCGACAAACCGGCAGTCGCCGGCGTTACTGCATCGGTGTCCATATTTGGTGCTCACTCTGGTTCATGTTTTTAAGCTCACTTAGCGGCATCATCGTGTTCCCATTCGATCAGGTAGCTGTCCGACGGACTCAAGGTAGCGCGGGCGCCGGGCGGCAGCACGACGGTCGTGGTCGCTTCTTCGATGATGGCCGGTCCCTCGAATGTTTCGCCAACCTTGACCGTATCGCCCCGCACGATAGCTGCCTTGTGCCGAACGTCGAGGCCGAACAGCGCCATGCGGGGCGTAAGTTTCTCGGTAGCACCGCTGTGAGTGCTCGCGGTGACGGTCGCCTGCGGCAGATGTACCGCGAGTCGGCCGGTCCAGTTCAGGAATTCGATTGGGCTCGCGCGGTCTTCGACGCTGAATATCCTGCGGTGGCTGGCGTGGAAGGCTTCAATCAGTTCATCGACCACCGCATCGGAATCGAGGCGCGCGGCGGGCAAATCGACGGCAATATCCCAGACCTGCGCGGCGTAATGCGCATCCACCCGGTAATTCGTGTCGTTCTGATCGAATCCTCGGGTCGCCAGCTTGTCGGCGAATGTTGCCAGAGTTCGATCGATCTCGGTGAGGCTGCGGTTGACGGCATCGCGATCGAAGGAGTCCGAGCGAGTCGGTAGGGTCGCGCTCTGTTCGACCTGGATATCAGAGAATTGCATACCGCACGCCGATAACACGCTTGCGGTTCGTGGAACGATAACGGCGCGGCAATTGAGGTCCCGCGCGATCGGAACGATATTGAGGCCAGCGGCACCACCGCCGGCAACGATAACGGCCTCGCCGGGGTCGATGCCCTCGCTGACCGTGATGTCCTTGATCGCGTTGATCATCGTTTCGTTCGACACTGCAAAAATCGAGAACGCGGCGGCTTCGACACTGATGTCCAGGGGGTCGGCGACGGTCTTGATGGCGTCGTATGCGCCGTCCAAATCAAGCTGCATGCGGCCGCCGAGGAAGAAATCGGGATCGATGTAGCCCAGAACTACGGCGGCGTCGGTTACTGTCGGTTTGTCACCTCCTAATCCGTAGCATGCCGGCCCCGGTTTGGCCCCGGCGCTTTGCGGTCCCACGTGCAGCAGGCCGGCGGGATCCAACCACGCGATCGATCCGCCGCCAGCGCCGACACTGCGAGCATCCACGGCCGGGATACCGAGCATATGTCCGGTGAAGCGTTCGCCGAGCCAAGTCTCTTGCGTGATGGCGATCGTGCCGTCCCGAACCAGGCTCACGTCGAAAGTCGTACCGCCCATATCGACCACCAGTACGGACTCCGTTTTTTGTTCGAGCTCCGAGTAACGTCTACCGGCTACCGGTCCCATGGCCGGACCGGACCGGACGGTGTGAATGGGGCGCTCGACCACGCTGTCGATATCGAGACAACCGCCGATGGTAGTACTGACGAGGATTTCGCCCACGTAGCCTTCAGCGCGCAGGTCCGACTGCAGGTCGCGTAGATGAGTTTGCATCAACGGTTTGATCGAACTGTCGATGGCCGTCGAGGAGGCGCGCCGGTATTCGCGTAGGATCGGGTTCAGTTCGTGGCTCAGCGTATGTGGAAATCCCGGTAAAACGGCTTCCAGGATCTCACTGAGACGCTTTTCGTGAACCGGGTTCGCGGTGCTCCAGAGGAGAGATACGGCGCAGGCTTCGAAACCATGCGCGGCGATGGTCCGGATCACCCCTTCGGCCTGCGTTTCGTCGAGCGCCGTCAGGATCGCGCCGTCCGGACCCACCCGCTCTTCGATTTCAAAAGTGTGACGGCGTGGAATGTAGGGTTCGGGATAGGGCTTCGAAAAATCGTGCGGGTCGAATTTGCCGCCTTCGCGCAGGACCAGTACGTCGGGAAAACCCGCGGTCGTCAGAAAGGCGGTCTTGGCTACGTTACCGGTAACGATAGCGTTCGTCGCCCGCGTCGTTCCGTAAATGAAAATGTCGGAACGCGAGAGAACTTCGGGTAATTCGAGTCCTAACAGATCCGCGGCCGATTTGAGCGCGGCCTTGAGTCCGACGAAGATCCGTTCCGGTGTCGTCAGCGCTTTGCCGATGGTGAAACGGCCGTCGCCGTCGGCAACGACGACATCGGTGAAAGTACCGCCGGTGTCGACGGTGATGCGCCAACCGGGGTTTGCCGTGCCCGCACTCATGCCTCAAGCCCCATATTGCTTTAGCGTCTCGTCTCCACTATATTTTACTGTGATCACAGATGTCAATTACTAGCAACGATGAACGCGGACGCGCTGGCTTTGCCGCCGATTGAAAGAGTCACCCTGAACGAGTTGGCCTACCAGCGCCTCAAGCGGGCGCTGCTTTCGGGCCGGATCGAACCCGGGACGACGCTGACCCTGCGTCAACTTGCCGCTCAGCTTGGCACCAGCATGATGCCGGTGCGCGAATCCATTACGCGGCTGTCGGCCGAGAACGCACTCGAAGTCCTCCCGAATCGCGGTATTGTCGTGCCGTATCTCGAAAGTTCGGATGCAGAGGATATTTGGAGTCTGCGTATTCAACTCGAGGGCGACGCTTGCGCTCGCGCGGCACGCAGGGCGGGCGCCGCGCAAATCGAAGAAATCGGGGCGTTGTGCCGTGCGGTTCGCGTCGCTGCCGAGGCCGGCGACCTGTACCGGGTACTCGAATGCAACAGCGATTTTCAGTTTGCCGTCTATCAGGCGGCTGCGAGCCCGGTGCTGCTGCAATTGATCGAAGTTCTGCGTATGAAGAGCGTGCCGCATTGCACCGCGGCCCTCCGCGTCCTCATCGCCGAGCGCCCGGACTATTACGAGCGGTCCTGGGAATATCACGACCGCCTGGTCGAGGCTATTGCCGACGGCGATGCACCGCGGGCGCGCCGCGCCAAGCGGGCCGACCTGCGGGAATTCCGCGACTTCGTCAACGCGGTAAAGGGACAGCATACTTAAGGAACCTCTGAATAAGTCTGGGTCGAGCAGCTTGTGTCCAGAATATTCGGATACAAGGCGCGAAGCGCACGGAATAGTGGTGCTATTTCGAAGCTTTGCAACGCGGTAGCCGGATATTCTGGCCGCAAAATGCCGAGTCATGACTTGTTCAGAGGTTCCTTAAATGCCGCGTTTGGAAGGTCGGTCCTCAATGGAATGTAGTGAATTAGGTACACTGTCCCCGGATTCTTGGTACCTAAAGAGTGGAGGGCAGGGCCATGGGGATGCTGGAGAACAAAGTGATCTTGGTGACCGGAGGCAGTACCGGCATCGGCCGGGCGACCGCAAAGATCCTGGGTACGGAGGGCGCGCAAGTCGTGATTGCCGACCTGCAGGACGCCGAAGGCGCCGACACCGTCAACATGATCCAACAGGCCGACGGCCGCGCCGAATACCATCACGTCGACGTCAGCGATTACGAACGGGTGGGCGCGTTGATTGCGGCCATCGTCGATCGGCACGGCAGCCTCGACGGCGCCTTTAATAATGCCGGGATCGAAGGGCCGACCGCGAAAATACTCGACCTGCGGATGGAAGATTGGGACCGCGTAATACGAGTCAACCTGACCGGAGTTTTCATCTGCATGAAATGTGAAATCGAGCAGATGGTGAAGCAAGACGGCGGCGGAAGCATCGTCAGTACGGCCTCTGCGGCGGGCTTGGTCGGGATCCCGGGCGCGCCCAGTTACAACGCGGCGAAACACGGTGTCGTCGGGCTCACGAAAACGGTAGCGCTCGAATACGCGTCGAGAAACATTCGCGTCAATACCGTGTGTCCGGGCTTCATCGAAACGCCCATGCTCGACCGGGTCGTCGATGCAAGTACCAAGATCGGCGATCAAATGATGGCGACGATACCGATGCGGCGTGTCGCCCAGCCCTCGGAGATCGGAGATTCGGTCGCCTGGCTGATGTCTGATAAATCGACTTACGTCACAGGTGTGGCGCTGCCGGTAGACGGGGGCTGGGTCGCGCAATAACGGCCGCTCGCCGACGGGGGCCGGAACTGCGTGCGGCCCGAGTATACTCAGACTACGGATGACGCCATATACCGCCCATACCGATACGTTTGCCCGGGACAATCTGCCGCCGGCAGACCAGTGGCCCGAATTCCGGTTCGATTTGCCCGACATCCGCTACCCCGAGCACCTGAACTGCACCGCTGAGTTGCTGGACAATGCAGTTGGCGCCGGTCGAGTCGATCGGGTTGCCCTGTATTCACGCGGACTCGCGTGGTCCTACGGAGAGCTGCTCGCGAAGTCGAATCAAATCGCCCGGGTTCTGCGGGAAGATCTCGGTATCGTGCCCGGAAACCGCGTGCTGCTGCGAGCGCCCAATACGCCGATGATGGTGGCCGCCTGGTTCGGCGTGATCAAAGCCGGCGGCATCGCGGTCTCTACGATGCCGATGCTGCGCGCATGCGAACTCGCGGTGATCATCGACAAGGCATGCGTTCGCCACGCAATCTGTGATGCGCGTCTGGTGGGAGAGCTCGAGTCTGCGGCGGCGAACTCTGGCCATCGGGTCTGCGTCATCCCCTTCGGGGATGGCGACTTGGAAGGCCGGATGGCATCCAAGCCGGCACACTTCGAGAACGTCGACACGGGTCGCGACGACACCTGTGTTCTCGCCTTCACGTCGGGGACGACGGGCAAGCCCAAGGCGACGATGCATTTTCATCGGGATGTAATGATGATGGCCGACATTTTCGCTCGCCACATTCTTCGCACCAACGCGAATGACATCTACTGCGGGACGCCCCCGCTCGCGTTCAACTTCGGGCTCGGCTGCGAACTCGTGGCTCCGCTCCGTTTCGGAGCCGCGTTGGCGCTGTTCGAAACACCGACGCCCGAGGGCCTGCTGACCGCGATTGACGAGTTTCGGGCCACGACCATCTTTACTTCTCCCACCGGCTACCGGGCGATGCTTTCGTTGGCCGAGGGGCGCGGCCTGAGCTCTCTGCGCCAGTGCATCTCGGCCGGAGAGCCGCTGCCCAAAGCCACCTCCGAGAAGTGGAAGGAGCGCACCAACATCCGCATCATCGACGGCATCGGCTCAACCGAAATGACTCACATCTTCATCTCCGCGCCCGTGGAGGAGGTTCGGCCCGGCGCCACCGGACGGCCTCTGCCCGGTTATCGCGCCCGTATCCTCGATGGAAACGATCGCCCGATGCCTGCCGGTAGCGAAGGCAGATTGGCGATAAAAGGCCCGACCGGCTGTCGTTACCTCGCCGACGGACGTCAGCGGGACTACGTCCGGGCCGGGTGGAACGTAACGGGAGACGTCTATGTCGAGGATGAGGATGGCTACTTCTGGTTCAAAGCGCGGGCCGACGACATGATCGTATCGGGCGGGTACAACATCGCGGGGCCGGAGGTCGAGTCCGCGCTTATGGCGCACGACGCAGTCGCCGAGTGCGCGGTCGTTGCGGCCCCGGATCCGGCTCGGGGATCCATCGTCAAGGCCTTTGTCGTTCCCGCCGCCGGCCGGAACGGAACGGAGGAGCTTGGCGAGGAGATCAAGGACTTCGTGAAAGCGGCGATCGCCCCCTACAAGTACCCGCGCGCGGTCGAGTTCGTGAGTTCCCTGCCCAAGACCGAAACCGGAAAACTACAAAGGTTCAAGCTTCGGGCTGCGGCTGATCATCCAGAAGGGTTCGATCCCTTTGCCTCGTGATTAACCGCCCGCTGTACCAGCCGTATACCGTGATCGGCCACGCGCGAAGCGATCTCGCATGGAATGCAACCGTTTCCAGAATCGCTTTGGGGTGGATTGCGAATCGCCCTATTTGCGGTCAGAGTAAGAACCCATCCTTCGTGTTCCGACTCCGTTATCGGAGTCGAACCGTTAACGCGACAAACCTTGGGAGGGAGAACAATGGATTCGGTCATTAAGCGATATCAGGCGCTGCTCTTCGGGCACGCTGCCATCGTTGCGATTATCGGGCTTGTCTCCGGCTTTTTTCTGATGTACAGCGTCCTCGGGCGCGTAGAACTCTGGCCGCTGTTTTCGACGGATATGACGGTGCCCGGTGAAATCAGGGCCTGGCGAGCGGCGCACGTCGGCTGTGTGATGAACGCCTTGCTGTGCGGCATGGGCGCAATGGCCCTGCCTTTCGTGAATGGTAAAAAGTCGTGCGTCTTTGTCGTCTACGGGCTCATTTTTACCGCATGGGCGAATAGCGTATTTTACGTATTCGGCGTATTCGGCCGCACGCATGGCTTGACGGGCGGGCAGGTGCAGGGCCTCGGTCAGGGAAACGCGTTTGACGTCATCGCCTACATTCCGGCGGCGACCGCCACTACCATCACCATCGTCTGCATGGCGCTGGTCGCCATTGGTGCGTTCGGCAGTGCGAAGCGATCGGCAGCCGCCCCCTGAGTCCGTCGTTGTGATCCTCGCGCAGAAGTACAGACCCGGCGCTTCGGAAACGTAACTGCCCGTTCGATAAATCGGCCGCGATTTTATGACTGCTTTCCGGACGACTCAATGTCGCCCCCGGGATCAAGCCGGCGTGCCGTTCGCGGCTATCCAATCCATCATTGGTTGGAAATGCACGACTAGCTCGCCTGCAGCGAAATTCGCCGCATTGTCGGCATGTGCGATCCGATGCTTGATTTTCCATTGGCCGGACACTTTTTCGAGCGCGCTGTCGTACCAGCCGGATATGAACGTGTAGACCTTGTCGGGTCGGCTCAGCATGCCCGTCAAAGTACAGCGGTGCTGTGCCCGGACCCCGTCAAAGTCGACCAAATGATTGGTCATGACGTGACGCGTCCCCGGAAGCAGACGGATATGTGCGCGGATGAAATCATCCAACGCTTGCCGTCCGATGAACCGCAGGCCCGAGCCGTCGGATTCCAGCTCGAATATGCCGTCTTCCGTGAAACAATCGACCCAGCCGTCCGCATCGTACCCGTCGGCCGTGTGCGCATAACGCGCAAACAGATCTTCTATCGCGAGCCGCTCCATCAAGAAATCCACATCACTCATTCGAACTGTCCTCATACTGTAAAGCGCATTTAGGAACAAATTTCTAGTTGGCGCAAAGGATCCGAAGTATATCCAAAAAGAAACTCGGCGTTCGAGGATTCCCTTGCGGAGCGAAGTGCCGACGGTTAGGTGGCTAACCGGGAAACGCCCCCGGCAGTGGCTTGTCTGTTGCCTCGAACGTGCACACGCACTTCCGCTATTCGTTTCGGGAAGGACGTTTCTTAATGACGTATTTATGTTGGCCTTCCATGACCAACGCACGTTCCTGGTTATGTACTGTCGCCTTCATGGTGAGGACGCCAGTGGTTTTTTGCGATATGAGATCGACCACTTCCAGATTCGGGTAGACGGTGTCGCCGACGTAGACCGGGCGAAGAAAACGACAGGATGCTTCCGTAAACGCGATGAGGCTATCGTCGATGACGTGCGCAAACATACCGGCGCCGGCGGCAGTTTGTATGAAGACCTGCAGACCGTGGGCGAGCAGGCCCTTGTAGCCGCGCCTCCTACAATATTCGACATCGTAGTGGATCGGATGATTGTCACCAGAAGCCAATTGAAAGGCTGCAAATAACGCATCTGTCATGGTGCGCGACGGTAGGGGAAACGTTTCACCAACCACGAAGTCTTCAAACCAGCGGTTTTGTGACAATCGATGGGCGGTTGGTTCGAAAACTTGATTTTTCGTTGACATCTCGGTTCCCCCTATTCGATTGCGGGCCTACGAACACCGTGGAGCGCATTTCGGATCGATTAGCTA
>CAZFZX010000138.1:0-12305 GCA_964523765.1 uncultured Enterobacteriaceae bacterium
CTGAAAGCGGCAGCTTTATTGACTGGATGCCGGATTGAATCCGGCATGACGGTAATCACGTTCATCAGTCAATCCCGGAATACAAAGAGATCGACATTTCGGAACAGTTATTTAGGACCGCTCCTGCGGTCCCAACGCACTCCCGCCATCTGATGTGCATGGATGCACAAAAGCCGCGATGGCACGATGCCAAGAAGCGGTCATGGCTCCGGCGGCAAGTCTTTTACGCTTCGCGATCATAGGTGTCGTCCGTCACGCCCTGCTGGCGAAGCAGATACTTCTGTATCCGCTCCGTCGGTGTTTTCGGTAAGGCGTCGAGGACGCGAACGTAACGTGGCACCATGAAGCCAGCCATCCGTTCTTCGCAAAAAGCGACAAACGCGGCGGGGTCCAGCGAGTGGCCGTCTTTCAAGGTCAGGCAGATCATCACCTCGTCTTCGCCCAGTTCCGAAGGGACGGCGACGGCCGCGCACTCGAGAATCGCTTCGTGCGACAACACCGTGCGTTCCACCTCGAACGATGAGATGTTCTCGCCGCGCCGGCGCAAAGCATCTTTTTTGCGGTCGACGAAATAGAAATATCCGGCCTTGTCGTAGCTCAGGTAATCGCCGGTGTGAAACCAGAGATCGCGCCACGCTTCCACCGTCTTTTCGGGCATACCGTAGTATTCGAGCATCATCCGGTAGCGGCCGCCCGGACGTATGAGAAGCTCGCCCGGTATGTCGGGTCCGGCCTCGCGGCCGTCGTCATCGATCACCATGAGTTCGTAGCCGGCGTGCGGTTTGCCGCAGGATCCGGGTTTCCGATCTTCCATGGTGTTGCTCAAAGGAATACCGATCTCGCTCATGCCGTAACCTTCGATCAACCGAACGTCGAAGCGTTGCTCGAATTCGTCGAAACGGTTGGGAGGCGCACCCGCGCCCACCATCACGCGCAGCGGATTGTCCACATCCCCCGGCGCCGGATCCGCCTTGAGGAGGATCGACAGGATGCCGCCGATGTAATTGAATTCCGTACATTCAAATCGGCGCACGGTGTCCCAGAACGTAGTGGCCGAAAAACGCCGTTCGAGGACCATCTGTGCGCCGCTCTGCAGGGCCGGGACGGTCGAGAGAAACTGCGCGTTGCCGTGGAACAGGGGCAACGCATTCAGCAAGCGATCGTCGGGCGAGTAGCGGCCCATATCACAGACGACGTCGCCCATGAACAGGGGATAATTATGGGGCAACACCGATCCCTTTGACGGGCCGGTGGTGCCGGAGGTAAACACGATGACGGCCGGATCCATACCGGTGACGACGACTTTCTCCGGGTGTTGCGCACCGTCTAGAAAAGCGTCGTAGTCGACACCCAGCGCGCCGACGTCGAGCGCGCCGGCGGCATCGAGCACGATGACGTGATCGAGTTTCCCAAGCCCGTCTAGTACCTCGTTCAAGGCCGGTACGAATTCTTTTTCGATGAAGATCACTCGGCAGTCGGCGCGATCGATCATGTAGCTCAACAGTTCGCCCTTGTGCGCCGTATTCAGCGGGACCTCGAGCGCTCCTATCTTCGACAGGCCGAACCAGATGAACAGGTATTCCGGGCGATTGGCGAGCATGATCGCGGCCTTGTCGCCTTTACCGAGACCCAGGCGCTGGCAAGCGGCCGCTACGCGGTCGGAGGCGATGTCGATATCGGCATAACCAAATTCCCGATCCTCGAAAAACAGGAAGGTACGGTTACCGTCGCGGGCGACTTTCTCCTGGAGCACGTCGTGTACGGTACGGGTGGCGAGTTCAGTGTCACTCACGGGCAATCTCCGGGCAGCGTGTTCATGAATTCGCGGCCGAGGCCGGCGGTGCGGGCAGTCCGTCGCGCGGGTGCGGGTAATTGCCGTAGTGGCGCAATACCTCCTCCGACGGACGTCGCTGCTGCCACTCGGCGACGAATTCGGCGTAGGGGCGGCCGCGTTTCTTGCGGCCGTCGCGCACCGCCTCGCGCGCTGCAGCGGTCGCTGCCGCATCGACCCGAAGGCTGGTCTCGTCGTATACCACATGATAGATGTTGCGCGCGGCCCAATGGGTGGTGAGCGCGACGCGCAGGTCGTCCATCACGGCCTGGGGCGCGCGTTCGAGCGCGTCGCCATAGCCGCCGCCACCGCCGACGGGTACGTAGAAAGTGTCGCCGTCCGCGAACGGTTGCACCGGCATCGCGATGTCGTGCAGATGGCGGGCGCCGCTTTCCGGATTGTCTTCGGCATATACCTCGCCGAGATTGCGCGCTACGGCGTCGTCGCCGTCCGCCATGAGTTGGCGTAGATTGCTGCCTTGCACGTACTGCACGAACGTCGGCGGCGTCGCGTAGCCCCCGAACAGCCCGAGCGTCATCGGGAAGCGGGCGCCGGCACCGAACGAGCCGAGTCCGAGCATTGGTACTTGATGGATCATGAGCCCGACGCCGACGCCGGCGCCGCCGCGAAAGCGGCCGTGACCGTAGGAACCGTTGAACAGGTTGCGAAACGTATAGAGGAAAGGGCGATCCGCTTCAGTGGCCTCGACATCTGAGCAGTCGCTCATCGTCGCGAAAAAGGCGCCGGCGGAATCGACGCCGTCCATGTCGGAACGCGCCCCGGCGCCGGTAGCGTTGATTTCCGGCGTGATGTCGGCGATAGGCTCGCCGGCTTGATTGACGCCGCCGAAAATCGGTATCGCAAAGCCGCTGAACCACGAAGCGACGGCGTGTGACGGAGTCTCCGGGTAGACCAGGCGGGCGCCGCAAAGAAACATCCCGAGGGTGAAACAGACCTGGACGATCGGTGCCATCGAGGTAGAAGTGTCGCCGTGCGCGTTGACTAGGCTATCTTCGGGGAAGTGCCATTCGAGTGCTTCGAGCAGTCCGTTATTGGCCGGCAGGTCGTGAAACAGCCAACCGCACAGGTAGACCATCGCCAACCCGATGATGCCCTGAAAGTAGGTGTTGACGGGTTTGCCGGCGACGAGTGGTGATGAGTTTTCCAAATCGAGGCGCAAGCGGTCGCCGGATTTCGTGATCGTCAGGTCGATCTTCGTCAATGCCGGACCCGTACCGACTGTATCGAGGAATCGTGGTTGACGATAGATTCCGTCATTGAGTTGGCTGATTTTTTTACGCGCCGCGGCGCCGGTGAAAGTCAGGATGCGGCGCAGCGCGCCGATGAAGAACTCGCTGCCCTGAGCGTCGATCAACGACAGGATCCGGCGTTCGGCGGTGCGCGCGGCCGCGAGGCGGGCTTTGATATCGAGGACCATGGTGCGCGGGTCTCGCGTCATCGCCGCAAGCATGTTGAGCACATCTTCCTTGAGTTCGCGATTCTCGCCGATCTTGATCGGCGGTATGAGCAGCCCCTCTTCGTATTTGCTGCGCGCTTTCGCTGACATCCCGCCGGGTTCCGACCCGCCGCACTCACCGGTATGCACGGCAGCACCGACGAAGCACAGCAAGCGCCCGTCCCTGAACACCGGAATGGCAAGCCCCATATCCGCGTTGTGCACACCGGCATAAAACGGATCGTTATAGAAAAATGCATCGCCCTCGCGCACGCCGACGGACTTTTCTTTCGCCCAATGTTTCACGATGTACTTGAGCGGAATCTGACCCAGTACGGCGTGATGGTAAATGCCGGTCGCGCAGACCGCGAGGTCGCCTTGTGCGGTGAAGATCCCGAAAGCGACATCGCCCCAGCGCATCGCGGTGGAAGCACCGAGTTTCATCGTCGTTTCTTTGCCTTCGAGTGCGATCATATGCATCTTGTGTTTGAAGATGTCAAAGTCGAGGGGTTCGATTTTTTCGGCGGCCGATTGCTCGAGGGGTGTCATCGGCTCCGGTCTCATCCGCTGTACGACTTCGTGGTCACGGGCGTAGCTGAATGCACTCATTGTCGTCTCCTGTTTGTCCCGTTCACGCGTGTCCGGCACGCTCGAATATACCGCTGCGGTAGGCGTCCATCTTGAAAATCCAGTCCGGTTCGACGACGAAAGTCGTTTCGGACGCCTCAACGATGGCCGGGCCTGCAATGCGATTCCCCGGGTGGAGTCTGGCGATGTCGTAGACGGGCGAACTTTCGAAGCCCCGCGCCGGCACCCACAGGGCCGAACGCTCCGCGATCAACGCTTTCGGTTCGGGTGTCGCCTCGCGCAGCGCCTCGGCGTTGAGTAAAAAGGGCCTCAGGTTCACCGATGCAGACAAGTAAAAAGTTTCCAAATTAATGCCGCCGGCAAGATACGTTGCTTCGGCCGAATAGATTTCGCCATAGCGCGCAACGAAGCGCTCACCGAGTTCCCGGTAATCGTCTTCACCGCGCATCGATAGTCGAGGCGCTTGAACTTTCGTCAAGTTGTACTGGCTGCCGAAGCGCATTTCGAGTTCGAGCGTGAATACGATGTCGTCTTCGTCGTAACCTTCGAGCCGCAGATCGCGTACCGCGAGGTCGCGCAATTCGCGGACTACTGCGTTGAAGGCCTCTGCAGCATCGGAATAACGTTGTTTACTCGAATCGAAAATCCGAATGGGACGGGATCGTTCCCATACTTCTCGGATCCGCATGGTCGATGCCCCGAACGCGCCAGACACAGACGATACCGTCGGCGCTACGATGCGTTCCACCCCGATGTATGGGGCAAAGCCGCAGGCGTGTGCAGCACCTGCGCCGCCGCCCGCGAAGATCGTGAAGCGGCGCGGATCGTGGCCCCTGAGCGCGACTTCGTTGAAAACCTCCTGGCCCATTTTCGCGTCGACCAGCCGGCGGATCCGGTAGGCGGCTTCCACGACCGGGATCCCGAGCGGACCGGCGACGGTTTCTTCGATCACCTCGCTAGCGAGCTCGCTGTCGAGCAGCAGATCTCCGCCGAGGTAATTGTCGGGATTGTAATACCCCAATACGAGATCGGCGTCGGTCACGGTCGCTTGCGTACCGCCCTGGTCGTAGCAGGCGGGGCCGGGCATGGATCCGGCCGACTGCGGCCCGACTTCGAGGACGTTGCCGAATGCCTCATTCACCCAGGCGACCGAGCCGCCGCCCGCACCGATCGATTTGACCTCGATCGCGGGAATGTTCGTCCGCCATCGATCGATAACCGGGATGAAGTCTTGGGTACGGATCTCGCCGTTTGCGATCACTCCGATGTCGAACGAAGTACCGCCCATATCGGTAAAAATGATATTCGAATCGCCCGACGACGCGCCCAGGACCGCCGAGCCGTGCAGGCCCGCGACCGGACCGGCGTTGTGGGTGAGTACGGCGCGCGTGCGTGCGGTCTTTTTCGTGCCGCCCGTGTTGTGTACTAATACGATGGGTTTCTCGTAGCCTGCATCGCGCAATTCATTGCCGAGACCGTTCAGCTCATCGGCCATCGTTGCATGAATATAGGCGTTGACGATCGTCGTCATCGCGCGCGTGTATTCGCCGCCTTTTGGTAAAATGTCGCTCGACAGGAATACCGGCATCGAGCCCAGATAGTCTTCGGGGTATTCCGCTTCGATGATGTCACGGACCCCGCGTTCGTGCGCCGGATTAACGAACGACCATAGCAGACAGACGACGAATCCCATGGCGCCGCGTTCGACCAGCGTTTGCAGTTTCTCCAGCGTATCTTCGCGCCGGAGCTCGCCGAGGACATTGCCGTGACAATCCATGCGCGCTCCGACACCCACGACCATGTCTTTGCTGATCAGCGGCGCCGGTTTGCGGATCCGCGCCAGATCGCGATTCGATTCGATGGAGCCGCCGTCGGCCCAGCTGCGAGAGCGGCCGATGAAAATCGTATCTTCGAATCCGGCGGTAGTGATCAAACCGAGCTTGGGTCCGGTCCGCTCGATCAGTGCGTTCGTGCCGACGGTGGTGGAATAGCGGATCGATTCGACGTTGCTGAGTAGCTGCGCGAGGTCGAGGTCGGACTTGCGTGCGATCTGTTGCATGCCTTTCATGAACCCGACCGACAGGTCGAAGTGGGTGGTCGGTGTTTTTGCGATCTGTAACGTCCCGTGTTCGTCCACGGCGAGAAAATCGGTGAACGTACCGCCGACGTCGACTCCTACGCGTAACATGTGTGTACTCCCCGGGAAATCATGCGTTGGCACCGCGGCGATCGCCAATCAGGGCGCGCAGTGCTTCGAGATCAATTTCGGGGCGCACCGGTCCCCGGCTCGTGATCAGCAGGTTGCAGCCGTTCGCCGAGGCTTCGGCCGCCGCTTCGAGCTCGGTGCGGGCTATCTTCGGCGACTCGAGCGCTATGCTGATCCCGGCGCCGAGCGCACCTTGCGCGAGGTCGACCGCGGAACTCAGCGCCGGCGGCGAGCCGCCCAGTTCGGTTCCGAGGACATAAACATCGGCCCGGGTGGCGGCGACGCTGTCGAGTTCCGTCGACTTGTAGCCATCGATATAGGTCGCCGTCACAACGTTGTAATGAGCGGCAAGATTGCGGAGCGTATTGTATGCTCGCGCCGCGCCCGCCGGCATAATGCCGTCGAAGTCGTTCAGATCTTCGACGAACATCACCAAGTCGGGTCGCACCTGCAGGACGGATTCGACGAGTTCGCCGTACGCTCGTTTGAGCCGTTTCAAGGCGGTGGCGTGGTCCTCCTCGGCGAACAATTGGCGTGCCGAGCTGACGGGTCCGGGAAGCGCCGCGGCGCAGCCCATCGACGGGCCGGCGGTTGCTACGACGCCTTGCAAGGTTTCGATCGCAGTTGCGGCCGGGCCGTCGCCGCGACAGGCTCTCTCCACGGTCGTCATGTCGAGGGTGGTTACGACCGCGTCTGCTTCGATCAACCGTGCGGTCTTGATCAACGCGGCAGACCATGCGCCCGGTGCGGCGCACATTTCCGCGTAGGGTATTGCGTCGATGCGGGCCGCGAGATGATCGATGATCGGAACAAAGGGGGCACGCGCATCGGGTCGCCCCTCGAGGAAACGGTCGATGCATTCGCGCCCGGGATCCATCAACCGCGCCCGTCGTGTTTTCGCTTCAAAGCATCGATGTCGAGTTCCAGATCGTGGGTGATCGGATGCCCCGGTGGTAGGTATTCATTTTCGATCAGTAACCCACAGGCCGGGCAATAGAACTCGAGCAAGCAACAGTAGTCGGGATCGAAGCAGAAACTGAGCTCGCCATCGGTCAGCAACGGGTCGTGCACCTCTTCCATCGGGCGCTCGGCCACCAAGCAGCCTTCCTTGTAGTTCTTGCGGGCATCGCCGAGCGGTGCGGCGCAACGGTTACAACACCATTGTTCGTGTTTCAGATCGATATCGAGGTGTTCAGTGATGCGAACGTTCATGCGTCACAATGCCTCCAGGCGCGCGTTGTTGTATTCGTCGATGGCGAGGTGCCACCCGTGGGGTACGAGGAGGGTCGTCTGCGCCGATTCGACGAGCACCGGGCCGTCGAGCTCGTGACCGTGTTCGAGACGGTCGCGTTCGAACACGGGGATCGTCTCAACGCCCCGCGACGGATCCAGAAACGCTTGCCGATCCGACTTGTGTGCCGCCCGTACGTCGGTCGTCGAGCGCGGTCGTTTGTGGTTGTCGAGGTGCGGGATCGCGGCGCTTGCAAGTAGTCCGACCGTGGTGACGAAGAGTCCGGTCGCGCCCGCTGCGACACCGGAACGGGCGGCCACCGCTTCACGGATCGATGGCCCGGTTTCGTCGCGCCCGGACAGATCGCCGGCCACCGAGATCATGCGTTCCACGCCGCCTTCGACACTCCGTACGAACAGTTGTATTTCAAATCGCAGCGCGCGACGTTCGAAGCCTTCGCCGCGCATATCGCGTTCGGCGGCGCGGCGCATCGTCGCGAGCGCTGCGTCGAGCCGTCGATCGATCGCAGCGTCGAGCGGGCCGTCGATTTGGCGGTAGTACAGGTGGCCGACGTCGAGCAACGACGAGGAGAACGCGGAAGACACCGCCGAATGCGGCGTGATGATGAGACGATCGAACCCCGCCGCGGCGGCTATCGCGCAGGCGTGCACCGCACCGGCGCCGCCATAGGCGACAATCGTTACCTTGTTTTTGTCCGGTAGTTTTTCAGCGATCGTCGCTACTTCCCGGCCCATCGCCTGCTCGATCCGGCGACGGATGGCCACTGCCGCTTCTTCCATCGAGACGCCCATCGGTTGCGCGATCGTCTCGGCGATGACTGCCGTCGCCCGGTCACGCGCCAGGCGGATCGTTCCACCAAGAAAGTAGTCCGGGTCGATAATACCCGACACGAGGTTAGCGTCCGTTAGCGTCGGCGCCGTTCCACCGAGGTTGAAACATACCGGACCCGGCGCGGCGCCCGCGGATTGAGGGCCGACTTCGAGGTTTCCGTTTTCGACGTGAGCGATAGAGCCGCCCCCGGCGCCGAAAGCACGGATGTCCAGCATCGGTAGATTGCATGGGAAGCCCTCGATATCGGGTTCGAGCGCGTAACCCGGTTGTCCGGCCGCGACGTAGCCGATGTCGAACGAGGTGCCGCCCATGTCCGTCGTGATCAAGTTGTCGATCCCGTATAAGCGTCCGACCTCCCGAGCACCGAGCAGGCCGGCCGCGGGACCCGAGTTATAGGTATTGATGGCGCGGGTTTTGGCGACGCGCGCCACCGTGCCGTTGTTGTGTCCGATCAACAGGGTGTTCTGGTAGCTGCGGCGGCGAAGGTCTTCGCCCGCTTTGTAGAGTAGGCGTACGAGCTTACCGTGGATGTAAGCATTGACGACCGCGGCGTTCCGTCGCTGCATGGTACCTGGCCGCGGCGTGATGTCCGAGGCCAGAAACACCGGCACCGATCCCAGGTAGTCGCGGGGATATTCCCGTTTGACGGTCGCCCGCACCAGGTGTTCGTTGTCGGCGCACGCATCGGAGTGGTCGAAAGCGACGACCAGGCAGCGTGCGCCGTTGTCGATCAGCGTTTGCGCGGCCTCGAGGATCGCCGTCGGCGTGGGTGCCTTGCGCACCGCGCCGTCGAGTGCGGTTTCTTCATCGAGGCCGATAATCATTTCGGGCGCAACCAAAGGCGCCTTGCCTGAGTCATCCGTAAACGCCCCTTCCTGTTCGCCACCGGCGCTGACCAGCAGGCCCACTTTCGCACCATCACGCTGAATAATCGTATTCGTACCGATGGTATTGGAAAAACGGATCACATCCGCTGCGTAGAGCAGTTCGTCCGTGTCGATGCCGAAGGCCGCCGCGCCCGCTTCGATAGCCTGGAGAAAGCAGGTCGTGAGATCGTGCGGAGTGGTCGGTACCTTGACCGCGTGCATTTTACCGTCGCGGCTGACGAAGCAGTCCGTGAATGTTCCGCCGGTGTCGATGTCGATCGTATTTGCCATCGCTAATTTTGGCCGGTGTCAGTCACGGATGCCGACGCCGCGCAGTATGAATCCGATGACCTCGGCATCCACCTTGTGCGCCGGTAATACGCCGTCCGGGCGGTACCAGCGCAGCGACCAGTTGATGACACCGAAGATATTGAACGCCGTGATCTTCAAATCACCCGAGCAGACGTGGCCGGCCTTTTTCAGTTCGCCGAGTTCCGTTAGATAGATGTCGAGTACTTCCCGCTGCAATTCACGGTTGGCCTTATTGCGTGCCGGGTCGAGTTGATCGCTGTTGAGAAAAAATATGCGGGATTCGCGGCGAAATTCATCGCCCGCCTTGAGGTGGGCGTGCAGCAGCCGCTTGAATCGATCGACCGGCGCGTCTTGCTCGCGTATAGCGGCCCGGAGCGTCTCGGGGAGTTGTTGTACGGACGTGTTCTGGATCGCCTTCCAGAGTCCCTCCTTGTTCCCGAAGTAGTGATAAATATTGGAGACGCTCGTGTCTGTGGCACGGGCGATGTCCCGGATCGAGGTACCTTTGTAGCCGTTTTCCTCGAACAGTTGCGCCGCCCGCGCCAGCAGTTCTTCTTTGGTGTCGCCCTTAGTCCGCATCGCACCTGCCTCTCAAGGCTCTTCTAGAACGAACGTTCGATATATTACGTTACGGGAGGTCGACCCGGGAGTCAACGGGTGTAAACGGGCACCGAAATAGCGGCCGCTGCGGGTTAGGGTCTCAGGAATTTCCGGGAGCGGGCCTCGAAGGTTTCGAGATGCTCTTCATGATTTCGGCACAGCGCTTCCAGCGTGGCTTCAATCTGCCGCTTCAGCGTTCGGTCCAGATCGCTCGGTAGTTCGTCTTCGTCGAGTACCCGACAGCGGCCGTCGGCCGTAATCAGAACGTCGACGGCGAGGTCGCGCCAGGCGACGCGCCCGGGTGTGATGCGGGTCGTGTCGCTGACGTTGAAATAGAGCCCGAGCGTTCGCCCGTCCGGCGCTATCCAATGATAGACATTGTAGGGGCGCGTCTCCCAGAAATAGCCGAGCGTCAGCGTACCGGCCGGTAGCGACACGTCCTCGACGACGCCCCCGATCGGCGAGCGATAGCTGACGACGACCGCGCGGGTCGCTCGGGCGACTACGGTGCAGCGGAACTCACGGCGTTCGCCGGTCAAAGTTTCCTTGACCTCTACTATCGTGTCATCCGCCCCGGTCTTCGTTTCGACCATTGGTTTGCGTCGCATCTCGAAACTGCGCGCCCACGCGTCCGGCACCCACCGCCGCCACGATCGCCTCAACCGTACCGATCTCCTCTTCGCTCAATATCTTCTCTGCTCTGGCCACGCCAGAGTACGCGCGCATTCAAGGGTAACACCCCATCGCAATGGCCGAGGCGAGGTGAATCATGAGCGTAGTCTTCGGTTCGAGGACGTCGTTATTGCGCGCCGAGCGGTAGAACGCGCCATAGGCTTTTTTCTGTTCAGGTGGAAGCATGGGACCTCCCGGTGTTGCCGGATTGGGGGAGCGCGATCATGCGGCGCCCCGGATTGTTCCCTTCCCGGGACGCTTCGGCGCGGCACCGGTGCGGGATGTAAACGCTTTCAACAGCAGTTCGATGGCTTCGATCACGTCCTCTCGGCTTGCGGCGGGGACCGCTTCGAGCACCCTGCGGTAGTCGTCGAAAATCGATCCTCGGATGCGATCGATGCTTGCCGCTCCGCCACGGGTGAGCTTTGCGCGAATCACCCGCCGGTCGTTCGGGTCGGTGACGCGCTTGATATAAGCCATTTTCGCCAGTTGGTCGACGACCCGGGTAACCGTACTGACGTCGAGGTAGAGATGTTCGCTGATCTCACCCATGGTCAGGGGGCCGCGGCGACGGAGTGCCTCCATCGTGTAGCACTGCGACACCGACACGTCGTGGCAGCAGATTTCGCTGCGGTCACGAAACTGGCATGCCCGGATCAGGTCGCCGAACGCGACGCCGAGGCGCTTCGTTTGTCCGTCGAGAGTTGTTTTTCCCATTAGTTGTATCCTACAATAGTTGTAATATACAAATATAATAGTGCTGCTGTCAACGACAGACGGACGCGAAAGGCGGCTGGCTGACGACATCACCAATTCAAAGGAGACCCATGATGACGGAAGATATTCGCGAAACGGTACGGGAACGCTACGGGCGCATCGCCACCACGCAGGATTCCAACTGCGGGTGCGGCTGCGGCCCCCAAGAATCGTCGGACATGAGCCTGGAAATTGGTTACACCAGAGAAGAACTCGCTTCGATCCCGGACGCGGCCGATCTCGGTGTCGGTTGCGGTAATCCGCTGGCGCTGGCCGAAATCGAAGCCGGCAATACCGTTCTCGATCTCGGCTCCGGTGCCGGCATCGATTGCTTCCTAGCAAGCGAACGTGTGGGCGAGCGCGGATGGGTGATCGGCGTGGACATGACCGACGAGATGCTGGAGCGGGCGCGACGCAACGCGGAGCAGGGCGGTTATAGCAATGTCGAGTTCCGCAAGGGGGAGATCGAAGCGCTTCCGGTCGGATCCGACAGCGTCGACCGGATCGTCTCCAACTGCGTGATCAATCTCTCGCCGGATAAATCGAAGGTGTTCGGCGAAGCGTACCGGGTGCTGCGTTCCGGCGGCGTCCTCACCGTCTCCGACATCGTGCTCGCGGCAGCGCTACCGGCGCCGATCCGCGACTCGGTCAACGCCTATGTGGGCTGTATTGCCGGCGCGTTGCTCAGAGACGACTACTTGGCGGCCATCCGGGACGCCGGTTTTGCCAAGGTCGAGGTGGTGGGTGAGGCCGCGTACGCCTCAGACGCCTTGCTCGACCTGCCCGATGTTCGTGAACTCGTCGCCGAGTCGAGACTTTCTCTCGAGGAGGCGCGTGCCGCCGCCGAATCCGTGGTGAGTATCAAGGTTCGGGCGATTAAGCCGTAATCCGGCAATTAGTCGTCTAATTAGGTGTTCCGAAAGATGCTTCACTTT
>CAZFZX010000139.1:0-6525 GCA_964523765.1 uncultured Enterobacteriaceae bacterium
TCCCGGCGCGCGCGGTCCGAAATGATGCTTTTCTTTTCTCCGTCTTGACTTTTGTTCTGTCGCTGTTGTTGTGGCGTGATTTTGATAACGCCACCGCAGCGATGCAATTCTCGGAGAGGCTGACGTGGATCGCGCCTTTCGATATTTATTACCACATCGGGATAGACGGAATCGCGCTCCCGTTGATTTTGCTGACGACGTTTACGACCGTACTGATCGTGTTAGCGGGCTGGGAGGTTATTACCGATCGCGTCAACCAGTATATGGGCGCCTTTCTGATCCTCGAGGGGCTGATGATCGGTGTTTTCAGCGCGCTCGACGCCATTCTATTCTATGTGTTCTGGGAGGCGATGCTGATTCCGATGTTTTTAATCATCGGGATCTGGGGCGGTCCGCAGCGCGTCTATGCGACGATAAAGTTTTTCCTTTATACGTTTTTGGGATCGGTCTTTATGCTGGTTGCGCTCCTGTACCTGCACCAGCAAACCAACGATAGTTTTGCGATCCATGAACTGCACGCTGTCAGCTTGAGTCTGACTCAACAGAAATGGATATTTGTGGCTTTCCTGCTTGCGTTCGCGGTTAAAGTTCCGATGTGGCCCGTGCACACCTGGCTACCGGACGCTCATGTCGAGGCGCCCACCGGCGGCTCGGTCATATTGGCCGCGGTCATGCTGAAAATGGGGGGATACGGTTTTCTACGGTTCAGCCTGCCTATCGCGCCGGATGCGTCGGCGAGTCTCGACGGGTTGATGATTGCTTTTTCCCTGATCGCCATCGTCTATATCGGTTTTGTCGCTCTCGCGCAGGAAGATATGAAGAAATTGATCGCCTATTCGTCAATTTCGCATATGGGTTTCGTGACCCTGGGCTTTTTCGCGGGTTTTCAGATATACAAGAACACGGGCAATTGGGCCGACGCCGCGATGGGCATCGAAGGCGGTATGGTTCAGATGATTTCGCATGGATTCATTTCGGCCGCGCTCTTCCTTTGCGTCGGCGTGATGTACGATCGAGTCCATAGTCGCCGGATCGGTGACTATGGCGGGGTCGTCAATACGATGCCGAGATTCGCGGCCTTCATGATGCTGTTTGCGATGGCCAACGCCGGCTTACCCGGTACTTCCGGTTTCGTCGGCGAGTTTCTGGTCATCCTGAGCGCGTTCAAAGCCTCGTTCTGGTACGCGTTTTTCGCTGCGACGACCTTGATCCTTGGTGCAGCTTACACCTTGTGGATGTATAAGCGCGTGATATTCGGAGAGGTCACCAATGCTGCCGTGGGTGCCCTGCAGGACCTATCATTGCGCGAAACCTGCATCCTGCTGGCGCTAGCGATCAGTGTCCTTGTTCTCGGTTTGTGGCCGGCGCCGCTCTTCGACATGATGCACGCAAGCGTCGAACAATTGGTCGAGCATATTTCGCATTCCAAACCGCCGTTGTAACGAGTATGACTGATCTTGGCCTGATTATTCCCGAAACAACGCTGTTGGTGCTCACCTGCGCCGTGCTGTTGATCGACGTTTACCGGCGGCAGGAATCGAACGTTGTGACATTTTGGGCCGCGATTGTGAGCATTCTCGTTGTGCTCTCGCTAATGGCGCTTTTTTTCCCCGATGGATCGACGATCGCATTTTCCGGGATGGTCAAACTCGACCCGATGGGCACCGTCCTCAAGGCGTTCGCACTCGTGCTCGTTCTGTTGTCTTTCTTTTATGCTCGCGACTACTACGACAAGAACCGCGAACAGGTTTCGGAATATTACATTCTGTCCCTATTCGCTACGACCGGAATGTTGGTGCTGATATCGGCGAATAGCCTACTGACTGTCTATTTGGGGTTGGAATTATTGTCATTGTCGTTGTATTCGATGGTCGCGATGCGGCGGGACTCGATCGAATCCTCGGAGGCGGCGATGAAGTACTTCGTCCTCGGGGCCCTCGCTTCGGGCATGCTGCTTTACGGTATGTCCATATTGTACGGCGTTAGCGGCACGCTGCAGCTCCATGAGTTGCTCGTGAGTAGCGGGGCGACCGGGCAGCAGCGAGTTCTGATGGTTTTCGGCGTGGTTTTCGTTATCGTCGGCATAGCATTCAAACTCGGCGTCGTACCGTTTCACATGTGGCTGCCGGACGTTTATCAGGGCTCGTCCACGCCGGTTACTTTGTTCATCGGGACAGCACCGAAGATTGCTGCTTTCGCGATGGCGATCCGGTTACTCGCCGACGGCCTTCAGGGCCTCGCCGAGGAGTGGAGCGCCATGCTGATCATACTGTCGGTATTGTCGATGGCGATTGGCAACATCGTCGCCATCGCTCAGACGAACATCAAACGGATGTTGGCGTATTCGACGATCGCGCATATGGGATTCCTATTGCTGGGTATTCTCGCGGCTAGCAATTCGGGTTACGCCTCGTCGATGTTCTACGTGATCGTCTATGCGCTGATGAGCATGGGCGCCTTTGGTACCGTGATCTTGCTGAGCCGGTCGGATACCGAAGCGGATCAGATCGCGGATTTCAGCGGACTTTCGAAGCGTAGCCCATGGTTCGGATTCATTATGCTCGTGCTGATGTTTTCGATGGCGGGAGTACCGCCGTTCGCCGGGTTCTGGGCTAAGTGGTACGTGTTAAAGGAAGTCATCGCGGCCGGACACGTCTGGTTGGCCGGCGTCGCCGTGCTGTTTTCGGTCATCGGAGCTTATTATTACGTGCGTATTGTCAAATTGATGTATTTCGACGCATCGCGTGACCGCAAAGCTCTGGAAGCGAGTCAGGATATGAAACTTGTTTTGAGCGTCAACGGCCTCGCGATTTTCCTGATGGGCGTGCTACCCGGCGCGCTGATGTCGATTTGCGTTATCGTAACGATCCCTTATTCGGGTTAACCCGGATTTCTCAGTGCGATGCGTTGGCCGACACGCACCGGATCGCCGTTTGTTAGTCCGGCGTCCCATATGATCCTTCCCGGTTCCGCTAGGACGATTACCGTTGATCCCATATTGAAGCGTCCAAGCTCGGCGCCGCGCTCCAGTTCCGGAAACGTACCGTTTTGCTCGACTAAGAATGGCTGCATCCCGGTCGCCGACTCGATCGCCGTCCCGACGTCGCAGAATGTCAGTTCCATCGACCCGACCAGCATTGCGCCAACGAGTATCAGCGCTACGCATCCGGCCTCAGATTGCATTTCGACGATCAGTCGTTCATTCCTCGCATACAGGTTCTCCACGGACCGTGCCGTGCGAGCGTTTACTGAGAATAAACGGCCCGGAATATAGCGAACCGCCGAAACCCTACCGGTCAAAGGCGCGTGGACCCTGTGATAATTGTGCGGCGCGAGGTAGATTGTGACGAAGCTGCCACCGGTAAAACGATCCTCCAAGGCTTTGTCGCCGGCGAGTAATGCGCGCAACGAGTAGTCGCGACCTTTGGCTTGCAGCAATCGGCCGCCGACAACCGGCCCGAGTTCGCTGATCCGCCCATCCGCGGGGCTGCCGATCGCGCCGATCTCCGCAGGGGAGGGGCGGCATCCGGGACGTAAGGCGCGCGTGAAGAAATCGTTGAAGCAATCATACTCGTCGATTCCAGCGCGGCTTGCTTCGGTCAAGTCGATGTCGTAATGCGCCATAAACGCTTTGATCAGTAGTTTCTTAAACGTTCGGTTCCTGCTTCGTGCAATACGCCGTGCCAGTCGCGATAAAGCGTGTTGCGGGAGCAAATACTGGGGAAAAGTCAACAAACGTTCGATGCAGGCCATCTCGGTCTACCGGGTGTGCGTAAGTAAGGTCAGCGGTTCTTCATTACGTCGAAGTCAACACGAAACGTCCCGCCGCCCGCACAGGAAAACTCGATCGGCACTACGTCGCCGTGGCGGATCGGCTCAATTGGGGCGATCAGCATCAGATGGGCGCCGCCCGGTGTGAGCACCGCTGCTTCCAGAGGCGCCAATTCTAGCGCTTCGGTCCGGGTCATACGAACCCGGTCACCGTCAAGGGTGGTTTCGTGTAGAGCGATCCTCGTGCAGCAATCACTTTCGATTCGATTGATCGCCACAGGGTGATCTCCTGTGTTTTCCAGCCGTAGGTAACCCGCCGCCACCTTGGCGACCGGCGGTGGTTCTCTTACCCACGCATCCGTGGCGAGAATATCGTCGCAGGATACAACCGGCCGCGCGATCAGCACGAGGGTGAAACAGACACATGACGGTTTCATTGTTGACTATGAGCCGGCGTAGGCCTTTAGCACGGGACCCTTGCCGGGCTCATTGCTTGGTACCTTCCACGAAAGAGACCATGCGAGTCAGACGGTCCGTGATATCACCGGCAGAATGTGGTTGCGAAAATATCCCGATGAAGCGCAATTCGGGATCGACTAACAGAACGGATGCCGAATGATCCATCGTATAACCAGCCCCGTCCGGTGTATCCACCTTCAAATATAGAACGCCGAATTGTCGGGCGAATTGACTCAATTGCTCGTCGTCGGCCGTTGCGCCCACGAAGGCTTTGTTGAAGTAATCGACGTAGGTACCAAGCATTTCTCTCTTATCGCGGTCCGGGTCGACCGACACGAACAACACCTGGAATTTCTCAAACAGTGTTTCGTAGTCACGCAGTTGCTCGTAGACTTGATTCAAGGTATTCAGGGTAGTGGGGCAGATATCCGGACAGTTGGTAAATCCAAAAAAAACAAATGTCCACCGGTCGCGTAAGTTTCGCTCGGTAAACGCGTTGCCCGCGTCATCGATCAAACGGAACGATTCGATCACCGGTGGCTCGGGCCATAATAGTCCGGATATATCGGGGTAGCGCGTGGCCGTGCGATCGCCGATGGCGACGAACAGGCCGACGGAAAATGCCATCATCAGGAGGGTAGCCGAGATTAGGATTTTAGTCCGCATCGTTTATCGGCGTTCCCCGCGAACACACCGGTAAACTACCATCGGCGTGCAACAAACCGCGAAGGCCCAGACGACCTCGTCTCTTGTGAGTTCGGGCTGATCCGGCGCCCCGCTCAGCGTTATGAACCGGCGGCCCGCCATACAAGTCCCGTTTTCTAAGCTCGGCGACTACCATCGCGCTATTATAGCGGATAGGTTCGATCCACCCGATCAGCGCGTTCGTCGCGCCCTAAAGGCGCGGCGCCGGCGGGTAGCGGTGTTGCCCCGATATCATCGCGGCGCGGAGGCTTCGCGATCGTTCGCCGGTCCGCGGAACCCGTCGAGGAATTGCTCACTTGGCGTCGCGCGGTGAAACCCGGTGATGACAAGGCTTGGCCGGCAGGGCATAGTCGTTCTATGATCACGCGCTGCACTACAATCGGCGCCGTTTCCAGCGTGCAACCTGCGTTGTCGTCGGCTGTTTTCGCGCATTTCGGCGTCGCGCCTCGCTCACTTAGCCAGGTCAAGTCGCACCGCGTGCGCTTCGACCGCTAGGTTCGAACTAACGCCCAGGAACAGGTGACTTGAGTTGACTACACATGAATTCGCCCGCACCAGATAAGCTCGGCAAATACGAGATTCAAGGAGAGGTCGGCCGGGGCAGCATGGGCGCCGTATTCGCCGCTTACGATCCCTACGTCGACCGCCGCGTGGCGGTAAAAGTCGCACTGACCGATACGCTCAAAGACAAGGAATCGGGGGAACGCTTCCGCAAGATGTTTTTCAATGAGGCGCATACGGCCGGAATGTTGCAGCATCCTAATATTCTCGACATATTCGACGCGGGCATGGACGACGACAAATGCTATATCGTCATGGAGTTGGTCGAGAATGGCACCACGCTCAAAGAGCACTGTCGATCCGAAAACTTGCTGCCGCTAAATCAAGTGGCGGAGATCATCTTCAAGTGCGCTAAAGCATTGGACTACGCGCATAAACAAGGCGTGATCCACCGCGATATCAAGCCGACCAACATACTCCTGACCAAAAACATGGATGTCAAAATCGCGGATTTCAGCATAGCCCATATCGCGAGTACCGATATGACTCAAACAATGCCGATGGGTTTCGTTGGATCGCCGAGGTATATGTCTCCCGAGCAGGTGCAAGAGGACATTATTACGAACCAAACGGATCTGTTCTCGCTCGGGATCGTCGCTTACGAATTATTTACAGGGAGACACCCCTTCGGTGGCGAGACCTTTTCGAGTTTGATTCATAAAGTTATCAACGAAGAGCCGGTCCCAATGGATCATTTCCGTGCCGATCTGCCGGAAGTGCTCGAGAAAATTATTTTCAAGGCGCTGGAAAAGCAGCCCGAACGGCGCTATCGCATGGGGCTCGATCTTGCGTCCGATCTGAGTATGTTGTTCACGCACCTCGACCGGCCGCAGACTGATATTTCCGTTCAGGAAAAATTCAATTACGTAAAGGAACTCGACTTTTTCCGCGGGTTTCCGGATTCGGAGATTTGGGAGATCATTCGGGCCAGCGTCTGGCAGGAGGCTGATCTCGACGAGATTGTCGTGAAAGAGGGAGACATCGACGATGCTTTTTTTATTATTACCGCTGGGCGCGTCGAAGTAGCTA
>CAZFZX010000139.1:6535-10851 GCA_964523765.1 uncultured Enterobacteriaceae bacterium
CAGGTATTGGGGGAACTGGTCGAAGGCGATTGTTTTGGCGAAATGGGTTACCTGAATAAGACTAAGCGCACCGCGACCGTCACCGCGAAAGTTCCGGTATCTCTAATGAAAGTTAATTCAACCTTGATAGAACAAGTAACGGCGGAATGTCAGTTGCGGTTCTATAAGGTCTTCCTGCGCGTACTCATCGAACGCTTGACGAAGACCACGGAAATGGTGGTCAAAGGAAACGCCTTGCCGGCAGTATCCGGCTAATTAGTTGACCGCGGTTCATCGTTTTCTAACGCTGCGATAGCGTTCTAGCAGTGCGCTGGTCGAAGCATCATGGGAGGCCGGCGACGCTTCGCGCAATTCGGTTAATATCGAATTTGCCAGGTTTTTCCCCAGCTCAACACCCCATTGGTCGAAAGAGTCGATATCCCAGATGACACCCTGTACAAAGGTTTTATGTTCGTATAACGCGAGCAATGCGCCTAGGGTTTCGGGAGTCAAAGTTTCCGCGACGATCATTGTGCTCGGCCGGTTGCCAGGAGTTTCGCGATGGGCCGGTAAGTCGACCGCGGCATTCGGGCTTTCGATGTCCGTAAGCCGTGCCCGCAGTCGACCCCGCATCAGACCTTCAGCTTGACCAATACAATTCGCTATTAGCATGTCGTGGTGCGCCCTCGGGGCGCGCTGATGGGTCAGGAACAAAATGAAATCGGTGGCTGTTCGCCGATTACCTTGATGCAGTTGCTGAAAGAAAGCATGTTGGGCGTTAGTGCCGACGCCGCCCCAGAGAACCGGGGCCGTCGCATATTCAGCTTCTTCGTTATCTAAAGTGATCCGTTTGCCGTTGCTTTCCATTTCGAGCTGCTGCAGGTATTCGGGCAGCCTTTGTAATCGATCGTCGTACGGTGCTACGGCAAGCGTTCCACAGCCGAGAAAATTGTTGTTCCAGATCCCGATGAGCGCCAGCATTACCGGTAGGTTTCGCTCCGGCGCTACGGTTCGGAAATGCTCGTCCATGGACCGGGCACCGGCAAGCAGGCGCCCAAATCCGTCGGCGCCAATTCCGGCCGCTATCGGTAAACCGATCGCCGACCAGAGAGAGTAGCGTCCGCCGACCCAATCCCACATCGGGAAGACGTTGTCAGGATCGACGCCGAACTCGACCGCCCGATCCGGCGCCGCAGTGACCGCGGCGAAATGCGCTCGGGTGGCGTTTGGATCATTGAATCGTTTCTGGATCCAGGCGCTTGCACTACGTGCATTGAGCAATGTCTCGGCCGTCGTAAACGATTTTGACGCTACGACGAAATAGGTTGATTCGGGCGCGAGCGACGCGAGCACGCCGTCCAGATCACCACCGTCGACGTTCGAGACGAAATGGACGTTTATGTCCGGGTTGCGGTCATAGCGCAGAGCGTCACACACTAATTGCGGTCCCAGATACGATCCGCCGATACCGATATTCACGACGTCCCGGATGGTTGCGCCATCATGCCCCGTGAGGTCGCCATCGTTTATGCGCGCGGCGAAATCGTTCATTTTCCGTCGTACGTTGGCTATCTGCGAGGCTCGTCGAGCCTGAGCGGGATCGGTCGTATCACTATCGGATGCCCGCAGGAGGGTGTGCAGAGCTGGTCTGTCCTCCGTAAGGTTGACCGGTTCGCCGGCGAAAATAGCATCGATCGCACGGCCCAGTTTTCGTTCCCGCGCCAGGTTCAACAGCTTGGCGACAACCGGCCTGTCGACGAGGTGCTTCGACAAATCGAGGTAGATGCCGGCGGCCTCCAGACAGAGGTAATCGAGTCGCGCAGCATCCAGCTCGAACTGTGTTTCGATCCGCTCGTCGCGCAAGCGATCCGCGTCCTGCTCGAGCGCACGCCACGACCCCAGGTCATTGACCTTCATTCTCTGTCCTCGGCCGCCATGGCCCTGGGGTTCGTGGGGTCCGCGCTACACATTTGCGTATCTAGGTGACGTTTCACCAATAAACGACTATGCGATAGGAAATTTTTCAATTAGTATGTGCCCTTGTCTACCCGTGGACGGGTGCTTGTTTTAAGCGCCAAAACGACCACAAATGTTGTCGATACAATAAGTCTTAGCGATATAGATAATGAGCGATGACAAGCCCGAAAGTCTAGGAAAATACCAAGTCGTCGAAGAAATCGATCGCGGGAGCATGGGTACGGTATACATGGGACACGATCCCTATATCGACCGGCCCGTTGCGATCAAGGTCGCCCACGCGGAACAGTTGAACGACGAAGAGTCGGGCGACCGCTACCGTAAGATGTTCTTCAATGAAGCGCATACCGCCGGCCGGCTGACTCATCCGAATATCATCGGGATCTATGACGCTGGGGTGGACGAGGAATCGTGCTATATCGTCATGGAGTACATCAAGGGCGGTAAGACGCTCAAGCCGTACACCAAAGCCGATTCATTGCTCTCGATTGAAAAGGTCGTCGAGATCACGTTCAAGTGTGCCAAAGCCCTAGATTACGCGCATAAGCAAGGAGTCATACACCGCGATATCAAACCGACTAACATCCTCGTCACCGAGGATATGGATGTAAAGATTGGGGATTTTAGCATTGCTCATATCACCAAAATGGATTCCACCGAGACACAACCCATGGGGCTGGCCGGGTCGCCTCGCTACATGTCTCCCGAACAGGTGAACGAAGATTTCATCACCAATCAGACCGATATTTTTTCGCTCGGAATCGTAATGTATGAACTGCTTACGGGAAAGCACCCTTTTGCAGCCGATAATTTTTCGCGGCTGGTACAGAAAATATTGAACGAAGATCCGCCCGAGATCAGCGAATTTCGCAGCGACATCGGTGAGACTTTGGTCAGGATCGTTAAAAAGGCGATAGCGAAGGATACGAAGGAACGCTACCAGATGGGGCTCGACCTCGCGTCCGATTTGAGTCGTGACTTTGATAGACTGCTCGAGGCGCCGCAGGAGAATATTTCCGAACAAGAACAATTCTCGGCCATCAAGCAACTTGATTTCTTTCAAGGCTTTCCGGACGCGGAAGTTTGGGAAGTCGTCCGGGCCGGTAAATGGCAGGATTACCGAGACGGGGAAGAAATCATCATCGAAGGTGAACTCGACGATTCATTTTATATCATCGTGCACGGAGAGGTCGCGGTCCGTAAGTCCGGAAAGGATTTGTGTACGCTGCTAGCCGGTGATTGCTTCGGCGAAATGGGGTATCTCGCGAAAACCAAGAGGACCGCGACGATCGTCGCTTGCGGTGCTACGTCCATTCTCAAAGTGAATTCGACGGTCATCAGCCAAGTCTCCCTGAACTGCCAGGTTCGCTTCCTGAAAGTATTTCTGCGTACGCTCATTCATCGCTTGTCCGTGACCACAGAGAAAGTGTCGCAGGAAATCTGAAAAGCCATCGAAAACCTGTATTGGCGGCGACCGGCCGCGGCGCATTGAACGGGTGATTGCGTGACGCTTGTCCGCGTTATTACGGCGTTGCGGGTTGGCATCGACCACAACTCGCATTCCGTCGACATGCAGCGGCTTTACGAACATTGGTTGAAACGCGATGACTGGAGCGCCCGCACCGAGGCACTGCCACTCGTCGTCGGAATCGAACCCGAATTCTGGGACGCCTATCTGAGTAAACACAAGCTCGCCGATCTCGAGCAGGAGGTGTGGGATTCGTTCGCGGCCGGTAACGGCATCGAGGCAGATGACCAGTCGGTTTCGATAGCGACGGTGTACGAATGGTTCACCGGCTGCGACATAGAATTTGCGAGCAGCTTCACCCGGATTTACGATTTCGTCCGTCGAGCGACGTCGCAGTCCAAAGTCACCGAAGTCGTAGCGGCAGAGGTCGATTCGACGTCGCGCGAATTGCAGCAAGAAAATGAAATCGTACTCGGCGCGGCGCTGTCGATTGTCTCCAAGATGCCGGAGCGGTGCCGAGATGAGCACGGCGTCGTCGATGGCGGGGTCGTATCGAAATTGATCGTCGAGAAGGCCGCCCGCTGGTTTGGATCGGTCCCGCCGTCGATGACGCAGGAGCAGATGGCAAGCCTGATCGATCAGTGGCTGGAGTGATCGCCGGCAAGAATAAGTCGATGCGAGTAATGCAATCGAGAGCCAGTGCCTAGGGATCTGGAAATCCCGGACAAAGTCTAGCTAGCCGGCTCGACGGCGAAGGTCCCTGGCGCGGTCGCGCGGGGAAGAACCGAGTTTATTCGATACGCAGTACCTCTTCCGGGAAGCGTTTGTTTCCTATACTGCTTCCTGCCGGCCTTGTAAGTCATTGAAGCCGAGCGGTAACGACATCTAAGTG
>CAZFZX010000139.1:10861-12232 GCA_964523765.1 uncultured Enterobacteriaceae bacterium
CAGTTGCAGCGCGCGGCCGCTTTCTACATTTCGATCCATGAAATCGTGGGCTAAGCTTTAACGATGGATCGGCTAATAGCCAAATACGGTGATATGCACAATGTGTATATCGCTATAACTGCTGAATGTTTCTAATTCACTGTTATGTTTCTTTTGCTAAATGAGAAAGCGCAAAAAGAATAGTCGGCGCCCAGATGGTGCAATTCCTAGCGGGCATAGGTCTAGTGTGTCGAAAAGGATAGTCGTTTTTAGTTTCGGACTCACGTTTGTTGCGGTAACCCTATGGTCACTTACCAAAAACAATCTGAGCGTATTGCTGTCGTGGCACTACATCTTGATCGCTTTTATGGTGCTTTTTGGAATTTATCTCATGTTGATAGTTTTTGTAACTCAACACCGGGCTGTAAACGAAAGCCACGATCACATCACAGATGCGGTGACTAGGAATTTCTTTAGACAACTACTAGAGAAATTGCTTTCATGAATGATAGAAACAGAAACATAATAAAGTGCTCAACGCTGATCCTTGACCGCGTCCTCCTTTCGCTTCTGCTCCAGTCGTCGCCGTCAAGGGCGGGTTAGCGCAACGTTAGGTAGCAGCATGTTGCGTGATGCGCAACACGCAGTTATACTTGCTGTGTGATTCGGTCTATTCGCCATAAAAGGATCAGGAAATTCTATGAGTCGGGTTAAAAGCCGGAATCCGAGCTTCCCAGGCGAACAAGCTCCGATTGCAACTTGCGGCACTGGATACTGCCTCAACAATTGAGGATATGGATATCCCAGGATTCCGGCTCCACGAGCTTACTGGACGTTTACACGGGAGATGGTCCATATCTGTTAGTGGAAATTGGCGTCTTACATTTGATTTTCGCGACGGAGACGTCTACCTATTGGATTACGAGGATTATCACTAATGCCTATGCACAACCCACCTCATCCTGGCGAATTTATTCGCAAAATTTACCTGGATCCGTACGACCTCAGCATTCGTAGTCTATCGGAAAGTCTCGGGGTCTCGGCTTCGACGCTCACGCGAATAATAAATGGTCAGAGTGGCATTAGCCCTGAAATGGCGCTGAGACTATCGAAAGCAGTAGGTCGATCCGCGGAAAGTTGGCTTGCGATGCAGCATAACCACGATCTATGGAAGGCGAAACAGTCCGTAGATCTGTCCAGCGTTACCGCGATCGAATTTGCTGCCTAGATTCAAGTCAGAAGTGCAACAATCGTATTTATAGTGCTGCATAGCGGCGCTCAGGTGTCAGGTTAGCAAGACGTTTGGTGACTAGAATGAATAGCAAAATATTCTTAATCGCGCATAGCATAATCTATGTATTTTTTGCCGTTGCATTATTCTTTCTCCCCGAC